>CAZZDD010000017.1:0-38848 GCA_964652185.1 uncultured Candidatus Peribacteria bacterium | reverse complement strand
CTTATTGTCTAGCGGAAACGATGCGGTGCGCCTCGCTGATGTGCTGTTGGCGATAAACCAATGTGAACATGACGAGATGTACGCAGTTAACGAGGGCGGCAACTTCTGCCAAGACAACCTACAAGGTGATGGGTACGACACCCTTGATGCAGAGTGGAGCCTCCGCAAAGACGACCTGACCGAGCAGAGCCAGGAGTGCGTAGACTTCCTATACGACTTAATAAAATGAGCCCCGGATCAACAGACAAAGAGGGCTACCTATACCACGAGCCGGCGTTCCCGGTGGATGGTAAAAAAGTGCACAGGAGCGACAACCGCCGGAGGTTGCAGGTGCTACTGCAGCAACAAAGCTGGTGGAATAAGCGGGTGCTTGACCTGGGGTGCAATGTTGGGTTTTTCTCCAACAGACTTGCGCTCTATGGTGCGCGTGTGACTGGGGTGGACACAGACGAGGAGGCGCTTGCATTTGCGACTCAACAGGCAGAGGATAACGGCCTCGAGGGTGTGGTTTTTATGGAGCCCGGGCAAGAGCATCTAAAAGACAAGGATGTGGTGCTGGCATTGTCGGTACTGCCCTGGATACACGCCACAAAGGATAACCCCTGGGCATACCTCGACAAGCTATTTAAGGCACCAGTTGCCTATGTGGAGATACCTTACCCGCCGGACGGTCGAGCAAATGTGCCGGGTGTAGTGGATGATAAAACTGCCGAGATGTACCTGCGGTGCTGGTATAAAAATGTGACCCCGGTCTACTACGGCGAGGATCGTACCGATGGGATATTGCGCCGGCGCACTATTTGGAAATGCTGGAATACGGTAAAGGACGAGCAAAAAATACTCGGGTCGCAATGCGAGGTAGAGATAGGCGAGGAGTGGGTCATAAAGCGCCGCCGGCCGGGCAAGCAGTGGGACTCGGAGGATGAGTATGCGTTTTTGGAGCGCATGGCTGTAAACAAGCCCAAAGTATCCCCGGTTGCAATAGAGGTAGGGGAAAATCTGCTGGTGGAGTTTAGAGTGCATGGCTGGCCACTGACTGAGTGCCGGCTCAGCTATCACGAGGTAAAGCGCCAGTTTGACGACATAATTGCCGCGCTCGAGCGCGCGCATGTAAGCCATAACGATGTACGCCCGGCAAACTTGATTCAGGGGGTGGATGGGCGTATATACCTGCTCGACTATGGGTGGGCGACAAACCTTGGGGAGCTAAAGCCGGAGGGGGTAAATCCGGTTTATGGGGGCAAGACCGATGTGGAGTCATTTAAGAAAATACTAGAGCACTACCCTGCCTGGCAAAAAGCTGTGGATATATACCCATAGGACAGGGGCAAAAACTGTGCAATAGTTGGGATACTTACATGAAGCGAAAAAAGATAAAACAACGCCGGCGCAAGTGCTCTGACTGTGGGCGCATCTTTGTAAACGCCGGCGCGAGGGCTACCCACTGGGCAAAAGTACACTATGTAAAACCGCCACCCCCACCGCCTCCTCCAAAAATGGAGCTTGTGTCGTTTAAGGATTTGGTAAGTAAGACTACATGGGGCAAAAAACAACCGGACGGCAAATGGGGAGTGCCTACCGAAAATGAATTAATGCTCGGGTATCTAGCACTGATTAGTGAGCAGTTGGGGGATATACTACAAGAGCTTAAACGCCCAAAGAAAATACTATGAGCGACAAAAAGATACGCATTTTTAATACACCCTGGCATGTCGCCCACCAGGCAGAGCTGTATAAAACCCCGGACACACTGTGGGTACACTGCGTAAATACCGTGCGTAAGTGGAGTACCTGGGCGCGCCCCTGGCCGGCCAACTTGTCGCAGACTGCATATTACGAGCCCGGCAAATACGACCTGGCAGTGCTACATGTCGACCAGCAATGTGTTGACGAGACTTTGGGCAAGAGCCGGCTGTACCGGGAGCTTAACGCGGCGGTGCAGGATATACCAAAAATCGTTATACAACACGGCACCCCTTACTGGCCGGAGGCGTACGAGCAAGACGAGATAATCCGCAAGATGCGGATGATGATAGGCGACAACCATGTGGTGTACAACAGCCACCGGGCAAAAGAGATGTGGGAAAAGAATGGCCCGATAGGCAAGAGCTCGAGGGTAATAATCCACGGCATGGATCCAACCGAGTGGAGCGACCTGCCAAAAGAGCCTCGCGTCATAACTACCCTATCGCCCGGTGGTCTGCCTAAGTACTACAACCGCAACCTGCTGATGGAGGTACAGAGCCGGCTAGCAGAGCGCGGCATCATGCATGTGTGGATCGGGGGCGAGGGCAACTCCAGCCGCACCTGGAGCTCAAAAGGCTTTGAGGACTACCGGGACTATATAGCAAAGAGCCTGATTTACTTTAATCCCACACTGGAGAGCCCTATGCCCCGGTCGCGTACCGAGGCGATGCTGTCGGGCGCCTGTGTAGTAACCCTGGCAAACCACGGCGCGGAGACTTTTATACAAAACGGCGTAAACGGCTTCCATGTGCCCAACAACCCGGATGTCTGCGCCGACCTTATAGAAAAGTTGGTAAAACAACACTACAAGCTCTGCGTGGAGATAGGGCAAAAAGGCAAACAGACTGCCCGGGAGCTTTTTGCGCTCGAGCGTTTTAATCGGGAGTGGAGGGAGCTTATCAGGGAGGTAACTGGAAAATAATATGCGAGTAGGTATCCTATCAAACGAGCAGTTTACTAACGCTCCAAAAAACACAACTGGCTCCACGCGTATCCGGTGCACCTGGCCTCTGCGCTACTGGCCGGAGGCGGAGGAGTTTAAGATAGGGGTAAAGTACGATGCGGTCATATTCCAAAAGGCCTACTTTACCGACTACCTCAAGGTATACGATGGCATCAAGATACTGGACCTGTGCGACCCCGACTGGATGGAGGGTAAGCCGGTGGTAGAGTGCGCGGCGATGTGCGATGCCGTGACCGTCTCGAGCAAAGGGCTCTACGACTACCTGAGCGATATCCTGACCGTGCCGGTGTACCTGGTGCCCGACACAGTAGACCTGGCCGAGCACTACCAAAAAAAGACACACGAGGGGCGCGCGCGCAAGGTAGTGTGGTTTGGCTACCACCACAACCAGCAGGTAATAGACCAAACCTTGCCGGCATTAAAGCGCCTGGGGCTGGGGATAACAGTTATATCTGACCTGCCCTACTATCCCTATGCGGCCATAGAGGGTGTGGATAAAAAGTGGATAGATGCAAATATCAAAAATGTGCTCTTTGACCCGGACACCATAAACGATGAGCTGGTTGCCGGCGGGGACTTTGTGCTCAACAACCGGCCGGAGGTGGGCAAGTTTGTATATAAAAGCGACAACAAAACTCTGATAGCTTGGGCTCTTGGCATGCCGGTAGCAAAAACGGTAGAGGACTGCGAGAGGTTTATGGACGAGGATGAGCGCCGGAAAGAGGCAGCCTTTGCAGCAGAGGAGATAAAGAGCTGGGCGAGCGAGCGCACCGTGCGAGAATATAAGGATGTCATTGAGCGCGCCGTGGCTTCGAGCAGGACGTCGGAAAAGGCAAGAGCCTAGTACCCCCGAGGGGGAGGTGTTACAGGCTTGCTTAAAGTATTTGTATATAAAAGGCATTTGGCATTATCGCAATAATACGGGTGCTGTACGTATGGATGAACGGCGATTTGTGCGATTTGGGGTGCCTGGAGGACCTGATATTGTGGCAGTGATACGGGGACAGTATGTGGGTATTGAGTGTAAGGCCGGCAAGGGTAGGCAGAATGATAATCAAAAGCTTTTTCAAGCGGAGTTAGAACGTGCCGGTGGTAGATATATTTTGGTCCGTACGCTAGACGATCTAGTTAAAGCGTTGTCTTAATTTGTTGGTAGGTGCATTGGGTAAGGTAAAAGTTGTGCAATAATGTTTTGTATGGAACTAAAGATAATGCCTATAGGGGAGTTAAAGATGGCGGAGTATAACCCGCGTCGTATTGCACCCGAAAATTTTGAGAGGTTGCGTAAGAGTCTGCGAGAGTTTGGTTTTGCCGATCCTGCAGTAGTAAATAAGCATGTTGGTCGTGAGAATGTTGTTATAGGTGGTCACATGCGTATCCGTGCGGCAGAGCAAGAGGGTATGACCGAAGTACCCTGTTTTTTTGTAGATATGGATGAGTCGAGGGAGAAACTTCTAAATATTGCGCTTAATGCGCCGGCCTTGCAGGGAGTTTGGGATGAGGAGCGTTTAGCTGAGATATTGGTAAAGTTAAACGAGGATGGAGCTGATCTTACTTTGACAGGATTTAATGAGGATGAGCTTAGGGTGCACCTTGGTCTAGGGGAGGCAAAAGGGCAAGGACAAGACCCCGAGCGATTTGAGGTGCTTACTATATTGCCCCCGGAGAGCCCGAAATTAAGGGAACGTGCGCAAATACATTGTGACACTATTGAGCAGTATGAAAAAATTAAAAAGGCAGTAGCAAAGGGAGATATTGGGTTGCATACGCTTTTGCAGGCAGCCGGAGAAAAAACGGCATGAGATACTTTTCTACTTTTACCGGTATTGGTGGGTTAGATTATGGGCTCGAGAAAATGGGGGCTGAGTGTGTCGGGTTTAGTGATATACGGGAGAGCTCGATGCGTATTTATAAGCGGCACTACCCCGATCATAAAGCTTTTGGAGATATAACCAAAATAGACCCAAAGGCTATGCCTGACTTCGATGTGTTTACTGGGGGATTCCCTTGTCAGAGTTTTAGTTTAGCCGGGGATCGGAAAGGGTTTGGAGATAGACGTGGGCAAATGATTTTTTATATACACGATATCTTGGTAGAAAAAAAGCCGGAATTTGTTGTGCTTGAGAATGTAAAGGGTATTGTGACCCACAATGGGGGAAAGACCTACCAAAATGTAATTAGACTTTTGGAGCACGCGGGGTACTTTACCCGGGTTGTGTTGCTGAACTCGGCGCACTATGGGTCTGCCCAGGGGCGGGAAAGGGTGCTTTTCTTGTGTAGACGCGGCAAGGATTTTGCAAAGAAAAATCCTGAAAAGCGCGACGACTCTAAGCGGTTTAGGGACGTGCGAGATCCCGCGGGGATGCCTTTTAAGTATGTGAGCGAAAAAGCGCTGGCCAGGTTTGAGAGGACCGGCGGGATGGGTTTTCTTCCTATGGGGGGATATGACCGGGTAAATATGCTGACTACGGGTGTGAGCTCAAGCGGCCGCGATAGGGTTATTGTGCAGGAGGCTGATGGGCGTTGGCGTTATTTGACCTCACGGGAGGGAGAGAGGTTGCAGAACTTCCCGGAGGGGTGGACTGAGGGAGAGAGTGAGGCAAATAGGTTTTACGCTATAGGCAATGCGGTAAATTGTGCGGTTAGTGATTATGTTTTTAACGATTACTTAAAGGGTGTTTGGTGGTAGTGGATAAGGGGGCTGACAAGGCGGTCAGGGTGCGGCATTTTTATGGAATGAGTAGGATAGCTGAAAGGATTACCAAAGTGGACCGGGATACTGAGCGAGGATACCAGATACGTTATAATCGGCACCCGAACAAGAAAAACAATTTTACTGTGGCAGAGATGTATGACTGTTATAAAGATGGCATGTCGCTGGCTACGATAGGTAAGTTGTATGGCAAGAGCCGGCAAGCTGTATATGATGTTTTTAGGTCTCGTGGGTATCCACTGCGCTCTAAGTTTAAGTCGGGACTCTACGTGACCACGGTATATGGAGTCAAGTGGTACAAGGGTAAAGGTGGGTATTTACGCGGCACGATAGATGGTAAGCGTACACTCTTGCACCGTGTTGTTTGGGAGAGGGGTAAGGGGTCTATACCTGAGGGTTTTGTGCTGCATTTTAAGGATGGAGATGTTACGCGTTGTATATTGTCGAATCTTGAGCTAGTGGCAAAAAAAGAGATGTGCGTGAGATTTAAGAGGGGTGTGAGTGCGAAGTCGATGGCGGCTTAGGATAAAAGTGTGTAAAATATGGGCATATGTCTACTCAGGCAGATAAAAAAGGCGATGCCCCATCCGCCACAAAACACCCCCTTTTTCAATTACAGGGGCACCACCATAGAGCTATAGAGTTGCGTTATGAGGGCAAGACCTATAAAGAAATTACGGGGCATGTGGCGATGGAGTTTAGAAAGGGCGTACATCCTGATACGGTTAAGAAGTGGTTTGGTCGTGGCGGTTTGCTCGAGGGCGAGTATATGGATTATGCCCGAGGGGAGAATGATCGGCGCCGGGGCTTAATGCGTGAGGAGCTTAAGAAACTGGTGGGCATGATACCCCCCAAGCTCGAGCAGATAATAAAGCGTATAGATGGCACAGGGCAGCCTGATATGGTGGCATTGATGGGTATTAAGACTCTTATTGAAGTTTTGGGGGTTAGTGCAAATGATGAGCGTAAACCACAAGATATTTTGACTGAGTATTTTAAGAAAATTAAGACACTACCATCTCCTAAATCAAAAGATGAAAGTACTGTTGTCAAGTCTAACTAGCCTTGCGTCTGAGCTTCTGGATGCTTTTGAGAAACATATCTCTATATGGCATGGACGCACACACTATCCTTATCAAGATCGTATTACGAGGGCGATATTTGAGGGTATAGTAGCAGCTCGTAATGGAGAGGTGGTTGAGATACCTATTGAGTTGCCTAGGCAAAGTGGTAAGACAACCAGCGTGGTTGATATTGCTGAGTTTTTGTTGGTTGCGCATCGGCACTATTTTGGAGAGCCATTGGCGATAGGTATTTTTGCGCCACAGCGCGAGCAAGCAACTACAGACTTTGACCGGTTAAAAGTGCAATACACCGAGATATCCCCGCTGGGCTTTAGCACCCGGGCCATGACCGAGGGCGAGCTAAAGATGCCGGAAAAGTGGAATAGTAAGACTATACGGATATACCATCAAGGCGTTTTTTGTGGAGAGGTATATATATTCCCTATCAGTAAAACCAGTAACCCGGAATCTAAAACTTTGGGTCTTATTCTTATTGAGGAGGCGCAGCAGGTCGATGATAAAAAGATGCAAAACTCGGTATTCCCGATGGGCGCCAGTACCAACGCGCCGCGCATCTATGTGGGCACTGCAGGGGTGCGCCTGTGCTACTTTAAGCGCCAGCTCGAGACAAACCCCCGGGCCATACGCATAAAGCTGGCCGAGGTGTTTGCCGATCGCCGGCGTGTGGCAGAGCAGACCGGCGACCAAACCCACCTGCGTTACGAGCAATTTGTAAAGGGCGAGATACTGACCAACGGCGAGGACAGTGACTACATACGCACCCAGTACGGAGGCGTGTGGGTAATAGGCACTGGGCAATTTTGTACAGCAGAGCAGCTGGATGCTCTCGAGGACGATGACTATGCATGCCCGGATACCAGCTCGCGCCCGGCGTATGTAGGTATCGACACAGCCAAGAGCCCGGACCAAACGGTAGTGCGAGTTATATCCGACCAGGATGGAGACGATGTAAAGAGCGATATGGTCGGTTGCTTAACCCTGAAAGGGGAAAACTACGAGGATCAGTTTGACATCATTACCGACTGGCTCTCGCCTAAGTACGAGGAGTACGAGGAAAAAGGCAATAAAAAACAGCGCTTGGTATCGGGATTCGAGGATATCCGGGGCATCGCACTCGATGCAACAGGCCAGGGAGATTTTATGCCGGACAAGTTTGAGCGCCACACGCCGTACAACATTATACGGGTACCCTTTACCCTGCAGAGCAAAGATGTGCTGGGCAAGGGGCTGATACAGGTAATCCAAAACAAACTGACGCGCCTACCTGCAAAAAACAAGAGCGACAAAAATTACATCGAGCTGCGCACCGAGATGTTAAACCTGGAAAAAGAATATAAAGGGCGCTTCCTCTCCTACCACCACCCGGACGATGCAACAGCGCATGATGACCATCCCGATGCATGGGCGCTTGCAGAGTTTGCTAAGACTGAGTGCACCAAGAGTACCCCGGGTATCCGTATACTGTAGATATGATAAAAAAACTCCTGTGCTATATAGGTCTGCACAAATGGAAAAAGAAACGCAGACCGACAATGGAAAGATACTATTACTGTGCAAGGCATTGGCGTAACAGGCGATACCCGCATTACGGGGAATGTGGAGCCACCAAACCGTTTTAGCGGGTGTATGATTTAATTGGATGCAAACAGAGGAGTAAGCGATGGTACAACCAACACCTCTACACCATGTAAACGGTGGGGACAAAAATACCGGGGTGCAGTGCAGCAACTGCAACACTTGGCTTGGTAATGACCGTGTGGTCGCAAGCTCTCCTCACGGCACAAAGTTTTTTTGCAAGCAGGAGCCGGGCGACAACCCGCACGACTCGTGCTATCTGCAATGGCGTAGGAGGCAGCATTGACCAGTGCGACACAAGAGACTGAGCGCAAGTATCAGCTCGAGCGAATGCAAAAGGCTCGATCTCGGCCGATCTGCAGGGAGTGTGGGCATGGCCTGGGGCTTGCGGCAACGCACTGGTGGGGCTTGCGCTTTTGTTGTTGGCCATGCCGGAATATGTACCGGACACGGTGGTGGCGAGACTGGAGACAGCGATGGATGAGCAGACTACGCTTAAAAGTGCCGAGATGGTGGTAAAGGGTGGTCCCCCTCCACCTACTAGACACTGCGAGTGCTGCGGTAAGCCCCTTATGGGGCACCCTAGCCACCGCATGGACTCGGACGGCAAGCTCTACTGTGACGATGTTTGCTGGGTCGAGTATGCACAACAGGGCCCCCGGCGCTAGTCGGGGGCTCTCTCTTTGGGTGCTACTATAGGGGCAACATGCCAAGGCTAGGGAAAATGTGGGAAAAGTTTATACAGTCGCAGGGCTGGGTAAAGCGCGAAAAAGCAAAGCGCGAGGGTGTGCCACTGTCCACCTCTCTTGGGCAAAAAGAATATCCGAATGCTAAATCGGCCGACATGCTCTCTTCGTATGTTGGCTGGGTTTTCTCCTGCGTAAAGGCGCGCGCGCGCGATGTGTCGCGTATCGAGCTGAAGCTCTACAGAGTAATAAACCGGGCGACCGGCGAGGTTGAGGAGGTAATGGAGCATGACATACTATCGCTCCTGCGCACCGTTAACCCTTTTCTAACATTCCGCAAACTGATCGAGCACACACAAGCATATAAAGACCTAACCGGGGAGGCGTTTTGGTGGCTAAATCGTGCCGGCCAGGATGGTCGGGGCATGATCACGCAGATTTGGTTATTGCGCCCGGACTACATGAATGTAAAAACCACGGAGGATGGTTTTATATCGGGATACGAGTATAAAGTGCCCGGCAAGCAGCCAATACAATTTGGAGTTGACGAGGTAATACACCACAAAGAGTTTAATCCGGCAAACCCCTACCGGGGCATGGGTGTGGTGCGCGCTGCGGCTGTAACCATAGATGCGGAGGGCTATGCCGAGGAATACAACAAAAAGTTTTTTAGAAATAGTGCCGTGCCCGAGATAGTGTTATCGACCGAAAAGAATCTGACCGACCATCAGATAAAGCGCATGCATGCGGAGTGGTCTAACAAATACGGTGGCACGCAAAATGCGCATCGCACCGCGATACTTGAGGGTGGCCTGGATGTCAAACCGTTTTCTATATCGCAAAAAGATATGGAGTTTTTGGCCGGCATGGGCTTTAGCCGGGACAAGATACTGGGACTCTTTGAGGTACCCAAATCGCGCCTGGGTATGACCGAAGGTGTAACCGTAAGCAACGCGGAGGCAACCATCGGCATTTACCTTAAGTACTTGATTAAACCCCTGATGGAGGGTATCCGGGACGACCTTAACGAGTTTATGCTGCCCCTATTTAAGGGCACAGAGGATATGTTTTTTGAGATAACCGACCCGGTACCACAGGATGTAAATGCAGAGATGCTGCGCCTACAGGCAGAGTTTGCAATGGGTGCAGTAACCCCCAACGAGGTGCGCGAGGAGGGTGGCCGGGACCAGGTGGTTGGCCTGGACAGCTTCTACCTGCCATTTAGCGTAACGCCGGTGGCCGGCGAGGCAAAAGAGGCATTGGATGCTGAGCGCGCGGCGATGGCTGAGGAGGCCTCCAGTGGCCCCGTAGCGCCCATTACAGGCGAGGATGGCAAGAGGATAACGGCAAGCCCACAAAAGCGCAAAAAACGCATCGTGGTGCCCCCTATGCGCCTCCGGGAAAAGGTGGCCAAGGATGTAAGCGCACGCGTTACCCAGGAGGTTATAAAAACCGTTGCTGCGTCAATTGGCAAGGTTATGCCACACTTTGTAGAAAAGGCAAAGGACGCGCCGGAGAGCATAGGACCGAGTGGTTGGAGTGCCCAGGCAAAATCGGTCTTTTGGAAAAGCCTGGTAGCAAAAACAGATCACTTCGAGAAGTCGTATAAGGACAAAGTGCTCGGCATCTTTAACGACCAGGAGCGCAAGGTACTTAACGCGCTTACGGATGCAGAAAAAAAGAGTGTAGAAAAGATAGCGCAAAGCGATATCGAAAGCATTTTGATATCTGTAACACAGGAGAATAAGATATCGGCCGATCTGCTGTTGCCTTTGGTGCGCGAGATACTTGAGGAGGTAGGCAACGATACGCTCGACTTCCTCGACCCCGACCTGGTTGGCTTTGATGCACAAGCAGAATCTGTGCGCCAATTTTTGCGCGCCGATGCACTAAAAGGCATCCGGGTAATGAACAAGGTAACCAAGAGCAAGCTACGCAAGGTACTGTCGGAATCGATACAGGAGGGTCTAGGACCGGTAGCAGCCGGCCGGAAAGTGCGGGAGGTATTTAATGAGGCAAAGACTGTGCGCGCGCTGCGCATCGCCCGGACTGAAACGCTAAAAGCCGCAAACCGGGGCACGCTCGAGGCGTATAAACAAAGCGGCGTGGTCGTTGGTAAAGAGTGGCTGACGGCCGAGGACGAGGTAACCTGCCAGTGGTGCGAGCCAATGGGGGGCAAAGTATACGCAATAGACGATGAGTTTTTTAACCACGGCGAGACATACCTTGGCAAAGAGGGTGGCGTGCTCAACATAAATCTCGAGGACATTGTTGCCCCGCCCCTGCACCCAAATTGCCGCTGCACCATAGTGCCGGTAACCATCAGCCAGCGTGCCCAAAACCAGGCTATCAACAAGGGGAAAGCCCAAGGGGCTTGACCCTGTGCTACACTGAGCGCAAATGAGAAAACAACTCACGGCATATGTAGAAAAGGATAGCGTTAAAGAGGACGGTACTTTGGCTGTGTGCGTTGCAACTGATTCCTCCGTTGACCGTGACGGCGAGATAGTAGACCCTGCTGGTCTTGATTTTACAAACTACTTAAAAAACCCGGTGCTCCTGTACGCGCACGATTACCGCAGCGATCCCATCGGCAAAGTGCTCGAGATAGTGCGCGATGGTAGCCGTGTGTTGTTTAAGCCTCAATTTGCCATCGACATAAATCCAAAGGCAAAGATGTACCACGAGATGTTTAAGCAGGGAATCCTCAATGCTTTTTCTATAGGTTTTATTGCAAAAGAGTGGAACGACCGCGACAACGGCAACGGCCAAAAGACGCGCGTATTTGTAAAAAGCGAACTGCTGGAGATCAGCGCCGTGCCGGTGCCGGCAAACCCACAAGCCCTTGTGCTCGCGCGCGAGTATGCAGCAAAGGCAATTGGCGATGACAAAGAGGCTGCTGAGCAGATAGTAAAAGAGATCGAGCTGGTAGAGCAGGAGGCACAAGAAAAGACTGTTGAGCAAAAACTGACCGAGATAGCCGACAGCGTCAAAGCGGTAGGCGAGACAGCAGCAGAGGCACTGAGGGTCGCACAAGAGGCCAAAGATGCCGTAGCAACAATTGCCCAAGATAGGGTCGCCGACAATGGCGAGAGTGGAGGCAGTAAGGGTGCCACCATACAAGAGCTGACCAAAGCCCCGGAATTCCGGCGCGCGGTGCTCGCAACGGTCGATAAGGCAATGGGTGTAGCTCTCCGCGACAACAAGCGCGCGTAGGGTGGCCTAGGGACCGGGACTATATCCCGGCTATAATCGCCGGCAACACTAAACACTGCCCCACTACTAGCCAACAGATATATACTTATGAACAAGTATAAGTGCACAGCACAAAACTGTGATCACACTGCAGAAGCCAAAGGTTTTTGCCCTAAAGACGGTACTGCCCTCTCTGAGGTCAAGGCTGTCGAGATGTCTGCTGAGGTCAAGGAGCTCTTGGCCAGCATCGGCGATGTCGTAAAGCAAACCACCGAGGAGACTGTTAAGGCAATGGGCCTTGATGGACTCCCTCGTCAGCAGGTCCTTGGTAACCCCAAGACCCATGACGAGAAAATGGCATATGTAAAAGGCATCATGTCTGAGGCAGATACCAAAATGTTTAATGCTCTACCGAGCACTAAGCAGGAGGATTATCTCCGCAAGGCAAAGATTGGCCTCTTCTTCAAGAATCTCGTTGCGTTTGGTGTCAGCAAGGATCCTGACTACCTCAAGCATGTCAAAGCTCTCTCCGAGGGCGATGCTGCTTCCGGTGGTTACCTTGTACCCACTGAATTCCGCGCGCAGCTTGTAGAGGACATAAAGGACCAGCCAGTACTCCGCAACTTGGTTACCGTCATTCCGATGGCAACTGACGCGCTGGAGCTGCCGACTCTTGCGTCTGATGTTAAGACTTCGTGGGGTTCCGAGAACACCGCGATCTCAACTACGACCGCACGCTTTGGCACGCTGGCCTTTGCACCTAAGCGCCTCAATACGATGATGTACACTTCCCGCGAGCTCGTTGCGGATAGTGCCATCTCTATTGTTCCGCTTATAACTCGTCTCTTTGTCGCGGCTATTGGTCGCGAGGAGGACCGGGTTATCGTGGCAGGTACTGGATCGGGGCAACCCACTGGTATCTTTGCCTCGGGTCTTACCTACGGCGGCTTCTCCAACTTGTCAGGTACGGATGCTGATCTTGCCACCAAGATTAAAAAGCTTCCGTTTAAGTTGCCGACTGCATATCGCAAAAACGCTCGCTGGGTGATGAACTCCGCGGCTATTGCGCATATATCGGCGCTTAAAGACACCCAGGGTCGCTTCCTTTACACGGAGGGGATCGAGGGTCAGTCTCCTGCCAAGCTTGTGGGCTACCCTGTCGTTGAGCAAAACGACATGGCGGCTGAGACGCTACTCTTTGGCGATCTCTCCTACTACTACCTCGCAGACCGCGAGCAGATCAGTGTGGAGACGACCACCGAGGGTGCCGGCACCTTTGAGAAGCACCAGGTTGCAATCAAAATTGTCGAGCGCATTGACGGTAAGGTTGCCATCAACAACGCGTTTAAGACGATCACTGCAGCTGGTATCCCTGACTTTTAGTCGGGGGCTACTGTCGGGTTGTTTCTTAACCTGCTCCACATTACTCCTTATAGTGTGGAGAGGTTATGAAAGAACAGGCAAAACACGACTGGGTGCTTTGTAAAGAGGGTGTATGCGTGTGCTCTTGCCGCAAGTGTAGAGACTGTAGAGAGCCAAAAACTGGGATGGCCGGTAGGCGTGATACCATGATGCGTAAGACCGACCGGGTCCACACCAAAGGCAATGGCAACACTCGTAAATAACGCAGTACAAAAGGCGCTCACTACTCTACAGCGCGCAAAAAGCTTTTTGGATATTGCCGGGGATAGCAAGGACACTATCCTCACGATTTTAATAAACCAGGCGACTGGCTCTATAGAGACGATGATAAACCGCCGGCTCCTACGGCAGACTTACACAGACGAGCAGTATGACGGCACCGGTAGCAACACGCTGGTGCTCAAACAGTGGCCGTTAATCAGCGTCACGCGTTTGCAGGTAAATACCTCCGGCGATGCAACGCCATCGTGGGAAACCATAGATACATCCCGGTACCATGTTTACTCAGACGGCCGCATCGTATTGCAGAGCCCGGTAGGCGGCTTTTTGGACATAGATGCCGGCAACTTTTTGGCAGCGCCCAATAAATACCGGGCAACATATGTGGCGGGGTATCTGATAAATTTTGACCAAGAGAACGATCCTGCGCAGCACACTTTGCCCGGCGACCTCGAGTACGCATGTCTAAAACTAGCGGGGGCTATGATAAACAGCCGTAAAGCAGAGGGCATCTCGAGCGCGCGCGTGGGCGATGTAAGCATGACCTACAAAGCGGAGGCACTTAAAGACCCTGAGCTAAAAGAGATACTGGCGGCGCATCGGTCGGTAACTATATGATCCTGTATGACACTGTTGTTAAAGTAAAGAGGTTAAAAACTAGCTCCGGCAATACCCGGCGCTATGTTGCTACTGCAACTGGGGAGGCAAGCGTGCAGCCATTGGGGCAAGAGTCGGTAGAACTGCAAGGGGGCATGACCGGCACACCCTATGTGGCGTATGTGGAGGTAGACCTGCCGGTGCGCCAGGGCGACCATCTTACCGACCCCGAGGGCACCGTGTATGTAGTGCGCGAAGTGCTTAAACGCGACACAGCACCGTTCCCGCACCAGGAGCTCACGCTCAACAAACAACCGGCATGAGGATATCTCTAAAAGTATTGGGCGCGGCAGAGATCGTAAGGCATCTGAGCTCGGTAAAAAGCAAGATGGGCAAGACCCTCGAGGAGGGCATGCGCGAGTCGGCGTTCCAAGTGGAGCGATTTGGTAAGATGCAGCTGACAAGCGGACCTAACCGCGCGCTCAAGACTGGCTACCTGCGCGCATCGCTTATGGTAACGAGCATACTGCCTTACCGGGCTGTAGTGACGGCACAGGCAAACTACGGCATATATATCCATGAGGGTACACGGTCTATGCGCGCCCGGCCGTACCTCGAGGCGGGACTTAAACAGGCGGTGCCTGAGATAGAAAAGATATTTGGCAAGCGCATTAAGACCCTGGTGGAGACGATATAATAAACACATGGCAAACTTCTCCGATATAAAAGCCGGCATAAAAGCGATAGTGGCTGCAGACAGTGCGCTTAATGGCGCGGGGCAAGTTTTTGACTACGAGCCAAATCTCAGCGAAGTAACGGTCGACCCATTTGCCCTGGTATTCCCATCAGGCAATGAGGCAGAGTACGAGACCACCAGTGAAAACATGCGCCGGTATGGTTTTGTGGTGCAGGTATTTGTTGTGCGTAAAGCCTCGCGTACCGAGGCAGAGGCCGAGGCACTGATGACCGCCATCATAGACCGGCTTATACAGGCATTTGACGAAAACACCACCTTTGGCGTATCCGGCGTACTCTTTAGCCAGGCAGCCCCCAGCACCTGGGGATATGCCTTATCCGACAAGGAATACCGCATGGCAGAGATCCGGCTATCCACCCAGGCTTCCGTTGACATCTCGTAAGGGGTGCTATACTCACGGCAATGGCAAAGTTTATAGGACGACAGCAAGAGTTGGGGTTAGGCCGGGAGTCATCCCGGGGCACCATAGTTGCACCGACTCAGTGGGTACCTAAAACAAACTTCTCTGTAGAGGACAAAGCAGTAAAGGCGCGCGTGCAAGCGAGCTACGGAAAAATATACCCAGGCGATGATGCACTTGTATCAGAGCGTTATGCGCAGGGCGACCTGGAGATGGAGGTGCAGGATAACGCTCTTGCACTTTTGCTTTACTCGCTCTTTGGTGGTTTGACCACGGCATCATTTTTGAGTGTATATAAGCACACTCTCTCAATAGTAAACAGTGTGCAGCATCAGACTCTCTCTCTGCACATGAACGATCCCATCGGCGCTGCAGAGTCGCCGACCAAGACGCTTGCGTACGGCCGGGCCATGATCGATCAGGTAGAGATAACCTCTGTGCAGGGCGAGCTTGCCATGCTCAAAGCAGGATTTGTTGCGCAATGCCATAAAGACTGGACGCGCCAAACCCCTAGCTACACTCAGCAAAACAAATTTACCAGCAAGCATGTATCGGTAAAGGTTGCATCTGACCTATCGGGTCTAGGGGCGGCATCAAAGATAAATGTCCAGGAGCTTACCCTTACTATCCGGAAAAATGTTATCCGGGAGAATAGCCTGGGCACCGTGCAGCCGGCAGATATACTCAACCGCAAGATCGAGATAACCGGCAAACTCAAGCTGACCTACGAGGACCGCACCTACCGTGATTACATGATGAATGGTACCAAAAAGGCCATGCGCATCGCTTTGGTAAACGGCGATGTAACCATCGGCTCGACCAACCCGGCGTTCCAACTCGACCTGCCTGTAGTAGAGTTTGACCAGTGGGAGCCCAGCAACGCGCTCGAGGATTTGGCCACCCAAGAGATTACCTTTACCGCGCTGTACGATGTAACCAACGATATCCTTATAGGCTCAAACAGCTTTGTAGTAAACAGCACGACAAGCTACTAATATGGCAGACCGACCTACCCATAAAATAGAAACCCCCACGCAAAAGGTAGAGGTGGAGCTTTTTGACTATCTAACCGGCGGGGACAAACGCCGGCTTATGGCTGAGCCCGAGGAGGGCAACCGCGTAAAGATTTTGGTTACCTCGTTGGTAAAATCAGTGGGCGGTAAAAATGAGGATGTCGTAGCAAGTCTAGACGAGCTGCACGGAAAAGATTTTGACTTTGTTTTACTCGAGCTGGGGAAAATAGCAGAGGCGTCATCCCTATCTGAGCAAAAAAAAAGGGACTAGAGCGCGCCTATGCATCCCTTTTTGGGATAGGCCGGGCGACCCTCCCTCCGGAGGCAGAGATTATAGAGGTCTGCAAATACATGGGATGGTCTTGGCCTGACTTTTTAGAGGCGCCTGAGTGGCTTGTGCACGGTGTTATTATACGGATGAACGAGGAGGCCCGGGCAACACCTAAAAAATAAAATGGCAACTCAAGCAAAAGTAACAGCAGTAATAGAGGCAAAAGACAATGCCTCCTCTACGCTCAACAAAGTTAGCGGCAATTTTAAGACATTTGCTGTGAGTTTGGGTGCCGTTGTGGCCGGCGCGGCGTTGGTTGGCAAGGGTCTAAAAATGGCCTTGGACTCTGCTGCCGATGCACAGGTAAAAATCGCCAGCATGGACGCAACGCTTAAGGCGATGGGCGACACCAGTGTGGAGACTAGGAATAGGATATTAAACGCCTCGGCCGCTTTTACAAAACTTGGCCTGGATGACGAGGAGGCAGCCAAAAGCATGGCAATACTCTACCAGCGCACCAAGGATGTAGGCCAGGCAATGAAGCTGACCTCGCTTGCTGCAGACCTGGCCCGGGCAAAAAACATAGACCTCGAGAGCTCCACCAAGCTGGTGTCTATGGCGCTGTCCGGAAACGGCCGCGCCTTGATGCAGTACGGCATAAATATAAAAGATGCGGCCACCCCACTCGAGGCACTTGAGGAGCTACAGAAAGCCGTGGGTGGGCAAGCAGAGGCATTTAGCAAAACCTTTATAGGTCAGAGCGAGGTGCTTAAAATGACCTTTGACGACTTTTTGCAGACTATAGGCGATCGCCTTATTCCCCTGTTGACCGCCGCGCTCCGGAGCTTGTCTGATTTTATAAATTTTATACCCACCTTGGTAGAAAATGTGGGGGCATTTTTCAAGACCATAGACGACAACACGGCTATAGTACAGACCTTTAGAGAGGCCTGGGACTTGGTGGCTCTAAACTTCCAAAACACTTTGATGCCGGCGCTCGAGGAGTTGTGGCAAGCACTCCTGCCACTGTCCCCTTACCTAAAGGCATTGGGGCAGATTATAGGCGCAACATTGGTGGCCTCGATATTGCTACTGGCCGGTACGCTAACCTTAATAACCAACATAATCGTTGGCGTGATGACCGCGCTGACTAAGCTGACCACTTTTATAGTTACCGTGGTATCAAGCGCAATAGAGTATGTGCGCGGGCTCTTTGAGAGCTGGTATAACATCATGGTCAAGATAGTAGATATACTGAGCAAGATATCTCTGAGCAACATCGCAAGCGGTGTTAGCGGTGCAATAAAAGGCGCTGCTGGCGCGGTCGGTAGCCTACTAAAAAAGCTCCCCAGTTTTGATGTAGGAGGGTATGTGCCCGGACCGGTAGGCGCTCCGCAACTAGCGGTCGTGCACGGTGGCGAGTATGTAACGCCGGTGGGCAAAAAAGCCCCGGGCGGGGCAAGTATAAATGTCTCCATAAGCGGGAACACTATCTCGAGCAACCTGGATGTACGCGATATAGCCGACCAGGTAGGGCATGAGATTATGCGCGCTCTAAAACTAACGCAGCAGATATAGCATGCTTACCGTAATACTCCCGGCACGCAACGAGCAGTTTTTGCAAGCCACAATATGCGAGGTGCTTACAAAGGCGCGCGGGGAGGTGGAGTGCATCGCTGTGCTTGATGGATACTGGCCGACTCCGGCGCTCGAGAACGATCCACGCCTACGCATCGTGCACTTTGGCGAGAGCAAGGGTATGCGCAATGCGATAAACGCCGGCGTAGCCATTGCGCGGGGGGAGTACATTATGAAGCTGGATGCCCATTGCATGCTGGATGAGGGGTACGACCTAAAGCTTATAGCCGACAGCAAGCCGGACTGGGTTGTTGTGCCGCGCCGTAAAAGGTTGGATGCGGAAAACTGGTGTGTGCAGGATGTGGGCAAGCCCGATGTTGACTATGAGTATCTAAGCTACCCCGCAGACCCGCAGGACTTTGGTGGCCCGGGGCTACATGGCCGGCAGTGGAATGAGCGCAGCGTAACGCGCGCCGGCAACCCGGAGTTTTTTATAGATGACCTGATGAGCTTCCAGGGGAGCTGCTGGTTTATGCACCGGGACTACTTTAATTTTTTGGAGCTGATGGACGAGGATAAATACGGTAGCTTTGCGCACGAGGCACAGGAGATAGGCCTTAAGGCGTGGCTGTCCGGCGGTCGCGTAGTGGTAAACAAAAAGACTTGGTACGCGCATCTGCACAAGGGTAAAAAATACGGCCGGGGCTACTCGCTCAACGAGAGCGTGAGACGCAAGGGTACCGAGCACACCAATACATGGATGGACAAAGTAGGCACCGCGTGGCATAAGCAAACACTCCCCCTGTCCTGGCTTATAGAGCATTTTTGGCCCCTCCCGGAGTGGACTGAGGATAGGCTTGCCAAGCTAAAGGTTAGAGAGGCCACCATTGCCCCAAAATGACCCTTAGCGTGCTTATACCAGCCCGGAACGAGCAGTTTCTAGGACGCACCGTGTCGGGGCTTTTAGAGGCTTTTAGAGGCAATAGCGAGGTCATCGTGGTACTAGACGGCGCATGGCCTGATACCCCCCTACCCCAGCACCCCAGGTTAACGGTTGTTTACCTGCCCGAGAGCATCGGCCAGCGCGCAGCAACCAACCTGGCGGCACGCCTGTCAAAGGCAAAATATGTGATGAAGCTCGATGCGCACTGCTCGGTGGACGAGGGCTTTGACCTAAAAATGATGGAGGCTATGGAGTGGCACCCGGAGTGGACTATGGTGCCGCGCATGTATAACCTGCATGCTTTTGACTGGGTGTGCTCTGCCGGCCACC
Organism: uncultured Candidatus Peribacteria bacterium; assembly: GCA_964652185.1. Classification (GTDB taxonomy): domain Bacteria; phylum Patescibacteriota; class Gracilibacteria; order Peribacterales; family Peribacteraceae; genus DALYDP01. The sequence goes on along the minus strand of CAZZDD010000017.1, from coordinate 19,354 downwards.
GGCGCTACCAGGGGCCAAGCGGACCGTGCAAAGAATGCGGCCAGGAGACCTACCAGGATGTGGTGTGGCGCGCAAAACCAAGCCCTGAGACTGACCACATGCTCTTTGACAAAGACCTGCGCTTTGGATACTGGTCTGCATTTAAGCGCCGGCCGGAGGCAAAGGGCGATATAGCCGACACCATGAGCTTGCTTGGCGCATGCTGGATGCTAACGCGCGAGAGATACTGGGACTTGGATATATGCGATGAGGCACACGGTAGCTGGGGGCAGCAAGGTACTGAGATAGCATGCAAGACCTGGCTAAGCGGTGGCCGGCTCGTGGTAAATAAGCGCACCTGGTTTGCCCATATGTTCCGCACTCAAGGCGAGGACTTTGGATTCCCCTACCCTCTGCAAGGGTCGCAAGTGGCGCTCGCGCGCGAGTACTCGAGGTGGCTGTGGATCGAGGGCAACTGGCCAAAAGCAAAGCACACTCTCGAGTGGCTGGTACAGAAGTTTGCCCCGGTACCAGGATGGCATGATACGCCAAGCAAGGGTCTTATTTATTACACCGACAACCGCGCGCCTATAAAAATTGCAAAAAAAGTGCAGGATAGCTTACAGCAGGTGGGTATACCGATAGTGTCGTGCTCAATAAAACCAATGCCCCACTTTGGGCACAATATACACCTACCCGGCAAGCGTGGGCCACTGCAGATGTTTAAGCAGATACTGGCGGCGCTCGAGGCGAGCACGGCCGAGGTGGTGTTTTTTTGCGAGCAGGATGTGTTGTACCACCCAACCCACTTTGACTTTGTGCCGCCCCGCAAGGATGTTTTTTACTACAACACAAATGTGTGGAAACATGACCTGGAGACTGGCAAGTCGTGGCGCACAGACGACTGCCGGCAGGTATCCGGTATCGCGTGCTACCGCGAGCTCGCGCTTGCACACTACCGCGCGCGCGTGGCTCGTGTGGAGGCTGAGGGTTTTACTATGGCTATGGGATATGAGCCCGGGACTCACAACCGGCCTGAGCGTGTGGATGATGCCACATCGGCAACATGGGAATCTACAAAGCCAAATATAGATATACGGCATGGGGGCAATTTTACCCGCACAAGAACAAGCCCGGGGGATTATCGCAATGCACGATATGCGCGCGGATGGACTGAGGCAGAGGATGTGCCGGGGTGGGACTTAAAGGCAATACTGTCGAGCTTTGGAGTGTTAAAGTAAAGGCATTATGTTGGGCAGCTTTTTTACCCGCAAGCTAAATAAGGCAAAGATATTTGCCCTGCCTCTCGAGGTAATAACGGATGCTGGGGTTTTAGACGCGCAAGAATTGCGTGTGGGCTCTATAGTTTTGGGTGTAGAAAACGACCAAAAGGTATTAAATAAAGTAACAAAGATAGAGCGACAGCTACTGCATGGCCGTTTTTACTGCATAAACAACAAAGTAACCCTATACGAAAATCAAAGCGTGATGCTTGGAGAGCATGCAACACATGCAAAACTTCTAAAAATCAGGGATGAGTTGACCCGGATAGATGGCACAAAAATGCCAATAAAGAGCATACAAAGGGTAACCGGTAAGTACTATTTTTACAGACTGCATGTGTCCGGCAACCACACCTACTATCTGAATGGCATACTTATGCACAACGCAAACCGCTATTGGGTTGGCGGCACTGACACATGGAACACGACAGCAGGGTCAAAATGGTCTACCACCTCTGGTGGTGGTGGTGGCTCTGCAGTACCAAGCACCAGTGACGATGTGTTTTTTGATGGAAATAGCGGGTCGGGAACTGTAACTCGCACCGCCACAACAGCCATAGTGAGCTTAGATTTTAATGGCTTTACCGGCACCTTTGCAGGGTCAGCTGCGATGGCTCTTACTGGTAATTTAAGGTTGGGATCCGGTATGACGAATACATATACCGGGGCCTTGAGTTTTACAGCTACCTCTAGTGGCAAAACTATTACCTCAAATGGGATAGTACTAAATAGCACCCTCACATTTAATGGTGCGGGTGGCGAGTGGACTTTGCAAGACGCACTAAGCACAGGCGGCGTAATAAATAAGCAAATAACCCTTACAGCCGGCACACTTGATACCAATGGTCACCAGGTAGATGTGAGCTTCTTGAGTATATCGGGGGCATCTACAAAGGTACTTACCCTGGGCGCATCGACAGTGAACCTTATACAGACAAACGGATTTGCTAATGGGGGCACAAACCTTACCGTTAATCCTGGCACCTCTACATTAAACTTAAACTCATCGAATAATCAGACACTGGATACGGAGGGGGTGTCTTTAAATAATATTGTTTTTACTGGCGCTGGTACTTTGAGTGTTACATCTGCTTTGAGCTGTGCAAACCTAACTATAGACAGGCTAGGTACTGGTAATGCAGCCGGCATGCTTTTGGATGCAAATGCGACCATAAGCGGCACCTTTATATTAAAAGGCGATACAAAACTTAGGAGGGTGGCTTGTGTATCGGGGGATGCTACGGTTAGCAGGACTATAACTGCCGCTGCAGTTACCCTGGAAAATGTTGACTTTAAGAGGATTACTGCCGCTGGCGCATCGGGCACATGGTCGGGCACACGCATTGGCGATCAGGGCGGTAACAGCAATATAACATTTGATGCATCTAGGTCTCTTTTTTGGGTCGGAGGGACAAATAGTGGAAACTGGAACGAATCTACATACTGGGCAACCAGTAGTGGAGGGTCACCCACAGGTGTGGATGCACCACTACCGCAAGACGATGTAACTTTTGATGCAAACTCAGTTACAGCAGGTAGCGTAACTATATCCTCGTCAGGGGGGTGCGGTCGTGACATTACCTTTGCTGCTGTGGCAAACAGCCCGACTTTAGATGTTACATCATTGGTTTGCACAGGCGACCTGATTTTGGATTCCACAGTGACCGTAACAGGCCTCGGGACTATAAACATGGCCGGTACCGGTGTCTTTGACCAAGATGGAGCTACTATGGCCCGGCTGGCTATAAACTCTGTTGGCACTGTTACGGTTGCCTCTAACATGAGCCTCTCGGGCGCGTTAACCATCACTGCGGGTACTTTTGATCTAAATGGTTTTGATTTAACTACGACATCCATTAGCCTAAACACCGATGCTGGCAACACCGTCTATTTGAGATCGGGTCTCATTACCCTTACTGGCACAGGCAATGTCATTACATTTAATACCAGTTATATAGGCACATTTGACTCGGGGACATCGACAATAAAACTGACTGCGAACTCTGCAAGTAATACGATATTTAATACCAATAATATAAATGGCCTGGTATTTTACAAAGTTTGGGTCGCAACGAGTGATGTGGGTGTAACTCGATTTAATGATAACCAAACTTATTTGACTCTGCAGATAGATGCGGGTCGCACTGTACAGTTTGAGGCCGGCAGCACCAGCACTATAGGGCAACTTATTGCGCTTGGGTCGGTCGGAAATTTAATTACTATCGGCAGCATTACTTCGTCTAACCACAACCTGGTAAAGACCGGGGGAGGTCTTATATGGGACTGCGACTGGCTCAGTATAAGTAGGTCACAGGCAACGCCTGGTAGCACATGGTATGCCGGCGCAAACTCTACCGATGGCGGCAACAATAGTGGGTGGATTTTTAGTGATGACCCGGAAAGCTCCTCGGTCTCGCCCTCTGTGTCGTCCTCGCCATCTGCATCTGTTAGCCCATCAAGCTCAGTAAGCTCCTCTGCCTCGGCTTCACAGTCTCCAAGCTCGTCACAGTCTCCATCCGCGCCTCCTGAGAGCTCGTCAGTGTCTCCGTCTGTGTCTCCATCCCCATCAGCATCAGAATCCCCGAGTGCAAGTGCCAGCATAAGCCCAAGCTCCTCCACAAGCCCAAGCTCCTCAGTCTCCCCATCAGTATCATCTAGTGCATCGGCGTCAGTAAGCCCGAGCTCGTCAGTGTCCGCCTCTGAGTCTCCCAGTGCAAGTGCATCGGTGTCCCCCTCTAGCTCGGTGTCTGCCAGTGCGTCAGCCTCGGTGTCCCCCTCGAGCTCGGTGTCCCCATCCGTGAGCCCATCGGTGTCGCCGTCAGAAAGCTCGAGCGCATCAGCCTCGGTGTCCCCCTCGAGCTCCGTATCGGCATCGGCATCGGCATCTCTGTCGCCCAGCGCATCCCAGTCTCCAAGCTCCTCGGTGTCGCCATCGCCCTCGCCCTCGCCGGCGCCGGACACCTGTTTGCGGGTAACTATAAACGCGGTAGACCGCACGCGCCTAGTATACGGCCGGTCACTTCGTATAACCCAGGTTGCCACCAACTCCCCGGACTCTTGCGAGTTTGTGATACGCAAGTTTGGTAGCCGCACCTTTGCGCCGGCGGTTGGAGACGATGTGATTATTAAGCAAGACGGCGACCACATATTCTCGGGCATAGTGACCGAGGTAACCGAGCAATACGACACCGCAGACTATGTTGGGTATCGCGTGGTTTGCACAGACGACACCTACCGGCTGGACGGTCGGTTGGTAAATGCAACCTTTGAGGACATGACCGTCAATGCAATAATTGCCCAACTAAAAACGGACGGATACATCCCCGGGGGCTTCACGATAAACGGTGTAAATTGCACTGAGGTGGTGGAGCAAGCAACCTTTAAGTACGAGCCGGTATCGCAAGTGCTGACACAGCTTGCAGAGCTTGTGGGCGCAGACTGGTACATGGACTACTACCGAGATATACACTTCTACATGCAAAACACGGTAAATGCGCCGTTTAACTTGTCGGATACCGGTGGTAAATATATATACGAGAGCCTGGTGGTGCGCCGGGACCAAACCCAGGTGCGCAATGTGGTGTATGTGCGTGGTGGCGACTACCTAGCAAACACTGTGACAGCCGTGCTGGATGGCAACGGAGCACAGCGATTCTTCCCCCTGCCATACAAGATGAGTAATGTGGAGGTAACCGTTACCGGGGCTACCAAAAGCCTAGGTATAGACCCTATAGACGATCCGACCCTATACGATGCCTTGCACAACTTCCAGGAAAAAATGATTAAGTTTAGAGAGGACAGGGCACCTCGCGATACCTCCGCACTCGCCGCATCGCAAAAGATACGAGTCTCCGGCAACCCAAATCTACCCATCCTGGTGGTAGAAAAAGATTATGACGAGATAAACACCTTTACCGCGCGCGAGTATTTTATAGAGGACAGGAGTATACAGACAAAAGAGGCCGCCCGGCAGCGCGCGCTGGCCGAGCTCGCTGCATACAAAACGACCATAGCTGAGGCCGAGTTTTCTACCTACGAGACAAACTTGCATGTGGGACAAAAAATAACCGTACAGAGCACCCTGCGCGGCTTAAATGAGCAGTATGTAATAAGCCGCATAGTGTGGAAATGGTTTTCAGAGGACGCGGTAAGCGGGTGCACAAAGCTGGTATGCGATGTGCAGCTAGTAACTACGCGCACCTTTGGCTTTACCCAACTTCTGCAGCGCCTCCTAAACCGTGACAAAAAGAAAATCATACTAGACGGCACGGAGATATTGGATAGCATCCATGACTTCTTTGATACCGCATCCGGTGTTGACTCTGCAGTTTTCTCGGGGTCTGATGGCACCAGCTATCGCTGGGGCTCGAGCTCTAGGGTTGCGCGGTGGAATTTTGCGACTTGGTCGTAAAAACCCCTGCTATACTTTGGCCATGCATGCGACCGTACTAAGTGACAAAGGCAAGCTCAAGGGTAGCTATATTTTCAAGGTCACAGATTCTAAGACCGGGGAGCTTAAGCGTACCGTAGGCCCGGTAAAAAACTTAATTGTAAACTCTACAGGTCGAGGGTATGACCTCCTGGCCCGGCATCTTGGTGGAGACACCACTTACGAGATAGCCGTGGATAGCGCAAAAATAGGCACAGGCAATGCCGCAGTAACCGAGGCCGACACTGACCTGCAAACTGCAGTACTCTCGGGTATAGGCGTTGCCGATGTTGACTTCCCCACTGCCGGCAAGGTGCTTATATCCTTTTTTATGACAGATGCGTCTTTGGCCAACGGCACCTATAGAGAGTTTGGTATTTTTGCAAACGGCAGACTCGTTGCTCGCTCTATAATTACACCAGACCTTGTCAAGGGTAGTAACGAAAACATAACGGCAGAATATACGCTAGACTTTACTTAATATGTCTATCCAAGCCGGAGAACAAATAAATGCGTCAGACTTTGTAGCGACATCGGCCGGTGCCGGCGATGCTGGTAAGTCTGTCAAGCTTGATGCAAACGGAAAAATTGACGAGAGCTTTGTGCGACCGCCGGTAAGGACTGTATACACCGCAGATGGCACTTGGAATAAACCTACGGGGCTTAAATACATCATCGTAAAAATGTGGGGTGGCGGTGGTAGCGGTGCAGCATGCCAGTGGATAAGCGGTGGAAACTCGGGGGTATCTGCTGGCGGTAGTGGCGGCGAGTATGCAGAAAAAAGGATAGAGGCGGCTGATCTTGCAAGCTCCGTTGCTGTGACAGTAGGCGCTGGAGGTGGTCGCGTCTCTCCAAATAACGATGGAAATAATGGGGAGGACTCCTCTTTTGGTAGCCACTTGACAGCAGCCGGGGGTATCCGTGGCGAGCTGGATATTGGTAGCCCACCGGTGGAGGTTGGATCGGATGGTGGTGGAGCAACATCTTTTGGACACCCGCATGCTGGTATTGCAAGTGCTGATGGAGCAAAAAAGAATGCGACTGAGGGTGGTGGCGCCGGGGGCTGGGTCACCAGTAGCTCCGCATCAACCGGCGGCAACTCTGTGCGCGGTGGTGCCGGCGGCGGTAGCGCAAATGAGGCCGGTAACACAAGTGCCGGTGGAGTTTCTAAGTATGGTGGCGATGGCGGCGATGGTGGAAAGACAAATGCTGTAAATGCCGAGGACGGGTCTATACCGGGCGGTGGTGGTGGCGGCTGGAATGGCACAACTACTGGACACTCAGCTGACTCGGGCGCCGGCGCCCGGGGCCAGGTAGAGGTTGAGGAGTTTTTTGCATAAAATATGTCAGAGGATACAAAGCACAACCAAAGCGACCACGACTTGCTTATCCGGTTGGATACCAAGATGGACAGGTCGGCTGACGATATAAAATCACTCGGGCACCGGGTCGAGGAGGTGCGCCATGATGTTGGCGTGCTTGCTGATGGTATTGAGGTAAAAATTGCCGCAGCCGTTAGCGGAAAAATGGACACCTCGCGCGTGCTTGAGATGAAAAAAGAGGCTGATGAGCTACACAAAAAACAAGGGGAGGATATAGAACAGCTAAAAAACAGCCTCGAGGCAACCGACCGCAAGGTAGATAAGTATATTTTTATGGCCGCTGGAGGCCTTGCTGTTTTGCAGTTTCTTTTGCAATTTGGACCGTCTGTTTGGCAAGCGGTCAGCGGGGCTTAAAGGCGTGCTAGACTTTTTATATGGACCCAAAGGGCACAGGTGGTATCCCCTCTCCCCTCGACTACCGGGACAAACTCGCGGCACAAGCCGTATATGACGAGCTTGCCGGGCAACTAGCCGGCGCCACTCTCCCGGATGTATTCTCTACCGACCTGGATAAACTGGGCGATGTCTTAGACCAAAACAAAATATCGGCTTGCGTGAGCCACGCCTGGGCTTTGGTAATGAAGTATTGGTGGTGGAAAAAGACCGGCGAGCTGGTAGATTTTAGCCCTCGCTTTTTGGATATACTCTCGAGCGAGACTTGGATACCGATAGATGGAGGCCGTGTGCCGCGCACCGTATGCAAGGTCTCTGCAAAGTACGGATGCTGCACCACCAAACTCTTGCCAAACGATACAGAGGGTTTGACCCACCAACAATATCGCAACCCTGCCGTCATTACCCAAGCCATGTACGATGAGGCGGCCAAGTACCGCATCCCCGGCTACATCCGCATACCGGATAACAATGTGGCAGACTTCCGCACTGCCATACACCAACTAGGCCTGGTATCCGGGCTCTTTGCGATAAGCGATGCGTTTTGGAAACCGAGCTGGAGCGCAAAAGATATACTCCCGCTGCGCACCCCGGAGCCGACCACATCAAACCACCAAATGGTGGTGCGGGGCTGGAGCAATAAGCTAAATATACTGCGCAACTCCTGGAGCAAGCTTTGGGGGCAAGCCGGGGATGGCACATACGATGCTAAGGCGTGGCTGCCTTTTGTATACGAGGGTTGGGCAATAGCTACAGTGCCCCTGGATATAAAGGCGTGGCTGGCAGACCTACCGCCCCAAGCAGACTTCCACTACCAGTGGCTAAAGCCCATGAAGCGCGGCGACTATAGCGAGGATGTAAAAATGATGCAGGTGGCTTTTATGATTCTCGGGTTCCTGTCGCCAACTGAGGTGCGCCCGGAGGACTTGGGGCACTACGGCCCCAAGACCAGCAAGGCGGTGCAGCGATACCAGCTGGCCCGGGGGGTAAAGGTGCCGGTACCGGATAGTGCAGGACCTATAACGCGCGCAAGCTTAAATAAAGATTTTGCGCTATAGGACACGGTCGACATTAAAAGACATAAAAGACTCAAAGACATGACCAATAAACTAAAGGACTTTTGGGGCTGGTTGGTTACCTCTAGCCAGGATCCGCAAAAGACAGGTCTGCTTGTCCGGGGCGCCCTTTTGTGGGTTGTTGCCCAGGTGCTTGCTATGGCTCCCCTGCTCTGCCAGTGGGCTAACCTGTGCTTTGATACCGGCGCCTTAAGTGGCCTGGTAGACCCAATAGTGGGCTTTGTGGTGTCGGCATTAAGCCTCCTATCTTACGGCATGATGGTAGTCGGTGGCCTCCGCAAACTGTGGCTTAGCCGCTGGCGCGCGTAGTAGTATACTGGCCTTGTCGGTTTGCTATTTGCCCACACAGCTACCGGCACGGCGCTGATTACGCCACCTTTACCTAGGCGCAAAGACCCTCTTGGACGGGGGGTCTTTTGCGTTGTGGACAAGGCATTTGACCATGTGCAAAAACTGTGCAAAAATTGGGCAAGTGCGATTATAAATAACAGGGTACGATGTTATGAAAAAGATTATAAGGACAGTGGATGAGGAGCGCGATATCTTGCAGGTAACTGTAAGCGATGAGCGCTGGTACATGAAAGCCGGCCGGGACCCAGTGACCGACCTGCCGACATACCTGCCGGTGCCGAGCGTGACCTGGATAGCCGGGCACTACCCAAAGGGCATTGGGTTTTACAGGTGGCTGGCAGATAAGGGTTGGGACGAGGCCGAGGCAATAAAAGTTGCTGCCGGCGACAAGGGGAGTGTTGTGCATGCAGTAATCGAGATGATACTGCGGGGCGAGGAGGTGCGCGTAGACACCAAGGTACGCGACCGCGCGCGCGAGACGGAGTTTGAGGCATACGAGCGAGACCTGACCTTTGAGGAGTTGCTTTGTGTGCAGAGCTTTATTAACTGGCGCGCCGATCTGCAAAAGACTTACATCATGGAGGTGCTGGCAACCGAGGTAACAGTATTCTCCGAGATATACGGATACGCCGGCACAGTGGACTTGATCATGCGCTTAACGCACAAAGAGACTGGGGAGGTAGAGAAGTGGGTGGTCGACTTTAAGACCAGCAAGCAGGTATGGACTGAGTACCTGATGCAAGTAAGTGCCTACCGTGTGGCGCTCGAGAACGGCGAAAACCCGATAATGGAGCGCAACGCCAACGGCACCGATACCGGCAAGATGGTTGACTTAAGCGGTCTCAAGACAGCAATACTGCAGGTGGGCTATGAGCGCAACAAGGCCGGCTACAAGTGGACTGTGGTGGAGGATAATTTTGACCTCTTTTTGACGGCCAAAAAGATTTGGCAAAACGAGGTTGGGCTTAACACCCCGGGCATCCAAAAGCGGGAATTCCCGATGGTCATGTCGCCAAAGGCCAAGACACCCGAGGAGTTGGCAAAAGAGGCAGAGATAGCCCCACCCGCGCAGGAGGAGGTGGCGGCAGCAGGTGCAAAGCAAGAGAGTTTAATAGATCCCGCCCCGGAGGCAACGCCGGAGCCGTCTAAGATACGCCCTAAAAAAGCAAGAAAGGGCGAGGAGTACTAACATGGAGGAGGTAAAAAAAGTAATGCAAAGCCTGGGCATATTGCCTAGGCTGCGCCTGGGCGAGAAGTTAAAGGGTGGAGGGGTAAAGAGCTATGGACCAAAGCATGTAAAGTTTTTGAGCGAGCCGGTTGGGGTAAGCAAAAAAGACTTTACCGGCAAACTCCAAAAGATGCTGCGCTTCGAGGTGGAGCACAATAAAAACCGGTACTACTGGTACGCCAAGGTGCTTAACGCCGAGGGCGAGGGCAACTACCTACTGGAAAAGCTGGTGGATGTAAAGCCCGGGGATGAGCGCATCCTGGAGATGAGCAAACAGGGTGCCCGGAACTATGTGGATGTCCGTGAGGTCGGCGCGGCACCGTTGGCGCCCGATGTTGGCGAGGGCGAGGACGATGACGATCATGACTACCCGGCGGAGGCTGAGTAGCCCGGTGGAGAGGTGCTTTAAGTGCGGCCGGCTGACCTACGCGGTACAGGCTTGGTGGGGCATGACAAAAGCAATGGTCTGTGGGGGATGCAATAAAGAGCGAGAGCTCTGCGACTGTAAAGAGCTTATACCCGAGGGCATTAAAATTAAAAAAGATGAAAAAGATACCTTATAAAACCCTAGTGGCCGTAATGGTTGGGCTTGGTATATTTGCCACCCTATCCATCAGAGAGTCGGAGCCAAAACTCCCACCGATAACAGACGAACCGGTGGTAGCAGAGGCCACCTCAACGCCGGAGCAGCCAAAAATAAACCAGGCCGTGCTTACCAAACCACCGCCAAAGGTTACCTGCCAAAAGTATGGGGACGAGAGAGACACGGTGCTCGACTTGGTAAACGAGGCCAGGGCAATAAATGGGCGCAACCCAGTATGCAGAAACCCCCTGCTCGATGCGGCAGCACAGACAAAAGTAAACGCCATGCTGGATGGGGGGTTTTTCTCCCACACCGACCCGGACGGCCGGTACTTTAACCACTACATCGTGGATGTCGGGTACCGGGGCTTATTTATGGGCGAAAACCTATCTCGGAGATTTAGCGAGAGTGATGCTGTGGTTGCATGGATCAACTCCCCTACACACCGGGATGTGATGCTGAGTGCCAAGTATACTGACACTGGCATAGCCATAAAAGACGGCTACATCGTGCATATGTTTGGGGGTGGGGTATACGCACAGTAGTCACATGGGCCTCGAGTCTATGCTCCGCGTGGGGGAGGATGAGGACAGCAATGCCATCTGTGAATATCGAAGTGGGTTTGTAGATCCCGAAAAGCTGCGCCCGCAAGAGGCCTCTAGCCTGAGAACATAACGGCTAAGCACGCTCGAGCTCCGAGGGTCTGGCGGCTCCCCGCAAGCCCCACTGAAAGGCTGCGTGGGGGCATAGACTCGAGGCCTGTGGACAATGTAGTGCAAAAGGTGTGAGGTTATGGTGTAGACTTATGGCAATGATTAAGGCTAAAAAACAGGCAAACAAAAACCCTGCAAACATCGTACTCGAGGTGGAGGCGCATTATGGCCTAACCCCGGGTACTTTGCGGTCTCGTAAAGTTACCAAGTTTATATCTAGCGCACGCCGTGAGGCCATTAAACGCCTCCGTGGGCGCCCTATGTACATGTCTTGGGCAGAGATAGGGGTTATGCTGAGGCGCGACCACAGCTCTGTAATGAAGCTTGTGGCCTCAAAAGTAGCTGTGGACAAGCCTGTGGAAAAAGGGGGTAATAAGCTGGGGAAAAGTAAGGCACAGCCGGGGACAACTAAAAAGCGCGTACGCATTAAGGTATAAAACTGGGGACAAGGTGGAATAGAGTGTGAAAAAATTGTGAGGAAAAATTTGGGGCAGAAAAACGACATTCCCGACTTACCCACATATCCACACCCCCTAGTAATAGTAATAGGTCTTATATAGTAAAAGTTGTGCAATAATCGTGAGGAGGTCGATTTTACAATAAACTTAAACATATCGCGATATGCAAGAGTATGATGTTTTGGAGTCGGTAGAGATCGGTGGAGAGCAGCGCGTGCAGGGCGACACCGTGTCGCTCGATGCCGAGGCTGAGGAGACCAAGTCTCTGCTCGAGGCCGGCAAAATCAAGGCCAAGGAGGCCGATGAGGATGCAGACGGTGGCTCTGACGAGGAGGAGGTTGCCTAATCGCGCTTCTACACCACCCCCAAACCTAGTGCATGGGGTTGGTGCCAGGGATACGATATGAATTACTTAAAACTATTTTTTAACTGGGCTAGGATAAAGTGGCACAAACATGTGACCGGACGCGTTACCACCATCGTGGTAAACGACAAGGAAACCGGTAAGAGCCACGAGGTAACCGTTGAGCAGCATGTTGAGGATGTGTGCGCGCATAAAAATATCCGGGAGGTTACCCACACTCTATGGCAATGCACTACTCCCGACTGCGATACCTACTTCCAAATAAACTACAAGGTCATGATTACGCAGCCCGAGTTGGTGCGGTATCTGCAGGACATAGCAAACCACCTAAAAGTGCAGGTCGGAAAAGACGACCATGCGTAGTTACAGCACCGTTGGTGGAAAAGGCAAGATCGAGCTAAGCTTTGACGACTACCACCCACTAAACACACGCATAGACGAGATACTGCACAAGCAAGGGCTTGAGGCTACATTTTTTATAGAGACAGCGCGCCCGGAGGCCCGGGAGCAAATCAAAGAGCTATTTGAGAGGGGGCATGAGATAGGCGCACACACCATACACCATCCGGCTGACATAAAGGCACTAAACCAGGTAGAGGTTGTAAGCGAGATAGAGGGGTCTAAGCGCATGATAGAAAAAATAACCGGCCGGCCGTGCGAGTCTTTTGCCTACCCACGCGGGAGGTTTAATGACGACATAGTACATGTAGTGCAGCGCGCGGGATTTAAGAATGCCCGGACGACCCATGTGCTAAAAACCGAGATAGAGGATCCATACCGCACCCCAACAACGGTGCACTTATTCCAAGGTCGCAGGGAGTATAACGGCCGCGATGTGCTGACCCTGTCGCACTTTTACCTAGACCATGTAGTAAAAAACGGCGGGACATTCCATGTATGGGGGCATGCTTTTGAGTTTGAACGCGATAACCTGTGGACAACACTGGAGGAACTTGTGGTAATGTTGGGCAAATATACAGAGATATGAAAGGCATTATTTTGGCTGGTGGAAAAGGGACGAGACTACGACCAGCAACACTGGCAATGAATAAGCATATGGTGCCGGTGTTAAACCTGCCCATGATCGAGTACCCGCTGGCCACTCTTAAGTCGCTTGCCATAATCGACATACTTATCGTCTCCGGCGGCGACCACATTGGTGCCTTTGCGGAATACTTTGGCTCCGGAAAAAAATGGGGGGTAAATCTAACCTACCGGGTACAGGATGGCGCGGGGGGTATAGCCCAGGCACTAAGCCTTGCGCAAGACTTTGCAGCCGGCGACCGAGTAGCTGTGATACTGGGGGACAATATTTTTGACAATACCCAATTTGGAAAAAACCTGGTCGATATACTTGAGCCAAAAAATAAAGACTCGGCTGTGATTTTCTTAAAACATGTGCACGATGCCAACCGCTTTGGTGTCTACAACGACAAGAAAAACCGCATAGATGAAAAGCCAAAAGGCGCCGGACCAGGCAAGGCTGTGACCGGGCTATACATATATCCCAGCGATGTCTTTGCCGTACTCCCCACCTTTAAGCCGAGCGCCCGGGGCGAGCTGGAGATAACGGATGTAAATAACTACTACCTCGAGAGAGGGAGGATGATATACGCCCTCCTTGATGGGTTTTGGTCTGATGCCGGCACTCCTGAGAGTATGGCCAGGACTACTGCGTGGGCGTACAAAAAACTATGCCAGGCCAAATAACAGCAGAAAAAATAGGGTGCATACTCCTGCGCGACCAGCACGGTAGGCCGGTGGGCATCGTGTTGCGCAATGGCCACTGGGTATTCCATGAGATAACCGAGATGGGAGACGAGGAGATTATGCATCTATTCCCGGGTGTTAAAAAAACGCAATGATTACTGACGCATTACTCAGAGTCTTAAAGGCTGCCGCAATTTTGATCTGTGCCCCGTTTGTCTTGGTGTTTGTGGTAATTGTGGTGCTTGGTGGCTGGGACCCAAACGATATATCCGACTGGCTCGATAAAAAAATGAAATGAGAATATTTATAGCAAATGAAAGCAAGCAAGGGCTCGGTGGCGGGTGGACATTCCTGCGCAACTTTACCAAATATGCCGACCGGGCAGGTCTGTATGTAGGCCATATAAGCAGCAAAGAAAACCTGGTCGGCGTTAGCGCCGGCGACATCCTTTTTATTGCCGGGGCAACTATGGTAACCCGAGACTTGGTGGTCTGCGCCAAGCATGCCGGCATGAAAATAGTACTGCGGGTAGACAATGCCCCGCGCAACTCGCGTAATCGCAACACCGGCACCAGCCGGCTACACGACTTTGCCGACCTTGCCGACCTGGTAATTTACCAAAGCAAGTGGGCAAAAGAATACCTTGGGCCATGGCTCTCTAGCGTAGATAAGAGTGCCGGGCCAGTGATACTCAACGGTGCTGATACCGATATTTTTAATACCACCGGATCGGCGCAACCAAAAGAGGGTAAGCGGCAGTATCTCTACGCCCAGTACAACCGGGACGAGACCAAGCAATGGCATCAGGCGTGGTACGAGTACATCATAGCCTCGCGCATATGGAAAGACATGGCGCATCTGTGGATCGTGGGAAACTTTAGCCCGGAGCAGCAGGAGTATAACTTTGACTTTTTTATGGGCGAAAAATACACCTATGTCGGGGTGCTGCAAGACCCACAAGACTTTGCCGAGTATCTGCGTAGCACCGATGTGTTGCTACTGCCCTACTACAACGATGCGTGCAGCAATACCCTGATCGAGGCGCGCCTGTGTGGCGTAAAAAAGATAGTGCAAAACGGCACCGGCGGTAACGATGAGATAATGGAGGCAAAGCTCGAGCACCTGTCGGCTGAGTACATGGTAAAAAGATATATGCAAGAATTTGAGAAACTACTAGCATGAGCTCCTACTACCGGCAACAACTCGAGGCCTGGTTAAAAGGCTTAAATATAAAAGCGGATCGCGTGCTGGATGTGGGTGGTACTCAGCTGCCGGTAGAAAAGCGGGTAAAGAGCTGGGATGTGCAAGATTACCAGGTGCTTGATTTGCCCGAGCCGCACACATCCGGTCCAAGGGACTTAAAGTGGGACTTAAACGCACCGCTGCTTACTGACCCGGAGCCCTTTGATACCGTCTTTTGCTTGGAGGTAATGGAGTATATTTGGGACCCAGCGACCGCCCTAAAAAACCTCGGTAAATTTACTGCCCCGGGCGGGACGCTATACATAACATTCCCCTACTACTACCCACCCCATGAGCCCCTGGCGCAAGACGCGTTGCGGTATACCTTGGGGGGCGCGGTGCGGCTTTTGGCCGAGGGGGGGTTTGAGCTGCAGGAGATGATACCTAGGCGCGAGCGCGGGGGGCATCTCCAGGCGGCAGTTGCGGAAAATGGTTTGAGGGCAAGCAGAAACGCAAGGCCGGAGGAGCTGTACTCGTTAGGGTTTATTATAAAAGCAAAGCGCATATAAAATTTATGGCACAAAAAAAGGTAGCAATTATAGGCGGCGGGTATGTGGGCAAGGCTTATCTAAAAGTATTCCCCGATGCGATAGTCTACGACCCGCACCAGGAGTTTGTGCAGCTCGAGGATGGGCGCTCGTATAAGACGGCAACAAAGGACGAGGTTAACGCATGCGACATGGCGCTGGTGGCTGTACCGACAAACCCCCTAGAAAATGGGGCGCTCGACATGTCGATAGTCGATGAGGTCGTGGGTTGGTTAAACACACCGCTGATTTTAATAAAGTCAGCTTTGATGCCGGGGACGGTGGACCGGCTGGTTGCGGGGACAGGCAAGCGGATAGCGGTGTCGGTCGAGACTGTGGGCGAGGGTAAGTACCCGGTGCCATTTTGGCGCTACCCGCACCCGACCGACCCGAGCATCCATAGTTTTATTATTGTGGGCGGCGAGGAGGGGGCGGCGACTGAGGCGGCGCAGATTCTGTGGCAGCGCATGAGCCCGGACACCAACATCCACATTGTGTCGGCCGTAGAGGCAGAGATTTGCAAGCTGATGGAGAATAGCTGGGGTGCTATGAAAGTCAGTTTTGCCAACGAGATGGCGCGCATCTGTGAGGCCTACGGTGCAAACTACACCAAGGTACTACAGGCCTGGGGTGCGGATGGCCGGGTAGAAAAGATGCACATGCGCGTGGTGCCGTGGAACAAAGGCTGGAAGTCTAAGTGTTACGACAAAGATATCCCTGCGATCGTGTGCGCGGCAAAACAAAGGGGCGTGCGCGCCGGCATCATGGAGGCGGTAGTGGAGCAAAACCAAGTGCACCTCAACAGCTAACATGAAGCCATATACCGAGACAAAAGAGCGCCGGCAAGAGATAGCAAAAAGCTATCCGGGGGTCCTCGGAAAAGACCTGAGCCGGATGTTTTTGACCTACGACCGATACCACGAGGCCGGGCATATCATACGAGCCCTGGATGCTGAGGGTATCGACTGGAGCAAAACAGAGGTCGTGGACTTTGGGTGTGGCCCGGGGGACTACGGCTTTGCGCTTGGACGGCAAGGCGCTGGGGTTGTTTTCTACGACTACGACCAGGTCATGCACTTTGTAAACCATCGACTGAGTCAGGAGGAGAATGTCTTTGGTCACATGACGATGCCCAAAAGCGCAGCGCCGGAGTTGATACCCCCACCATGCGGGAGTGATACGGTAGGGGTCGCCATATTTGGTGAGGTGCTTGAGCACACCGACAACCCGATGGAGATACTAAGCCGATTCCATGTAGCAGGGGTGCAGTACATATTTACCAGCTCCTACCCCTACCGGCGGGACAACGCCGATGACGACTACTGGAGGGGGCACACGGATCATAGCGACATGGCCCGGCTGCAGCAGCCTATGTGCCGGGAGTTTTTGGAGCGCAACTATAAAAAAATAGGTAACTTTGGAGGCCAGGCCAACCTGTGGAAAAGGCGCTAGGCCATGTGCAAAAGGTGTGCAATAATTGCACTATGGATGCGCCAACAGTTGATGGACTTAAAGAGGTGCACTTCCCCTTTTTAAGTACTGACAGGGCTACAATTGCTAAGGTCAGAGCGTGTGCTAAAAAGTCGTTCCCAAAGGCAAAAAAGATTACTTACCACAAACCCAGGTTTATTGTAATGGACGAGCCTTGGGAAAGTTTTTGGACCCACCCGGAGATAATCGTAACCCTATGAAAGTAGTTGCTATAACAGACAAAAAAGGTAGCGCAATAGACCGGCTGGCCCGGATGAATGAGCGCCGGCTCCCCCACCTACGGTATGTAGTTTGCCCCCTGCATCCAAAGCGCCCGAGCCCGGAGGAGCTTGCAAACCTAGAGCGCGAGCTCGAGGATGCCGATTTGGTAGATGCGCAGTACTGGAAATCGGCCATGACCATGCTGGCAAAATTCCCGCAGTACGGCCATTTGCCGATAGTGATATCCCACCAAAACGAGCACAACATAAATGACACCGCAAAAGACCACTGGCCTTGGAAAGACCGGGTGTGGGCGATGCATGTGACAAAGAATGGTTGGCAGCGCGGGGAGCTTAAAAAGCAGGGTATAAACGCGCGCCTTATACACCACGCCATAGAGTTTGATAACTTCTCCTATCTCGACAAACTGACGACCGACAAAGTGGTGGGCTATGTGGGGCAGGTAAAAAAGGTAAAGGGTGTGCTACAGCTCGCTCAGGCATGCCAGGAGCTCGGCTATAAGCTGCTCCTGGTAGGGAGCGTATCTGAGGCATCGGTATGGGCAGAGCTACAGCAACGGTACGCTGACACGGTAGTAACCGCGATACCCGGTACCCTATCAGTGCCGGACGAGATGGTGGGCTCCGTATACCACCGCATGCGCGTATACTGCGCCAATAGCGATGACGGAACGGAAAGTGGCACCATGCCCATACTCGAGGCGATGCTCTCAGGTATCCCGGTAGTAACCCGGCGCATAGGCTTGGTGCGGGACTGCGGTAAAAACCAGGCCAACATGGTAATACGGGACGGCTCTATGGTCGATATACCCGACCTAAAGAGGGCGCTGCAGATGGTTATGGAAAATGACGATGTAGCAAACTCTCTCCGGGAGGCTGCGTGGCGCACCGTGCGCCAATACCATCCCGACCGGCAAGCTCGTCTGTACGAGACTACATTCCGGGAGGTGCTACATCCCAAAGAGACTTCCGTGTCGATAATCATGCCAACATGCAAACGCAACGCGGAGGTGCTGGAAAATCTTTTGAGTATCCGCGAGCAGACCTACAAAAATATCGAGGTAGTTATATGTGACGACAATAGGCTCGAGGACAGCATGCAACTTAAGGCTGGCATAGAGCAGATACGGCCACGCTTAAAATTCCCGGTCAAATGGGTATGGACAGGCAAGCGAGCTGATGAGTACGGCCTGGCAAAGGCCCGTAATTTGGGCTTAATCGAGGCCACAGGCGATATCGTGGTCTTTTGCGATGACCGGCTAAGGATGCACCCCGGAGCCGTGGAGGCTTTTGTAAAGGCGCTTAAAAACGGCGCAAAGGCCGATGTGCTAAAAATGTGGGTTTGGGGCAGTAAAAAGCAGGGGCAATTTAAGACCTTTGTAGAAAACTTTTCTGCAACCTGGCGATCCATAGTAATAAACGGCGGGATGTTTAATGAGCGCATGGATGCCTATGGAGGCATGACCCAAGAGGTGTCCGGGCGTTTTGGGTCGCAAGGCTTACGCTTTGAGTTTTGCCCGGGCGCGTTGGCCGAGCCCATGATAGGTACACACAGCAGGAGCCGACATCGGGCAGATATTATAAACAGCAAAATAAAGCTGTATAAAATGGGTCTCCAGTAATTTATGAAAAAGAAACGCCACTGGCGCAGGATAAATCCATACACCTGCGGGGGCTGTAGCAAAAAGAGATACAGCTTTAAGTACCGCCGGGCAGTTGGCGAGATGTGTACCAAATGCGTTGCGCTGCAGCCACACAAGGATCAGCTAAAACTTATATGACTACCCAAGAAAAAATAGCCGCCATACGGCAGAAGTGTGCAGATGCACATGGTGTGCTCGATGGAAAGCCGCAAAGCCACAGAGCTTACTTATTGTCTAGCGGAAACGATGCGGTGCGCCTCGCTGATGTGCTGTTGGCGATA
>CAZZDD010000016.1:0-39424 GCA_964652185.1 uncultured Candidatus Peribacteria bacterium | reverse complement strand
TAAATGCACGGTTAAATTAGGCTTTTCGCCATAAACACCAATCTTATCTACAGCCCTAGCCCAGCTCTCTTCGGCCTTATCTGGGTTGAATTCAATGGCCCTGTCGTCTATCTGCCACATAGCTAATGGTTTACCACAGATAATCCTTCTGGCGGGTATGCCCCACTTGTCGCACCAATCCTCAATGGGGCGATAGTCAGCATAGTGCCTAGCGGTAAAGATGGTGATTTTCCATCCTCTTTCGTGGAGGGTCTTTAAGGCTTCAATGGCGCCAGGCATAGGCTCTAGCATTTCATAGAAAGGCGCCGGACCACTCTCACAGGCGACCTTATCAAAGTCCACCAGTATCCACCTCAATTCATCATTTCTTATTGGTTGCATCTTCAAGTTCTTTTTCTAATAAACTACCTTCCCCCTCTAAATATCTTATTGCTTTGGCAATTAAGGCAGTGTCGTCGCCAAAGTATCCTATAGCCGAGTTACAAGCATTGCAGAGGATACCTCTTGCTAGACCAGTTTTGTGGTCGTGGTCGATGCACTTATGTCTACCCTTGCCACTGCCGTGTTCGGAGAATCGATGCCCACAAATCTCACAGTTTTTGCGCTTCCAGAAATCGGCAACCTGATCTTTTGTGATCTGATAGCGGCGCATCATCTTATAATCTCGTTCACAATTTCTACACTGTGATCTCTTGCTGTTTGTTGACTTACCACAGTTAAATTCAGAGAGAGGCTTCCACTCGCCACACTTTGTGCAGGTCTTTTTTCCGTTAATGACTGGTTTTGGCCTCATGTTCTTCTAATTCTTTTTGTAACAAAGCAAGAGCGCGCCACGCACATTTTGCCGTGTGCCTCATGCCGTCAGTATCAAACTTACCTGCGTCAAGAAGGTGTCTGACCAACGCATCTGCCTCATCCTTGGACTTGCTACGGTCCCAGTGAAGCGGTTGGCCGGGGTTGTGCTGATCATTCCCCACCTTAGACACTCGCGCCACCTCTTGAAGCGCCAACGGGAAGTATTTTAATACCCCTGAGTAGACTGGCCGATCTTTCCTTTCTTGTGGTGTCATCCTATTGTTTCTTTAACTAGCTTAATAATGTAATCCGCCTTCTTGGCTAGAAGGGCTCTATAAACGCGTATACGGGCCGTATAGCCGAGATTCTTCCAAATACGTCTCTCCCACCGTAAGACCTCTCTTTCGACCATTTTGGGGTAAAGGTGATGGATAACCTCATGAATCACCGTACTTCCAGGGTTGTGGGTATCCTTGGTGAGGTCAATGCGGGTTATCCCGTTGTCGTATTCCCCAACCATACCATTTAATTTCTTGAAGACGATTTTCATAAGAGAAGAAAAATAGCCCGATGTTCTGGGCTATTCCGTCAGAAAAGCACGGTACCCCCCGTTGTCGAACAACTCCATGGAAACTCCGCCCTGGGCTGGGGGCTTATACCCAGCCTCGTAGGCGTAGCTACCATACCAGCCAAGAAAGGCCTGGCTAACCACCGTCCACTGCTTGAGAAACAGCAGTCGGCAGTTGATGGGGTCTTCTACGATGGCAGTCTCAGACTCTGCGATGCAGTCGTGAGTGTGGCCCGACACAAAGAAGTGTACAAGGCCAGTCCATCCCTTCGGGCGAGAAGCCACGTTCATCTTGCCTCCCTTGGTCTGGGAATTCCCAAAGCCGTGGAAGATGTAGAACGTCCACTTGTACGTGTTGGCCAAGAGGGACATGGTGACTGGTCCGTTGAAGTAAGGGATCTTGAGCCTTTCGGCCAAGACCTTAGCAACATCGATACCAGTCTTCTTCTTCGTCCTGGCTTCATGATTACCAGGCGTCGAGACCAGAATCTTGTGAGCGATGGTGGAGAGAATCTCCGTCATCCTGTCGAGCTGATTCTGGGGGTTCTCCGACTGGTCGTACGACATACCCCTGCCATCATCGATGGCGTTCTCCATCACGTCGCCGCCAAGAATGGCATAGACGTTAGGAGTCTCCTTAATCCAGCGGATGTAACCCATGAACTTCTCGAAGTTATGAGTCGCATGACCGTAGTGGATGTCGAAGAGTGGTGCGATGATGAGCTTGCCCTTGAAATCAGGGAGCTTCACCAAGAGGTATGGCTGTTCGTTGCCCTTGTCGTCCTTTCCCACGTGGTACTCGTACTTCTTGGGAAGGAGTTTGACCTCGGACTGAGGCTTCGGCAGGAGGATGTATACCAGTTCGTGGTAGTTATTCCTCTGCGTGTAGAGCGTCAGCCCTTCGTACTCCACCTTGAGCAACTTCAGGTCGCCGAACTTGGCCTTGATCTCCTTCTCGGTACGTGCCTTGAGAAGGAATGCCCTGAAGTCCTGCTTCCTCTTGTCAATCTGACGAGAGGACTTAACCTTTCCCTTTTTCATTGCGTCCTCCCATAGGCGGTTGAAGCGTTTGCGGAGCGAGTCTCTGTCTAGCGATGTGCCATACAGAGCATTGACCTTCGGGGCCAGCTTAGCGAAGTTCCTGTCCTTACCGTTCTTTAAAATGTACTCGTCTATCGACATTATGCTTTCTAAAAGAAAACAACGCCTTTTTAATGGCGTTGAAATCTAATCACTTTTATTGTTGTGTGAAAACAAGTTGACCCTAGTTAATAAAAATTGCAATCCGAACATATGAATATCCTAGCACGTCGAAAGACAATTTATTGGACATTACAGCAAATCTGTGGATAGCTAAAAACCGAGAATTCTTTGTATCTCTAGCTTTAACTGAAGAATCTTTATTTGTAGCCGTAATCTGAGAGACTCGTCGCTATTGACAACTACAGGTTCTTTTATCAGATCTCTTGCCCAAGAATCAGAAAGTTTGTTTCCATAGCAAGTCTTGGTGGCAAAGTGTCTATGAGGGAAGATATTCTCTGGGTCAATTAGATGATTATTTACCTTCTGTTTGAGAAGAGTTTTCAGAGAGGCGGTTTGGTCTGGAGTAGGGAGAGTGGCGTCGAAGTTTCCAGCCAAGCATATTCCGATAGAAGTCTTGTTTTGTCCTTTGGTGTGGGCGCCTTCTTCCTTGTCGTCTCTTCCTTGGCGGATTCGCCCATCCTTTTCTATGAAGTAGTGGTACCCACAGCCACCCCAACCAAATGACCTATGCAGAGCGTCTACCATTTCAAACGTGTGATGAGAGGTATCGGCCAAAGGGTTAGCGTCAGTCCCGCCAGTGTGGTGGACTATTATCTTGTCGGGGATGTTCATTAGATTATTAGCTTAAAGAAGTCTAACAACTCACTTCCATTCATGAGTAATATGGTACCAGATACACAACCGACCGCTAGCACTATCTTCTCAAGTCTAGTAAGCCTCCCATTGTGTTTGGTTGTCTGCACCAATATCAAGTCTAGCTTCTTGTGTACATCCACCATCATATGATCTATTTCTCTGTTGCTATACTCAGGCTCCATAGAATGGTCATTTAGGTATAAATGTTATATCCATACTCCCCGTGGTACCACTTTCCTGAAGTATGGTCTTTAGGGCTTTCTTTTGCTGATTTTCTTGCATCACCTCTTGTGTCTCAACGTCAACCGGGTTTATCTTGATACCCGTAGCCCTAAGAAGTTCCTCAGCTAAAGTTCTGGTCTGCATCTCTCCGAAGCCCAAGGCCTCGCCTTCGGCTGGCATATTGGAGACGCGACTTACCACACCGGGTCGACGTGTACCGTCAGAGCGGTAACCACCAGGGAGCTGGTCTGCCACTAGTGGAGGTGCAAAAGACTTTGTGAGGTAAAGCATGATGTCTTGGAGTTGTTGTTCTGTAGAGTCGCTGTCTTTGAAGATCTTATTGCCGTAAAAGTCTTCGTTGGTCACCAGTTCCTTAACCATGTTTGGGAAGGCCATCTTTTTAACCCCGCCCTCGAATAATCCCTCTTTTAATCCTGTTTCTCTATCTACGTTTCTTTCAAAGAAATTACCAGAGACCAGGTCTCCAAAGGGAAGAAGGTAGGTTAAATCGAGATAAGCGCTTCTGCCGTGCTTGTCTTTAATGGGCAACTTCATGTAGAAGCCATCCCTTACCCACTCTGGCTCGGAGGCCTTCTCTCTCTTCAACTCCTCTTGATCTGTGTAGTTTTCTATACCCTCGCGTATCTTGCCGATATTGGAAATCTTGGTAGGTTTGGTGGCGATAGTCCTTGCAACCTGAGGAGTAGCCTTGGCGGTGAAAGTTATGAAAGGGAATCCGAAGATAGATTCGCGAAGTCTCCTAATGAATGGAGTTACCTGTGCGTAGTTAAAGGTGGCCCTCTCTGCAACCTTCCAAGCTTCTTCTGGCGAAAGTCCTTTCTGGCGCTGGAAGATGTACTGTGCCATCTTTGCCCACTCCTCTTCCTTTTGGTACATATCAGAGATCTTGTCGGCGGCGGCAACTATCGAATCCTTAGCCTTACCGAGAGCGCCAACCTCTGGTCCGTTAAGGAGCGCCTTGATTTCTTGTGCCGCAAAAGAGTCCAGGCCCAAGCCTTGTTCGGCTGCTTCTTTGTACCACTTGCCCTTGGTGGCGACCTGCTTGGCCGCTTCTGCGTATATGTCAACACGTGCCGGACTAAGACCTTCGAAATTGTTTAGGATAATGTTGGAGGCAATGTTCCTAGCATGAGTAGCTGGGTTGAGAATAACTTTGGCGAACTTAAAACCTCCAACCAACGGTCGAGTTAGCTTTTCGAAATCCCCAGGAACCCTGACAATCTCGTTCACGCTGTCAGCGATGGCTTGAGGGACAAACTTACCCGAGAGAGCGCCCAGTCGTGGTGTATTGGCCAGTTTAACCAAACCATCTTCAGCAGTGTCAAAGGCGAATTTAGTTGAGACCTCCTTAAAGAACTTAGCATTCTCTACAGCAGCATTTAACTGAAGCATGGACTTGGCTGTTGGATAACCGAACTCTTCTATCTCACCCCATGCCGCCCTTAGTTCATCTGGTATATCCTTTCGACCCTTAAAGAGAGAGCCCTCGATTCTCATAGGCTTCTTGGCGCCAATCTGGGCTAATTTCTGTAATGAGGGCTCTTCGTACTTTAAGTACATTCTCTTCATGTAGGTTCCAATGCCGGCTTCATAGGCCTCCTTAAGCTTTGGAGGTAGGTTTAAGTATTTAATGGCGTCTTGTGACAAAGCGTCGAGTCTGGCGAAAATAGGCTCTGCTCTGGCTCGGAGGTCGGGGGCTAGTCTTGTGAGGTCGCCCGCCTTTCTTGCCTGAGCAATGAGTTTCTGGTCAGCAGAAGAGATGTCTTTTATATCATCAAACATTTTGACGATGCTTTGGTTCTGGACACCAATGCTCTTAATATTTCTTTCTGCCAAAGCTTTGTAGACGGGGTCTTGGCCGAATCCGTAGACGAAAAGGCGGCCCAGATTCTGTCCAGCCTTAGTTTCCTTCAATGCTTTGCCCGCTGTCATCAACGGGTCATAAAGCTTGGTGGCCTTGCTTATCTTGCCTAAAGCTGAGAGTGGGTTGATATAGGTTAAGGGGTCAGTAGCAATGTCTAAAGCTATGCCACCAACCAGTTCTGGTATGCTGTCGGCGCCCTCTGTAAAGCTTGACCTTGTCTTTACTCCTTCAGCAAAACTCTTGCCCTTCAGCACTCCGACTGTTCCATAGCTGAGTGCGTTAAGAGTGTCGAATACATCTGAAATAAACCCGCCAGAATATATCTGATTTGGGTCCTCACCCTGAGAAGGAATACGAGAGACTTGGTCTTGTAAGCCATAATCCTCTGCTGTTTGTTTGAGGCCCTCGGCCGTTGTTAGATCACTGAATGGACTTGGCTGGTTGCCGCCCTGAGTTTTGAGAAAGGCAGTGAAGTCATCTGTTGGCGACGATGACTTAGAGACCGGGGCGCTTGTTTTTAGAAATGACTGAAAGTCGGTGGCAGAAGTCTTTGCCTGTGTT
This sequence comes from uncultured Candidatus Peribacteria bacterium, assembly GCA_964652185.1. Classification (GTDB taxonomy): domain Bacteria; phylum Patescibacteriota; class Gracilibacteria; order Peribacterales; family Peribacteraceae; genus DALYDP01. The sequence goes on along the minus strand of CAZZDD010000016.1, from coordinate 33,494 downwards.
TTGGTCTTTTCAGTTTGTAAGAATTTTGAGAAGTCATCCATGTCATTTTATTTCTTTTGGGCGGGGGTTGTGGCGGCCGTGGTCATGGAGTTACCAAAGAGGCGTGAGAAGAACGAGCTCTCGGTAGTGGCTTGTGGAAGCTTGTTTTGGGCGGCGGTTGCTTGAGCGCTTGATACAAAGCTTGTGACTTTGTTGTTCATGGCGGCGGCCTCATTGGCGACAGCAAGAAGTGCAGACCTGTCTTTCTCAGAGAGGGTGTTGCCTGAGGTGCTCTTGACGTAGGCTGAGACGGCGTTTACGGCCCCCAGTGGATCAAGGCCAGAGCTGATGGCCTGCTTGATGTTATTTGAATATAGCTGCACTGCTGGATTTGCGGTCTCACCGCCCGTAGCCTTACCTGCACCCGAAAGAGTCCACACGGTTTTACCGGTGTTCTTGTCAATTCCCCTGAGCGAGCCGTCGGCAAATTCATTGGTGATTATATCTAGCTTGCTGTCGTAGGCGGCCTCCTTTGCCTTCTTAAGACCGGCTAGAGGCATACCAAGAACGCTTGCGTATTGCTGTAGCTCGGCGTCTGTTGCACCAGCAATGGCACCTGATGAAATCATAAGCTGTAGAGCTTGGCGAGCGTTATCAACGGCGGTGTTTTGCTGACCTTGTGCGAAGTTAGCAATCTGTAGAGTACGGTTAACAATCTGGTTCTGGTCGTCAATTTGCTGATTAACCACTTGAAGCTGGTCGAGGAAGCCTTGTAGCACCTCCTTCTGGGAAATCGCTAAGTTCTCAATCTTTCTCCTGGCCAAAGCCTTAGGTAGGTTGGGGTTCTCTTTGATCTCCTTGATGATTGGTCGGTATGCCTCATTGAGGGCCTGTACGTTCTTCATCAAGTCGACTCGGGTAGTCTCAAGTTGGCCAAGATTGGTTTGTGTGGCCTTAACCTGGTCAATAAGTTGCTTGACTCCGAATGGGTCTTGATTACCTTGGATGAAAGCCAACTGCTCTGGGGTGTCTACAACAGGATTCTCAGGCACAGCGACTTGCTGATCGAGTCTTTGCTTGGCGGCCAAGAGATTGGTCTGGAGCTGTGAGTAGACAGTTTGCTTGTCCACCTCTGAAAGGCCAGAGTTCTTAGTATTCAAAATAGTATCTTGCACCTTAGAGATGAAGCCTGCGTCTATAACTGGCGGAACTTCTGGTGCATTAATGGGGGCTTGCTGGCCTTGTGCCTGAAGAGCAGCAATAGCACCAGCCGTTGCTTTGGTGGTAGGAAGGACAGCTGAGCCGTCTTGTTGGCGCCTCTTCTCATCATCAGAAGGAAGTGTGCCGTAATTGGAAGATGTAGTACCCTGACCCGCTCCTCCATATCCTCTTGCTGAAGAGGTTCCAGATTGACCCTGGGTGCCTGTGGTTGGTGTTGAAACGAGCCCTGGAGTGCCGGCGCCTGAAATGCCAGTGAATCCACGGTCAGGAATTATTAGGTTCCCTGCTGCGTTGTAGAAAGGCTGACCTTCTTGGCGGGTACTCTCACGACCATAAGCATCTATCGGGGCAGAATAGGTTGAAGATCGAACAGGGCTGCTTGATGTAAAATGACTACCCGTTGCTGAATAATTTATGGCCTGTTTCTGGCCCTCCAAAAACGCATTTCTGACCATCGGAGAACCATTCAGATATTGTGCGTCTGCTAGAGAAGAGAAGTTGTTTGCACGCCCAGCCTGTAGGGCATTATTTACAGGGTTATCAAAGTTAAGAGCATTTGAGGCGCTGGCGCCATTGTTTGAAAACGCGCCTTTTAGGAGGTTGCTGGCGGTGTTTAATGCGTTCGGTACAAAGTTTATAACGCTTGACCCAACGTTTTTGACAGTCGACCAAAGATTCGAAAGGAAATTCATTTGTTTAACTTAATAGCCATTGGCGGTTTTTGACAATTTAGCCAGTGATAATTTCGATTAATGAGCCTGTATTTCCAGCAGTACCGGCTGTGCCTGCGTTGCCGTTTTCGCCGTCAATACCAGCCCCACCATCACTTCCTCCAACTCCACCTGCACCAGCAGCACCCCCAGTCCCGCCATTGGCTGTCTTGGTTCCACTACCAGAATAAGCTCCGTAGCACATTATCAAAACTCCTCCAGAGCCTCCTCCGCCACCACCTCCGCCACCACCTCCGCCACCAGAGTTCAATCCTGAACTGGCTGATACTCCATCTCCACCCGCACCTCCCGCACCACCAGCTCCACCATCACAAGAGATGTTACCGTTATTGATTATTCTGTAGGCGAAAATCACCAAGAAGCCTCCTGGCGCACCAGACCCTCCACCACCTCCACCTCCACCGCCAGCGGTATCGTTGGTTCCTTCGCCGCCTCCACCAGCGCCTGCGCCTCCGCCAGAAGATGCAGAACTCTTAAGGACTTGTGGACCGAGGGTGACACTAAAGCACGTATCTACTGAAGCAGAAGCATAATAAGTGCTACCTGAAGGCACAATGATTGTATACGCGCTGTTGGCGGCAGCTGTCTGAACCGTCGACCCGTCCACGGTTAGGACAACCGAACTTCCACCAGTATCGCCGAAGAGGAGGGTGTCGGCTATAACTCTTATTGCTGTACCTTCCGACGTGGGCATGGTAGCCGTCGTAAGAGCTGCGGTTGGCTGTGTATCAAACAGGTTGTAGGCAGCCTGAGGCGACCTTGGAATGTTATAGATGGTCCCCGATGTCGAGCCGCCGTTGCCACCAGAACCCGCAGCAAGACCCGCCAAGGTGCCTCCATCACCCCCTGAACCTCCAGCACCACCACCAACACCCGCTACTCCAAGAGATTTAACCACGCTCGTACCGCTAGTTCCGTTGCTACCAGCTGCTCCTGCTCCAAGACCACGACCAGCCCCCCCTGCACCTCCAGCAGTGCCTGCTAAGGTTGCTGGCAAAGAACCTTGTGAGTGGGCCAAAGTGCCAGCTGTTCCAGCAGTACCCGCAGCACCCCCAGTGGTAGTAGAGCCATCCCCGCCATCTCCACCTGCCCCGCCAGCACCTCCATTAGAGTTAGCTGAACCCGTAACCCTAAACTCCTTGGCTGCAAATATCCTGTATCCGCCACCCTTAAGGGTTACGCCGCTTTGTATAGTTAGGTTGCCAGCGAAAACGTCTCTGGTAAGCGTGTAGGTTGTGCCAGACCTTGATGAGAAGGTATTGAAGTCTGTCGTTCCGTCTAATACGATGTCTCCGTCAGATGAGTCTCCGAAGATGTTGGCGCGAGTTGCTGCACGAAGAGCCTTCTGGCTTACTCCTGCCAGGTTACGTGGGTTGATAGCACCTATTTGAGATTCAAGGTCGGCCAATTTCTGCTTGATTTCGGCCATCTCGGTATCTTTTGATGTCCAGAGATCTTCTTCCATTTTACTTTGGCGCAGGCACCGCCTGTGTTATGAACCTAAGACCTATTGAGGTCACCTTAGGAGAAGATGATGTGCTTGATACCAACTCAAGCTTTACCTTAAAAGACTTCTTGCCCTTAGAAGCTTTCGGCTTGAAGTCTCCTTGTATCGCTGAAGTGGTGTTCAGTGAAGTACCGTCTGGGCGGAAAACCTCTGTGTATGAGCCATAGTCATTGGCGACAGACACGTTAACATCGGTAGAAGCAGGAAGAGGTTGTGTCGTCACGACGACATCACTCAAATCCTTATTCGACTGAGGGGAGTCATCGTCAATTACAACGGATTCGTAAATAGCACTGGCACTTCTGTTTGGAGTGTTATTACTCTCGCATCTAGCCGTTGAAGCTGTGGTGTTATCGACATAAGCTCCATAGAAGTTGGGGCCTAGAATGAATAGGGCGGTTGGTTTGTGGTTGGTAATAGTTGTGGTGGAGAATTTCTTTGAAAGAATAAGCGCTAGGGGCTTGTCATCATCCAACTGGCCAAGGGCGTAGACGCCCGACTTGTCCGTCTTGTTTAGGCCGAAATAGAGTATCTTCTCCTTTACGGCCACCATTTTTGGAGCACTTATCGGTTGAGTGGCGGTGTCGGAGGCCACGCTGGTCAATAGGATTCCAGGAAGCGCCTGTGGAACGCTGCCTTGGTAGGCGCCGTTTAAGACAAAGAACTGGCCCTTACCGTTTATCGAACAGAAGATAATCACCTTCTCACGGTAGTTGGTAGCCCACTGCGGTCCGCCAGTTGAAATCTCGAATGAGTCGTCATAACCATCATATTCTGACTCAGAGACAGGAACGAGGTCCCACCAAAATACCTTGCAGTGATTGGATGTTCTATCGATGTGTCTGGCCAAGATGATACTGACGGTTCCAACAGGCACTATGTCTACAGCCGTGTAATCAAGAGGAAGATTAAAGGCATTGTCCGTGTATACGGCATCTTGGTCTACGGTTGCTATCTTGGCGCCGTTTGTTATATGGAGGGTTCCCGCAATGACCTTCATGGAGATACGGTCATAAGAACCCGTGAGACCTGAGAGTGTCCCCACCTCAGCTTCACCAGTGCCGTCTGTCTTCTGGCGGAAAAGCTTTACTACGTTGCCCGCTGTCTTTGTGCAGTAATAGAGCCAGTTTGGGGCGGCTTCAGTTGTTTTAAAATACTGGATAGGAGAGACGGCGTAAGCCAGGTTGGTCGTGTCGGCTGAGGTAGAAAGAGTGCTCCAAGCGCCAGGGTTGTCAGCGCCTCCAGTTGAGACAGACAATATCCTAACCTTGCTGGCGGCTGTTTCAGAACCATAGGCAAAGGCTGTACCAGCTGAGTCTGATGTATAGGCGTAGGCTTCAGTTGTAGCAGGCAATGCATCAGCCGAGAAGATCTGTTCAGCCTGAATGTAATCAGCGTTTGAAAAGATGTCCACCTCTTCTATGTTAGAGGCGGCGCCAGTTATCTTCGACTTCTCGTCTCTTATGATGCCTGCGTAGAAGGCCTTAATAATTTTAAGTTTCTCCTGCATTGCTATAAATGTAAGACCAAGGCCCGATTTGGGGTAGTTATGAACCAATCCCCATCATCATCCTCAGGTTTGCACCGCTAGCACTAGCAAACGGATACGATAGCCCCGCACCGCTGTTGTATAACTCTGTGACTTCTGCAGCGCTTAGTTCTCTGCTCCAGTAACCAATCTCATCGATAGTACCCGTGAATGGTGCAGTCTGTCCCACATCTCTACCAACATCTGTATTGCTTGCTGGTGTCAACGGAGTATCTGTAAATGTTGAACCAAGGGCGCTCCCATTAACATAGCTGGTCCAAGTGGTGGCCCCCCTTGTTACAACCACGTGTTTCCACCCCGTACCTCCAAGTGAGCCTGGAACCCGCCAAGCAACTGCGTCTATAAGTAAAATGAGGTTGTTACCAGTACCACCAGCACCATCGTATTGTACGTTACCAACACCTATTCCCCATCCATTGTTTGGACCAGTTCCATTGTGGAAAAAAGCCCCAGATAGCGATGTGCCACTTATATTTACCCACAGAGACACAGAGACGTTTGCTGTTGCGGCAGACAAAACAGTATTTCTGTTTAAATAACTACCAGAAGATGTCTGAGCTCCATTGTTGATGATTCCAGTCCCATAGGGCATGCTCCCATTGTTCGTGAGAGTCAGTCCACCACCAGTAGCATCAGCGGCGTTTCCGCTAGCCTCGTCCAACTTATAATAGGCGACAAGATTATCTACTAAAGCCATATTATGGGGCTATGTAGCCAGCAACAAAAATCGCGTGTGTGGTAACCGTCGATGAGGTAATGCACAAGGCTGTGTTGGCCGTTAGTTTAATTGGGGTGGTCAAGTTGAGGATTGAGCCTCCGTTTATACCCGCATACAACTTGTAAAGGACCGTGCCGCCAGAACCATCTAGTAGGGTAATGTTACCAGCGGTTGCACCGTTTGAGATTTGTAAATCTGTGATGTAGAGGGAAAGCGAGGCGCCAGGAGAGGCCTTAACCGAAGCATTGGTTTGGGCTGATCCGTAGTCAGCTGAGACGGACCAGAATCTAGGGTGGGCAGTATTAACATACAGGCGGCGATTGTTGTCTTGGATAAGTGAGGCGGCATCGTCTTCAGCTGAAACAGAGCCTGGGTCAGTCCCATCAAAGTTCTTAACAAAACCACCCACTCTGACAGGGTTGCCGGCTGCAGCTGCGTCATCTGCTACATCTCCCACTATTTCGTTGGTGTTGGTCCCAGCCGCCAAGGTCACGTTTGGCATCGTCACAATGTCTACGTTTCCGATATTGTTATCGCCGGCTGCAATAGAAGAAACCGTAACGTCGTTATCAGCCCCAAGGTCTACCTTGAGTCCAGCAGTACCGTCAACAGGGGCCACACCAGCATTTGTTGCTGGATCCCCAAGAACCACCACCTGTCGGTGATGTCCGTTTGTTGACTCAGTTCGAGTGTCAATACTGGTACCAGAACCTGCTGTTATGTCTACGTTGGAGTCAGCCATTAGTTTTTAGAAATAGTGCTATAAGTGGTGGAATTCTTGGCCACCGGCGTGTATGTAGTAAACACCGTACTAGCCGAGTACGTCAAACAAAGGAGTAATCCGATGGCGGTACCCCCCACTGGAGCACCCCCAGTTGAACGAGCAATCCCTGTGTAGGAGGTGGAATTTTTGGCGGTTGTGCTATATACAGTCATTTCTTACTTGCATTGGGCGAAGAACAGCCTTGAGGTCATTGTTCTTGGTTGAATAAAATTGGCGGAGCTCACTCCTTAGTTGCTCATACTCACCTCTCCAGCGGTCAACCTTGGTCGAGTCGTTTACCATCAACCAGTCGATGGCGGCGCCAATGGATAGTATCCTGTGGAAGGGCTCAGCGAAACCAGGCTCTTGAGTCGTGTCCCCTGAAACAAGGGCGTCGAACTCCCTTATGACGTGAACCTTCCCTCCGTCGGTGAGGGTTACTTGTCCGGTAGCAGGGGCTGGGTACAAGAAGATTGAATCCCCCCTGAGGTCATAGTAGCGAGGCACGCCACTGGTTTCCTCAAAGTCTGTAATTGTTGTCCTCAAGTCATCAGTGTCGATTTCTTGTAGACGGGTCCAGTTTCCAGCGTTGTCCTTCACTTCAATAGCCTCTAGTTTGAGTACGCCAGAAGGCCAAGAGTAGTCCTTTTGGCCGTCGACCAGCGTAAATGTTAGCTCAGAAAGGGTTGTGAGGTTGGAGTCATCCCACTGATTGCGGCCAGAGACACGTAGGATATCACTTACCGCCTTGTAATAGTGGCGATTTACGTTACGAGCTTTGTCGGCTAGTGGGTAAGAAACCGAGTCGGTTTGACAAATAAAATCGATATCATCAACGATACCAGCACTACTACCAGGGTTATATTGCATTCAATAAAAGTACCCTTCACCCCAACAAAGCGTCAATTTAAGAGAGTCTCGCAAATGTACTTAACATCACCCTCAACCATCTTATTGTTAACAGGAAGCAGGAGGCCGTGTTTGTACCACCATTCGCCATGCTTGTCTGACATACCGTTGCTCCAAGGCTGGAGAGAACAGGGATAGAACATCCTCCTACTCTCAACCCCCCTACTCTTAAGCTTCTTTCTAGCTCTCTCAGCATTCTTGACCTTAATGTCGTAGAACCAAACCACCTCTCTTTTAGGGAGCTGAATACTCTCTGGAAGGTATCGGTCATACCAAGAGGCTATCTTTTGGCGGATTTCCAGTATCTCTTTGATCCGCTCGACTTGTGCTAGACCTACAGCAGCTTGGAGATTGGTCATTCTGAAGTTGTAACCCACCTTAGGGTGAACCATGGAGTGCTCTGCATCGAAGTACATGTTGGCCAAACTTCTCATCTCGTCGGCCAAGATACCGTCATTGGTCAAACACATACCCCCCTCACCGGTAGTTATGATCTTATTGCCGTAGAAAGAGTAGCAGGCTATGTCCCCCTCAGGCATGATTCCATGTGCCTCAGCCATATCGTCAATGACTATGAGAGACGGCTTGACGTCCTTGAGGACCTGAACATAACCCTTAGGATAGGCCATGCGGCCGTAGAGATGGGCAAAGACAATGGCGTCGTAGTTTTCTACCTTATCGGGCAAATCACTAAGAGGCAGTTCGTCTTGAGTCTTGATGTAGTCAATCTCCATTCCAGCGTACATAGCAGGCCATGCTGTACCAGCCATGGTGAAGTTAGATATAAGAACCTTCTTGGCACCAGAGGCTTTGAGGGCAAGGAAGATGGCGTTGGTCCCAGAGTTGCAGGACACACCGTAATTATACTTGTTGTAGTTGGCCCATGCGTCTTCGAACAGGGCAACAAACCTGCCTGCTCCAATTTGATTGTCTATTAGTGCCTCGTTGATATATTGGCGCTCTAGCTCTCCGATGTCAGGATCTGCCATTGGGCAGAAGATGAATTTGGATATTCCGTCTCTACCCATTGAAGATCCATCCATTTTTCTTATAATCCTCGATAGTTCTTTTCAAGGCCTCCTCAAGAGAAACTTCTGGTCTTGAAGAAATCACTGAATAGAGCTTGGTGTTGTCTGACTGAAGGTGCCATATCTCCCAAGGTCTCTTTCTTGGGCCTGACTCAGTTACGACAACCTCGTATCCCATGAGCTTGCCAATCTTCTCAGCCAGGTCATAAATCTTAATCGTGTCTTCACTGCCCATGTTATACACCTCGCCGAACTCTCCGTTCTCCAAAAGGTCCACCGCCATTCTTACGGCGTCTCCAGCATACTGGAAGTCTCTTGAAGAGTTGTTGCCCAACAAGACTTCCAACTTGCCATCAACGGCGTGAGGGCTGTTATCAGAGATTTGCTCAATGATTTCAGGTATTACGTACGGGTGCGTTTCCCTTTCACCGACGCAGTTAAATTGGCGCATTGCGATGGCTGGTGTTCTGGCTTCTTTCCACCTAACTTGCACCATATGATCAATAGCCAGCTTTGTAACGCCATAGGTTGAATGTGGATTGGCCTGGTCTGTTTCTTTAATCTTTCCGTCCACAGAACCATAAATCTCCGCCGACGAAACCTGTAGAATACCTTGAACCTTAGCCCTTTGTCCGGCCTGCAACACATTAAAAGCGCCATTAAAGTTTATATCAACAACGTGTTTTGGTCTTTCGAAAGAAACTGGTATATACGGCTCGGCTGCATAATTAAATATGAATTCCACGCAGTGTTTTTGAAAGATCCGATATAGTTCGTCTTCAGAGTGGGTGATGTCGCACCAAATAAACTCGGCCTTTTTGTGAACAAAGTCTTTTCTCCCAGTAATCAAATTATCGAGAACAATAACATCACACCCCCTCTCTTCTATAAGATAGTTAACCAAGTGGGAGCCTAAAAACCCCGCTCCTCCGATTACTGCAACAGTAGTTCCCTGTATGTTTCTGTTAAGTTCTGCCATGAATTTCTTTGTCCCCATTCAATTCCCTGCTTACTGTATTCAATTATATCCCTGCCGAACCAGAAATCAATACAGTTGGCGATGGTTTCTGGGGATAACTCAGCCATTTCGAATGGAACAGCGAGTCTTGCCTTCTTATAACTAGCGACAGGGATTAGCGGGTCCCGAGGAAGCCAGACGTTAAAAGGATAGCGGTCTGAGGACATAACCAACATTCCACTGGCCAGTGCTTCTTGGATAGGAAGGGAGAGTCCATTAAACTTCTCTGGGAAGAGGAAGACGTCCCCCTCAGACCATATATCGTCGAAAGTCCCCACTCGCACGTCAATCCTTGGGTCAGTCACCCCCTTAATAGGCACCTGAGAGCGTAAAATGAGCTTTACAGGGGACTTTACTAGCTTCATGGCCTCAAGTACCTCCTTGGTGCCATTACGGCCTCCTAGACCCCCGTTACCGGCGTTGTGTACAAATACGTTGGCGGTTTCTCGCACCACTGGGTTGGCTTTGACTGGAACCTGGACAAGAGTGCTGCCAGGGTAATAATCGTAATCGAGAAGAGAAGGGCTAAGTACGAGGTCCGGTGTGTACGGAAATGGGTTCGGAGTGCATTCATACATTACCATTATACACGTTTTCTTTCCTTTTGCACGCGCCTTCGGGATTGTCTTCCAGTCGAAGAACGTTTCGAATGCGAGGATGACGTCGCACTCTTCGATGAGTTCATCAATCGAAGATACAGTAGACTCTCGGGGATACCACTCCCTATGTGTTGGGCGACCTGAATGACCATGAATATATACTTTATCTATTACACCGTTATCAAAGAAGTCTTTGGCCAAATAACCAAGTCCTTGGTCGGTTGCTAATACTATAGCCCCAATCTTCTTCATAAGTCACATCGGCTACGGCTACCAGCAAATGGGTCCCAGATATGTCCCACGTCTAGGAGCCAGCCCTTAACCTTTCCATGTAGCTCAGAGACCATAACGTTGGCGGCCATGCCTGCTGAGAACAGATAGACCTTCGGCTCCTTGGTGAAGCGGTCCTCCCAGAGGATGTTATTAATCACCCTATCCTTATCAGTCATAGCATTCATTGGTGGAATTTCGATGAACCAGCGATTAGGGAAGAGTTTGAGTGTAGCGTCTCGGATTGAGTAGTTTCCGATAACCGTTACTGGATGCTTGTTTACTTCGGCTATGAAGTTGTCGAGTTCTCCTTTGGCGGCGGCTTCTCCAAAGACTTCTGAGTCGTGCCACTCAATATCAGGCCAAGCCTCCAACATGTATTTCTCATCCTGCGGTAATACCCGTTGCATGCCGTGAATGAAACCCTCCTTGGGTTCCATGGTTTTGAGCAACACTTCTCGCAACCTTGGAGTGTAATCGCAGCCATTAGAATTGGCGCCCTTCTTCCCCCTCATACACAACAACTCCCCGTCTCCATAGCGGGCCAGTGAATAGGTCTCGCCTCTGGCTATTTTATCAACGTAGAATTGTAATGGATGTCTAATCATTTTTCTTAAATTTACCCTTGGCGTCTCTGACGATATGCTCAGCAATAAGATGCTTGCCTCCTGATTCATACAACTCAAGATTTTCAATTCGATTGTCGTCTTTTTGATGATTGATATGGTGGACAACTTCTTTCCTGGTTAATAGTCGGCCTATTTTCTCCTCCATTTTCAAACGATGCTCTCTAACATAACCCAAAGAGTTGCACATGGGGTGACCCGGACACTTAACTAGAATGTAACCGTGCTTATCTTTAATCTTTCCACCCTTCCACTGATGATTTTTTGAGCCTGAGAGGGCTAGGGACAGTTTGCGTTTTTGTTCATCACTAACCACATAGGTACCGTTTTTCCTTCGCGCCTCAGCTATTTTCATAGCATGTTCTTTCGTTCTTTTGTACGATTTCATATGGGTTTGGATTCTCGTATTCTAAAATTAACAGTTTTTTTGCAACTCGGGTAAGTTCTTTCTCCATCTGATCCCATTCCTCTTGTCCGAGATTATTGACAACCATCGCCTTAATCGAAGTGCAGAACGCCCAATCAAATTCGTCATCTCTGAATGGAAGATTCTTCAAGTTGGCTATCAAGAACTCCTTCGCAGGGAAGTTTCTTTTAGCCATCTCTATAAAATCTGGAGAGAAGTCTACCCCGACGTATTGCTCATCAGAGAACAACTTGGACATCCTAGCATATGCGCACCCAGCGTCAAGCACTCTGTCCTCTGGTTTTATCAATTTTTTGATAATTGCTTCGTGGGCTTTGTTGATTCGGTGCCAATCACCTTCTGAAGTAACGTACACAGTGAAGTAATCTTTGGCGGCGGTGTCTATTCTCTCCTTCCAGAACTCTACACGATCGACAGGTTTTGGCATAGTTCTTTGTAGTTAACAACTCCTAATACTGCGTCCTCTTTATAAAGTCCTTTTATCAGGGTTTCCTCAAATCCGAGCTTCCTGTAGAAGTAGCCAGCCGTCTCGTTCGAAGCAAGTCGGAAAACAAAGACTGAGTTAAAGGGTTTGATGTGTTTAATCATCTCCCTCACTAACCCTGTGGCGTGGCCCCGGCCCGGTTCTTTTACCTCAATAAACAGAATCTCGACGTTCTCCCCAGTAGAGTATTGCCAAGCAACATAGCCAAAGTCTTCAATGTAGAGATAGCTGGCGCCATCGTATCTCTTTATTCGCTGAGTAAGGGCTTCATTGCTTCGCATAGGTTTTTGGCCATGTTCTGATAAGAGAACTCTTCCATATGCTTCTTGCCGTCTACCTTTGGGCGGGTTTCCCACAAGAACTTCATCTGTTTTTTAAGGTCCTCAAAATCATTATATTGGAAGTAGTAACCCTTGTCGCCTAAGTAATCCACAGCACCCATATATGGTGAATTAGAGACCAGAGAAGGCTTGCCAAGGTTAAGACCCTCCATGAGGGATAGGCCCCCAGTAGAGGCTTCCCGGTAAGCGCAGGTAAGGAAGGTACAGGAAGCGACCAGCCTCTGGAATTGTTCTGCTGTGTATTGGTGTTCTGAGTGAATGAGAGGAATACCTAGTTCGGCGGCAGCTTGCTCAGCCCACTTCTCGTTCTCCTCAGGATAATAGCGGACAGGGTCGAGGATGAAGTTGCCATCACTTACCTCTTCCTCATATACAGGGATACCTGTCTTGACGACTACTGAATCTAACTCTAGTAATTCCTTAAGACGGAGTTGCTGTGCTCTTGAGGGGACTAGAATAAGGTCGGCGTGACGGAGAAAGGCGGCATAGGTTGGCCACTGTCCTTTGCCGTGATTCCAGAGATAGTAGTCCCAGCAATAGACCACAACGGGCTTCTTGAACTGGGCCTTGAGCGTCATGGCTTCATTCAACTTGAAGATAGAGGCCAGATAAAATACGTCAGCATCTGCTGGTCCCGTAAACTCAAAAACCTCTTTCATGGCCAAAAGCTGTCTGTCTGTGTCCCCCTCTGAGAAATTCTCTATGAAATGAAGTTTAATAGGCGCTGACACTGTTTTTCCATTGTATAGTTATCCTTCACCCACTCAAAGTTTGCTTTGATTATCTGTTCCCGTTCTTTCGAATGTTCCAAGTAATAATCAATCTTAGCCATCAGGTCTTCCAGAGTACCGTCGTAAGTAACTAGGTGCGGGTATTCCTCTTTGATGCCGGGCACATCTCGGTGAATCAAGAACCCCCCACGACCAAGGGTTTCAACAACCCTATTAGACCAGTAGTGGGGCCAGTAATAAGAGTCCCCGACCACGACTTTACTCCTACTAAATAGGATATTTAACTTCTCTCCCCTTACTTCATTAGTATCCTTTCTTCCAAACCACCTGAAGTTGTAATGCTTTGATAGATTAACCATCATGCTGTTTCTCTCAGGATATATTGGCGATTCTGATCCTACAAACACGACATCAATGTCCGGCTCGGATTTAAGCATCTTGCATTCTGGGCCATAAATACCCTGGCGCACGCAATGATGATTTATTCCCAACTCCTTCCACCGCTCTGGGTGCCCATTATCTGTAGTAAACACGTACTCAGATTTGAAGAATGTCTTGTTTTTAACCTGATATTCTCTTGTGTAGTCAAAATAAAGATCGAAAACCCAGGTGACTGTTTTGACTCCCAAGGTCTTGCACAGCTTTAGTGTTTCGGGATGAATGTCCCATTTCGTGTAAAGAAGGATATCAGGCCTCTTCGTCTTAACGAGATTGTTCATGTCGACGAAGCTTATATGTTCTTCAATCCTCTGAACTTCATGGCCCAGAGCCTCAAAGGAACGAGCGATATACTCTTCATCGTGCAAATGCTTGAACTTTCCCACAAAGGCTATTTTCATTCTGGTCTTATTTTAGGAGTCTTTCTTTCCTTAGTCTCAGGCGAGGCGGCTAGCTTTGCCAACAGCCCCGGCCTGTCAAAGGGGTGCATCTTTAATTCTCTTCCAAGGTCGTCATAGTAAGGACCCTGCTTGTACTTCCTTTGAGGGTCGTATTGAGCGTAGCGGTCCATCTTCTTCTGGCGGTCTTCAGGCCTCATCAAACCGAGATGTTCTAGATAGTAAGGAGCATGCCACCCGTAACGGTACATGATTGGCGGACCTAGCCCGCAGTGGAGCGCCTTCCTTTGAAACTGAAGCCCATACTCGGGTGCGTATTTGTAGAATCGGATGTTCCAGAAGCGCTGGATTCCAGCATCGTGGGCGAAATGCTCACGGTCATTGTAGAGGTTGACAACGAGGAAATACCAAGCAATTTCATCTCCTGAAGCAAGGCGTTCAGCCTCTTCTCGAGTGAACTCTGGTGCGAACTTCTCGTCCATGTCGAGCGCGATGATCCAGTCCGGTGAGAGTTCCCCCGCCTTGGTGAGGAGGTCTGTCTTGATGTTTGGCTGTTCTTTGCCCCACTCACGGTTGTCTTCGTAGTGCTTGAACCCATATTCTTCAACGAGGTCTTTTTCTTTTTGAGTGGCATTGCAAGTTGCTATTAGTACATCATCACAAAGGCGCTTATATTCGTCCATTGTCTCCCGCATATAGCGGTCAGCCTCACCGGGACCGCAGACGCCGATCCCTACTATTTTCATAAATTTATGAACTTTTTAGGATCTAACAACCCCGCTATAAACTCGCCGTGCCATATTCTAATGGCTTTTTTACGCCTTTCTAATTCATCAGGAAAATCAAAAAGCTCAGAGATAACCATCTCAAGGTCTTTGCGGTTTATTACGATGTCTGCCGCAATAGACCAGGGTGTTCTTCGACTAATAAACGAGCGTTTCATTAGACCGTCTTAATGTATTCTCTTAAGAAGGTTAGCTGGATTTCACACTTCTTGATGGCGTTGTTGGCGGCGTCGACTTGGACCTTTGCCTCAGAGTGGTCTGAGGTGATGTTGAAGTCTCGCACAATCTCCATCCTCATAATCTCTTCAAGGTTTGAGTTAATCAAGTCTTCTACAACTTCTTTCTTAGTTTTTGGTTTCATTTTTAATTTTCATTATTGATGGTAAGTATTTCACGTGACTTCTTGGGGGTAGGCGACCTTCTTTGATGGCTTTGTTAATCTGACGATTAACGTATTCATCTAAAGCCTTAACCATTTTAGCATCTTCGAGAACAGCCTCCTTAGAGAATGTCCCCAGCTCTTTTAGATTTCTTATCTGAGATTTTTTCTCTTCAGATATCTCGGCTGATTCGAGGGCAGCGTCCATTACTCTTTCAACGGTCGGGGTTAGCTTCTTCTGCGAGATGGCCCCGTCAATCATCCCCCTTGGGATGTTGCGTTGTATCTCTTTCAAGACCTCTACGTATCTAGCTTCTTGTTCTGGTGTGTATGTTTTCATTTGAGTCCTCCAATATCTATTGGTCGACGATACTGATCTATAGCGTCGAAGTTTCTAGGCTTTTCGATGTGACCTCGGGCAGCCTCTAATTCCTCTTTTTCTCCTTGACGTAGTCTGGCCATAGCCTCATCGGTTCGGCCTTGATTGTGAAGAGCGTGTGCCTCAATGACGGCCTTTTGAAACAAGGTCCCATCGGATACTCCGATAAGCTTAGGTGGAGGCACATACTTGCCAACTACTGTTTGGCGGTTTTTGAGCATTTGATGTGCCTCTGCCTCTTGAACATGAAGAATGCTTCCGTCATGCCTCTCAAAGAAGAAGGTCTTTTGAGCGGGCTCTATCCTATTGGTTTTAATTGGCCCACTTGGGGGTGTGATTTGTGGTTCCATGTTGATTTTGGCGAGTTACAGAAACCTTAGATTATTACCACTTTGCTTGCCCCAACCAAAGTGATCAGAAGGGGCAAGAACAATCCTGAGATTAGGAACCCAAAAAGGCAGAAGACGCGTTGATTAGAACGGCTGCTGGCTCTCTGAGGACTGCGACTCCGAAAAGGATGTCTACTACAACGAGCATACCGAGGTTACGGAGTTGATTCTCCATTTGGACACGAATCCTGTTACCGCCTCTGGTCTGAATTGCGAAACCGAATGCACTCTTGTGGAGGAGAAGGTTTCTGTAAGTCTGAAGACCTGAAACGATGTTAGTAGTTGTGTACACTGGTACTCCGAAGAGAACGCCCTTTTGGTTAAGCATGTAACCCTCTGAAGAGAAGTTACCTGTCTTAACTGGGCCTCCTGCTGTGGAAGGACCAACCGAGTATTGCTGGTAATACTTAGCTACTGCGTGAAGCTGATTCCAGTACACGTATGGATGGAAGAAGAAAGCACACTCTGAGAGTTTGTACTTGCCTGATTCCATAGCATTTAGTGCCTGACGGATTTCAGAATCTGAAACGACAGTGGCGGTATCGCCGATTGCGTTAGTAGTAACACTTGACCACAATGCTGCAAGAGCAGCCTCTAGTGCCTCAGCAAGGAGAGAAACGGCCTCTCGGGCGTAAATCTCGTTAACTGAATACTTAGAAGCAATTTGCTGAAGGTCCTTATCACCAATGATCCACGCAACGTATTGGTGGGTATTGATTGTAAGGGTTGTATCAACGGTGTCTGGACTCGCAGTAGTGATTTCTGCCCCCTGAGTTGATTGTGTTGCCACAGTCAAAGCATTGGTGAAGAAGTCAGGTACATGGAAGATGTCCGAACCCTCTGTAGCAAATTGTGACAAGTCGGTGCAGAAGTTCGCAAGGACGGTGCCGTCAAAAGTCTTCTCGTTGACGATGGTTGTCCACATCTCTGAGATGACTGAAACGAGATTCGACGCTGTGAACGGATCTGAAGTTACTGCCATAAATTACTATTCGTTTGATTTACTACCTCCTCTTAGGCGGGCTTCGAAGGCGGCTTGCTTTTCAGCATCGCTGCCAGTTTTGAAGATTTCTTCTACTGGCTTGCCATTGAACACCTTAATCTTTGAGGAAGGAGCGGGGGTGCTGTTCAGTGATTTCTGTTCAGCGCTTAAGGCCTCGACGGCTTTCGCTACGAAAGGCGCTTTAGAGGCTTCAAGGAGACCAATGCCGGCGCCTTTTGCATAGCGCTCAATCTCGTCGATCATCTCAGGTGTGTGACCTGCGAGCCGAAGAGACACTTTGTCGTCAATCTCCTTCTTGTGGGCAACTGGATCAAATTTCACCGGCTCCCCCTTTTCTGTTAATTTCGCTTCAAGATCAGCCCTTGCTTGTTCCTCCTTTTTAAGGCGGGCAAAGTTCTGCTCTGAAACTTCAGCCTTCTTCTTAAGTTCGGCCAATTCGGCTGCGGGAATTGATACGACCTCCGGTGTTTGCTGAGTCTCCGGTGACTCTGTTTGATTTTCCATTTGATGAGATGGTTACTCTGAGTGCGTTGGACGGTCGCACCCCCGTTGTCGATTACTCCATTGAGTCAACCGTCATTCCCGGCTTGGTCTTTGGACGGATCTTATCCAAGAAGTTCTCTGTGAGGAGTCTGGCGGCGTGAGCCGAAGATTCCCTTGAGTCCTTATCTGTCCAACTACGCGAGTCGTGAACGTGGTCGATTAGCCTTTTGACATAATCGGCTAAATATCTCCCTGTCTCAGTTTCCGACAGGTTTCTGAAAAACGTCAAATCATTAGGTGTATTCTTCATAGTTATAGTTGTTGCATCGATGGCATCATGCCACTAACTGGGGCAGGCTTGGCCATTGAGCCAGCAACCTGTGGGGGCGTTGCTGGTTGCTGGGGAGGAAGGGTTGTTAGACCGAGTTCGACAGGACTAATACCACCAAGGTTCAAAAGCTTGAAGAGCATTGCTCTCTGGACCGGGTCTTGAGTAACCGCTGGGTTAGTGCCGAGTATCTGCATAGCCATTTGTATGACTTGCGACTTAACCCCAACGTCAGTGTTCTCACCGGTGATGTTTATCTTTACGATGTACTTGGCGTTCTTCCAGAAACCATCAGGAATCTTAAGATAGCGGTTCTTCTTACCCTTTAGCTTATCCTGGACCTGAAGCTTAATAAGCTCCTTTTGTTCCTTAGATGGGAACCAGCCGTGCTTCTTAGAGTAGTCGTATATCTCTTGGCCGATAAGGGCTGAAGTGATTGCCTCGTCTAGGTATGATGACTCGTCGTCAGCACAGCTGAAGATCATGGTGTGCTCGTATGCGGTGTCAGAGGCAAAAGATGGAATGACGTCATCGATAAGAAGGGCCTTGATAAAGAGACCAAGTTCCTCTCGCTTCCTCTCGAAGAATGAAGCGGCCATCTGAGCTTGCTGGTTAGCCACGCCAAGTGGTGTGCGGGAAGGTAGAGATGCTCCAGTAGTGATGTCTGGAGTAAAGGTCTTCCTCTCAACGGTTGAGCGGCGATTATTCCTTCGCTCGTTAAACTGGGCCAAGTTACGGGCCTCGGTAGCAACCGGGGTGATTTCCGAGTTGGCCTTGATGATGGTTCCAGCTTGGTAATTAACAATAGAGTTCTTGCCAGCCAACTCTTCATCCCGGGTCTGCCAGAGAGGGGTAGAGTGAACAGCCAAGCCCTTTCCTTCTAGGTGCTCTACTTCGTTAAAGGCAATCTGGTCGTCTTCTAGGTATTCAACGAAACCCATACCCAAGGCTGCACCAGGGACGTTTCTCCACTTCAACTCACGATATGTGTGATTCTTTAGATCTTCCTCGTAGAGAGTGACTGAGCCGATAAAGTCTTCCTTTTGATAGTTTATTTCAGAGTCCACTGCCCTTACAGGCTTGCCATCCTTCCTCCCAGACCAAAGGTCGCCCTTAACTTGGCGGTGCCAACCCTTTTTGGTGCGGGTAAAGCAATCATAAATAATGTATTCAGACTCAACACCTCGGGCTACAAGGTCAGTTGTGTCCCAGCCCATATCCTCCATCTCTCCAAGAGAGAGCACATAGAGCTCGGCGAAAGAGTCGGTTACCAAACCCTCAGCAGCTGGGTTGTTGCGAATGTTCTGAAGAGGAACACGCTTCCACTTACCACCCTTGGCCTTCTTAAGAACGATGTGGCCATCCTTAGGCCATGCCTCTGTAAGGTCGTTTAACAAGACTCCGAAGCCAGAATCCTCAAGCCATTGTTCGAGTCGGCGTTTCATGAGGAACACCCTGAATTCATCGTTTGCATGGATGGCGTCTAGAAGAACGTCGCGGGTATCAAGATCAATGAACTTGGTGGCGATGTCGCAAGCCGGGACGACAATCTGGTCAAATAGCTTGCGGAAACCCTGCGAGTCGTATTGACCCGTTTTAAACTTAGAGTGCGTAAGACGATTAATCATCTTCAACACGTCGATCTGGTTGCGATACCAGCCGCCAGGCATCTCTACGCTGTCGTAGGTGGAAGCTATTAATTTTCGATGATATTTGTCAGAAGCCACGTAATTTACGTTAGTCGTATAGATAGGTTATTTTCTTCGGCGTTTCTTGTCTATTTAAGCCCCCCTTACTTATATTGGCACCGGCCCACATCGGCTGTAGGTTTGAAAAATGTACCGCCTTCTTGAATTGTTCAACATTTGTCAGATCGAATAAGGAAAGCGGTATTACATGGTCTACGTGCCATCCCCGCAAGCCATAATTCTCCCAAGACATGCCAACCTCAAACTTAGACTCTAGATACTCTTTAAGATGTAGGATAGAGCAACCCAAATCCCTCACAGCGGAACCTTTCCTTTGGTCAGCTCTAATAGCCATGTTTAGGCGATGACGAAGGTTTGTGGCCAGGCGGAACTGTATATCGGTTCGATGTTTATTCCTTGTGTAAACTCTACGTTTCTCTGGGTCCTCCTTGGCGTTTCTTTTTATCCTGTTGATTATCTCTAATCTATTTTTTTGGTAATAAATCTTGTATTTAGCTCGTATTCTATCCCTGTTCTTTAGACGGTACTTTTTGGCGTATTCCTTAAACTTGAGACTACTCATAAGAGTATTTAACCGTCCTTACCGTAGGTTGACCATTTTCAAGTATATTTCTACGTTTGGTCGAGATTGGGCGGAGGTTCCAATAAGCCAGCATGGTGGCCATCACCCTGTCATCGTGGTAAGGGGCGGGAGCTCCGGCACCCTGTTTCTTGGCTTCGTCCGACCAAATGAAGGCCCTCTTCTCTTCAACGATCTCCATATCCCTAAGTTTTGGCCATTTGGCCTGATACAACCTGTTCATGTTATCGATCAACTGAATCTTGGAAGAGTAGTTGGTATAGAAACCCAGTTTATCGATGGTCTTGGATTCACGCTTGGAAAAGACCTCTCTCTCGTAAATATGGTCGTAGTTACGTTTAAGGTCCTCAATAAAGGCTTGTCCGACCCCTGTAGCCTCGGGAATAACCAAGGGTTTCTTCAGTTTCGAATAGAGATCAGCCAATATGAGGGTTTTAATCGTAATAACATTGGTAGGCACGAAACCTGAGTAGGTAGCGGCGACTTCCCCAGTGAACTTGTCGACGACGACTATGGCGCAAGGGTCTTCAGCCCCAGTAGAGGGGTCAACACCGATCTGGTACTCATGATTCTCAGGTTCGTGGAAGATTTTGATGTCAGAAACCACCCTTTTATGCGGTATGGTCATCAATTCCTGGTCCCGGATGATAGATTGGTCGAAAACCATCCCATCAACCATGGTTTCAGTGGACCAAATACCGTAAACGAACCTTTTAACGTACATCTCACCCTTCTCCAGCTGCTCCTCAATGAAGCCTTCGGGCAGATTCCTCTTATTGTCGGCCATGCCGGTCTCAATTAGCCTGGTTCCTTTCCTAGGATGGCCCTTGAAGTAGTCATAGGCCCAGAAACGGGCTGGGTTCGTTGTAGCGGCCTTCTGCCTGAAAGGTACGTTACGGGACATACGACCAGCTAACTGGTCCCAAATGACCTGTTCAACCTCTTCTAACTGGTCGATGAAGACAGCTCCAAGGTCCAATCCTCTGATCTTCTGGGTAGCCTTTTTAGTGTCATCCCCGCCAACATTAGTATCGAGGCCCATATAGTGAATCTGACTACCGTTGGGGAACTGGATAAGCTTATAGCCTCGTTTCAGCTCATAGGTGCCTTGGGGGAAGATCGATTCGATGGCCGGGATTAGGGTTAGTTCAATGTCAGATATGGTCTTTCTACCCAATAGGATCTGGTTATTGGGGAAGAACATGGCCATCAAATACATCTTGACGATCATGGCCACAGTCTTACCAGAACGATATCCGCCAGAAATAAGAAGCTCAGGAGACTTATCATTAATATACTCTATCTGTTTAGGGTTTAGGGTGAGGTTTTGGAAGGAATCGATAATAACCTTCCCAGCAAGCCACTGTTGGCCGAGGTCTTCATATGCCTTTATTATGTCAGCATTATTGTTCATTGTCAATAGTTAGAATTTGGGATTTTTATAGTAGGTACTTATATATAACTTAAGTCTAGGCCTAGCTTGGTGCGTACCCCCACCCCCCCGTATGCCTTTATATATAGCCGTACTTTGTATGTCGCACAATCTATATTATGCGACAGATGTGGGGGTTATGGCTCAACAGAGCCGTCTATTGGGGTGTTGGTGCTATCTTCTATAGCCTCAACCTGTTTCACGCCTATATTCAGGATGGGCACAATGGTTTTGGGCGTATCTTCTGTGAGATTAACGCCTAAATCTTTGGCCAAAGGGAGCAAAACCTTGAGAGCTGATCCTAAATCTTTCTCGTTATCTCCTATACTTTTTATCCTTTTAAACACATCTTCCCTAGTGTATCCCACCAACTCTGCTAAAGTCTTTTTCATATCCTTTGTATCTATGCTGGAACTATTGGCGGAAATCTCTAGTATCTCTTTAGCTTGTGCTCTTAAGGCGCCTTTGAGTATGCCTTTAGGGTTAGAATCAGCATATTCTGGGCTATATCCAGCCTTTATGGCGCTGGGTTTAACTTTAAACTGGTTCTTTGGTAGCTCTTCTAACAGCTTCTTATGTCTTAGCTTCATATTGTATATGGGTATAAATATTGGCGGTTTTGCTCATTATTCAGAATATAGGGTTTTTTGACCACTTATAAGCCCTTTTAAGGCCTGTTAAATGTTATATAGGTAGTAATGATTGGCGGTTTTTCTTCTTATAGAGTTATCCACAAGGAAGCCCTTGTGCTTGTGTTAGCTTATATGATATGATAAGTATGTCCTAAGGAAATGGGACATAACAAAACAACAATGTATAAATCCAACATTAAGGAAGATATAGCTAAGAGATATACTTGGCGCTTCACCTTTAACAAGTGGAGAGAGGCCGTATCAGAATACCTTTGGTTAGTTACTGCCTATGCCTTTGGTTTCTTCTTTGCTATGTACTTTGGCGGCCACTTAATAGCTCAATGCCTAGCAAACTAAATATGACCGTATATTACTCTTATTACTGGTTCGCTTACTTGGCGCAATACACCGACAATACAGGCGATCTTCGCACCTTTATAGCTCCAACCCGTGAAAGAGCTATAGAAAAAGCATTACAAGCAATGTTTAACCAAAACTAAAATGACTAAAGACGAACTAATACAGGATATAAACAACATCCTAAGCGAAACAGACAACGGGGACGAGACAATAGGCAGTCTCGAAGAGGCTATGAACTTCTTTTGTAGCATATGGGACAAGTGCGAGGGCTTTAAGCACGCTATACAGCTAACGCTAGACGATCAGGCCGACAACCATCACGAGGACTTAACTCTCGAAGATCTCCAAACATTAAGAGATAAGTTAACCAAGACCAAATAATTAAGGCTCTGGGGCTATCCTTAGCTTAACTTTAGGCGCAAGCCTATAACCAAGCGAGGACGTTCTGGGCAAGTGAGATTGTAGGCCGTCTTTGTCCTGATAAGCACTCTATCAGGCCAAGACACGGCAAGCAAGCCGTATTAAAAGCTAAACACAAATAAAATGAAGACGAAGTACATCATACAAACGCCTTACGGCAACAGGTACGAAGTTTCAAAAGAGGGGTACGTCCTCAAATACTCAAACGGACTAGACAAAACAAACGCCAGCCTAGAAAACTTGAAGACGTGGCAGGTGCTAGGAGTACAGGAGATCAAGCCTTTTAATCAATTGGGGAGACTTATACCACTTGATGAGGCGAGCAAGATTAAAAGCTTTACTTTCAAGAATGGTCGTCCACGCTATACGGGCACAGATCTTGATCACGGTACAAGGAGAGTATGGTGCAACTGGAATTATCACGGCATAAAAAGCGTAGAGGTAGCTTAGCAACACGCTCCGACTATCCTAGCTTATAGGATGGTCTAGGCGGTTTACTAAACATAAGCCGTAATGCTCACGCTCTTTGACAACTAAATATGGATTATGAAACTATATGTTTTTATGCTATCATATAGCCATGAAAACTTGTAGCAAGTGTGGACTTGAAAAACCACTAGAAAATTATTATGTGGATAAAACAAAGGCGGATGGGAAACGCCCGTGCTGTAAAGGCTGTGATAATGAGCGGATAGTAAAGACAAGAAAAACGATTGCTTATAAGGTCGTCTTTAACCCCTACCAAAAGGAGTGGCAACGCCGCTATAGGCAAACGCCAAAATACAAAGACTGGCGGAAAAAAGCCTTGGTTAAACAGAGTTTAAGAGCTAAGGAGCTAAAACAACAAATCGTAACCCATTATGGCGGTCAATGTGCTTGTTGTGGTATTAAAGAGCTGTGCTTTTTATCCATAGACCACATCAACAATGACGGCTATAAGGACAGAAAGGAGGGGAAGAAGTATAGACCTAGCGGAATACTCCTTTATAAACGAATTATAAAGGCAAACTACCCCGACAATTTACAAATCTACTGCTTTAATTGCAACATAGCCAAACAGCACAATGGCGGGGAATGTCCGCATAAATCAATTGAAATTGTACGCAACCACGACTAGCGAACGAGCTAGCAAAGGACAAGGGGGGAACGACAGGCTATATATCAGTATCAATGTAGGGGAAATTAAAGACGCTATAAAAGTTAGCGTCAATAGAAGCCCTACGCTGAAAGCATACATAGCAACGATAGAGATGGGGGGTAAGAAGGTGGAGAATACATACCATCACTGCTACGAAGAAACAAAAGGCAAACAGAAAAAAGACGAGAGCGAAATATTTTGTGAGGCACAGGTAGGGGAGCGTTTATGTAGCAATAAAGTCTACAAGGACGGCCACTGCTCAAAGCACCACAAAATGTTTGGCGAATAGTCAAAAATCAATAAGCCGACACAATTAACAATCAACCCTTACAAGGGGAGAGCGTGAGCAATGTGTCGGTTTTTTGTTATATGAAGAAAATAATACTAACCGGACTTATAGGTATTCTAGTCTCTTACGGGGTTTCTTTTGTGCTGTACCTATTGGCGCCAGTGCCTAGTAGCAACATTTGCATACATAGCCTAACTCTAGAGGAGGTGGACTGCACCACTGGCGTGCCAATACAAGGGTGAGGCGAGGTTTTTATCGTTAAAGTTGTCCACAGATATTCGGGAAAACATCTTCACATTGAAGGTGACATATAATATACTAAAGATGTTATCAGTTAATCGCCCTGTGGGGCTATTCAATGAAAGAATGGGAAACAATAAATAGAATCCCGGCCATGTTCGAAGGGAATAGAACAAGGGCGGAAGTGGCTAACGAATTAGGTTGGCCAGTTAGAAAGCTGGATTATTGGATTAAGGTGCTTCGAAAGACTGGCGTGGTTGTCCCAACCTACCAGAAAGGTCGAAGGCCATTTGCCCTCAATGCCACCAACCACGCTTAAGATCAACCACATACCACGTGAGAGGTCTGGGTTCCATGCCTCTGACTACGGTAAGTTGGGGTTTGACCTCTATTGTGCCTTCAAGGGCATACCAGAGTCTAACCCTGCCGAGTGGTACGCAACCCTCAAGTGGGGTGCTGGCAAGGGTGTGGAGATGCAAATGCTCAAGGTCTTGAAGGACAGTGGGTATGTATCTGAGGACTACGCACAGGAGGAAGAGGTGCCAAATGTCGTGTTTGAGCGTGAAGGGGTGAAGATAACCTGTCATATTGATGCCATTAACATCCATGGTGAGCCCGTTGAGATCAAGTCAATCAACAACAAGAACTCTGTGGACATCAATAAGTACAAAGACAGGCGGCCAAGGGAGAACTATGTGGGCCAACTGGCCATCTACATGGATGCCTTAGGCAAAGAGAGAGGGCATATGTTCGTAGCTAGCGTTGATGGGCTCTCATACTTCTGGTTTATATGTGAGCACGTGGGCGATAGGGTCTATAAGTGTGGCGAAACTTTTGTTGACCTGAACAAGGAATACAAGAGGTGGGCTACACTTAAGACTGAGTTCATCGACAAGGACATAGAACCAGACGTGTTTGAGGCGGGGAGGTATAAGATACCCATTTCAGAGATTAAATGGGATACACTTACACCTGCCATGACTTCAGCCCTCAGGACCGGCAAGCGTGTCTTGGGGGATCCTGATAGTTGGCGGATACTCTACTCACCTTGGAAGGACTTAATTGTCCAAAGACAGGGTGAAAGGGTGGGGTATTCGGAGGAGGAATTAAAAGCAATATTAGAAATAACCAAGGGCTATAGCTCTAAACAAAATGGAAAGTAAAGTAGATTCATGGGGATTCCCGGTTAATGACAAGGAGAAGAGGGACAGCGACTTCTTTAAACTTAAGGACAAGATTAAGGATGGCGACGGGGACACCAAGCTTCGTGTGCTGACACAGCCTGTGCCTGTCTACAAGCTTACTAAAGGCGATTATCCTAAGGCGGAGGACCTTGGATACGTTGATGAGAACTATCGTCCTAAGGAGGGCGAGAAGGTCTCTATTAAGGGATGGGTGTGGGCGGCTGTACGTGGTGAGGCTGACCTTAAAATAGTTACCTTGCCCTACTCAGTCATCAGTCTCATTCAGCAACTCAGAAGCAATGATGAGTACGCTTTTGACGAATTCCCAATGCCTTATGACATTACAATTCATAACACAGGTGAAGGTGCCAATCGTTACTCGGTCACAGCCGCCAGAAAAAACACCCCAGTAACAGCTGAGGAGCTTTCAGAACTGGCTCTTAAGACCCCGATTGCTGACATCGTCCAAAAGATGAAGGACAAGAGGGAAGGAAAGGCGCCAGAAGTTAAAACAATACCTGAGCCAACCGAGGTGATAGACATTAATGATATCCCTTTTAACAACTAATAATTAAATAATGACTGACATTAACTTAAATCTTGATGCAAAGACTCTAGAAGCTTGTATCAAAGAGACTTATAACTTTGGCGCCAACATCTACACAAACATCTGTGACGGTTCAGTCACCAATGTCCCCTGGGGTAGCTTAGACTGGTTTATGTTGGCCCTTCTGTTCGGGCTGTTGATTATCGGAGCCGTTCTAATAATCACAGACTAACATGGAAGAACTACCATATGTGTTAGAGGAGGAGATCATAGACGATTACGAGGCCGATGACGACTCAGATGATCTAACTGAGGAAGAAAAAGAAGCCCTCAGAATAGAGGACTTCGACGACGAAAATTGGGAGACCATAAAGTTACCAGATAAATCCTAACCATGCCTAAGACCACCAAAACAAAGATAGACAAGGATAATGTAAAGCAATTTCTGCTTGGTAAATATCATGAAAAATGGCTAGAAGATAACCCCGCTCTTTCCTGGGATATAGAGGAGTTGGTGTGGGAAGTGCAAAAGTTCAATATGACTTGGGGAAGTGACTTTACACTAATTAGCAGGTCTGCCCTCCCTCCCAAAGAAGATAACTAAGAAAAAGTCATGAAAGAGCCAATCGGAACGAACATGTGTCCAATACACGGAAACGCACCAGCAAGACACGCATTTGCTGGGTGTACCTGTAGTTCAAGGCCAAACGAAAATAAACAATGTTGCCCAAAGTGCAAGGGCGAAATGCTTGGCAACCCAGACTTAGGCTTTACTCCACAATGTAAGGTTCAAGGAAACTGCCCCTGCCACACCCCCTCTCAAGAGAATAACCACAGTAAATACTGTGAATGTTTGAAATGCTTTACCGAAGAACCTCCTCAACCAAAGTGGGAGGTAAGGTTTGATAGAAGGTTTGTGATGGATTTGTCTGATAGAGAACCACAAGACCAGTATTGGAATGTCATAGAAAATGACTACTCAATCAAATCCTTCATCTCCTCCCTCCTCGCCAATAAGATAGAGATAGATGAGGTGATTGGGATGATAGAGGGAATGGGGGAGAAGTCTGATTACCCCGACTACAACAATGGGTACAATAATGCCCTCTCCTCCCTAAAGCAGAAGTTATTAGATAGGAAAAAGTAAGATGACAAAACGACCAAACAGAAAGGAGTTATTAAAAATACCAAATCGAAAGGACTCAAATATGGACAGGTTGTATAATTCAATTTTAGTTGTCCCTGCTGGCACTAAACACGAAAGTGGTTACATGCACATCGCAATAATTGGTTGTTGGACGGAAGGAAAAGAGGAGAGATATGAGATATGTTCCTACCCAGATGATATAAATTGGATTCTGCCAGATAGTGACAGGGGCAACTATAAGCTTGCACACCTCAGAACCGACTGCTGGTACCCCGAAGGAATCTTGCATTTCTGGGGCAGGGGGAGTTTTAGGGTAGATTGGGGGTCGTCTACTGAAATTGAGTTTATCCCAGCCCTCACTAACAAAAAATAGAGATGACCAAACTAACTAAAGAGATATTAGAGGAGTTTGATGAGAAGTTTGAATTAGAAAGTCAGGGTTGTTCAGAATGTGGTGGAGACCATTTGATAGATAAGACAGAAACCAGGTATCCAAAAGGAGGCTATCATAAAGAATACGACCTAGACAAATTCAAATCCTTCCTCCAAGAAGTAGTTAAGAGGGTGAGGGAGGAAACTCTAGAAGATTATACGAAGTTTCTCGGTAAGTATCACTATGTAGATTCAGATGTTTGGGCGGAAGAACCAAGTGCTATAGAAAGATACCTCTCCGAACTTAATAAGAAAGAGGAAATGAGTTATCCCCAGACAAAGTCTATGAGTTAAAAGATCTAAGGTGTATTCTTAAGGAAATGGAAACAGGAAATAACACAGGCTCATATTATGTAACGATACCGGGTCCAGTCTTTGACCACCCCACCCTGTCTTTGAATGCTAAATGTCTCTATGGAATCATCCAGTCTCTAAGTAATAAAAGGGGTTTCTGCTGGGCGACTAATAAACACTTTTGTGAGAGGTTTGGAGTAGACGAAAGCAGTATAAAAAGGTGGTTGAATGAGCTGAAAGCTATAAACCTCATTGAGACAAGTGTGTCGAAAACAGGTGTCAGGGAGATCTGGTCAACTGAGTCTAAGTTCCTAACAAAAGAATTACTTAGTCAAGGGGGTAGCTCAAATTTGAACCCAGGGGGGTTCACGGATGAACCCAGGGGTAGCTCAAATTTGAACCCCCCCCATGATGAAAATTCGATGAATGAAGGCTCTGTGAAGCCATCAAATAAGGTAACAGAAGAAGCGAATATTAAAGTTAATATTAAAGATAATAGGCCTTCGGCCAATTTTGAAGAATTCATGGAGGCCCAGGGATACAAACATGACAGTATTGTAGATAGTGATGGCGGCATGGCCGAGTGGTGGGAAGATGAAAGTGGCCGTAAGTTGTCCAAGTCTGAGGTTAAGTCCTTAAGAGCCAAATGGCGCCCACCTCTCCCATCTGTCCCTGACCCCTCACTGGCGGATTCCGAGAAGCTAGTAGAGCTCATCAAGAGGACCCTTGAAAAGCAATATGGAAACTCCCCAGTCATAGGTAACGAGGCCAAAGCAATGATTAGACAGAACCTTATAAAGAAATACGACAAAGAATTTATCCGAGAGTACGCTCAGTGGTACTTTGTAGATTCCGATATCGACAAGAAATGGCGGTTTTCCATCCCGGCCTTCACTTCAGAGAAGTTCATTAATAGTTTCCTCGCACAACAATGAATCAGAAAGTCCTTGACATCAACGCATTAATTTCAAAGCTCTCCGTAGAGATGGAGAAGACTCATCATGATGTTAAGGCGGCCGAGCGCCTAGAAGAACTAAAGCTAAAGGCCAGTAAGTACCAAGGAGAGGATGAGGTCATCTCATTTGCTGATGTGGCCAAGAGGGTCAAGACCGAAGAGGAGGCCTTCAAGATCTTCACAGGTTGGGAGAAGTTCGACAAAATCATCCAAGGTTTCCGCCCACAACAAGTCGTAATCGTCTCTGCCCTGACAAAATCAGGTAAGACACAGTGGTGTATGGACCTAACATCGCGTATAAGCCCCTATAAGCCTCTCTGGCTGCCGTTTGAGGAGTCAGCTGAGGAACTCATCAGAAAGTGCATAGAACGCGGTATAGAGCCTCCTGAGGGCTTCACGCCAAGTGTCATGAAGGGAGGCGAGTTGGCTTGGGTAGAGTCTAAGATAGTAGAAGGGATAGTTAAGTACGATTCAAAGATAGTCTTTATCGACCACTTAGACTTCCTAGTCCCCTTTGGCGCCGATAACCACGCCCTGAGGGTTGCTGACACCATGAGGTCTATAAAGGGCTTGGCCAAGAAGTGGGGGGTTTGCATCGTACTGATCTGCCACCTTACAAAGGTCAAGATGGACACCCTTCCTACCTTGGAGGACTTAAGAGGGTCATCCGCCATCGGCCAGGAAGCTGACACCGCCATTATTCTTTGGAGAGAGACTAAGAGAAGTAAGACTGAAGTGACGGTTACCAATAACACCATGGTCTCGGTTCAAGCCAACCGAAGACACGGCTCGACAGGAAACGTTACGATGGTATTTGACGGAAAGACCTATCGTGAAGAGGAGTGGAGGGAGGATGCATTAGTAGAAAAGGAGTTTAATGATTTGTAATGAACATCAAGGAATCAAGGAAATTAAAGTTCTTACAGGATTGGCGCCAAGACCATCTTTCCCAGATGCATTGGGCGGCAACCTCTTTGAGAGATGGTATTGAAACCCTGACAGCCGAAGGCGCCAAGAACCTTGAAGACTACATTCGATGGTGTGGACAGCGTGCCTTTGAACTTAAGGGAATGATTGATAAGCTAGAGAGACAATGAGCAGAGAAGCCGATCTAAAATACCAACCCAAGGTTAAAGAATTAAAGGACGTGGTGTGTTCGCCAATGGAAACCCGGGAGGACAGAGATTTACTAGATTATATTCTTGAACACTATGAACGAACTTATTGGCGAGTGGAAGGCGACGTTGACGGAGGCGATCTTCAATCACCGCTGGGTACTTCTCGAGGGCTACCACGAAGTAGGAAAGGAGATAATCAAGAATAAGTGCGAGGACAAGATTGAGTTAATCGCTCAACGGACAGGCCAGCGGCCAAAAACTATTCACTACTGTATAGAATTGGCCAAAGCTTATCCCAAGCTAAATAGTCTGCCTGACGGGAAGAATGTATCTTGGTACAAGATAACCAAAACATTGCCGCCATATGAAAAGAAGTCCCCTAAGAAGAAAGGCCAAAAGCTCAAAGAACTCACTCTTGACGTGGAAGAACAAGGCGTGGAAGGTGTTTAGCGTTTGGATAAGAACAAGAGACCCTTATTGTGTTACATGTTTAATGAGAGGAACGAAGACGAAGGCGGCGCATGCCGGGCATTACTATCACGGATTGCTGGACTTCGATGAGGTTAACATAAACGGCCAGTGTGCGGGTTGCAACATGTATAAGAGTGGAGACCTGGCTGGGTATACAGAATATATAATACAGAAACATGGAGTAGAAGGATTGTTGTCTTTGCAAGAGAGAAAGAAAATCGCCAAAAGTGGAGAGATACGATCTATAGAGGACTATAAGGAAATAATCGCCAAGTATCTCGTATAACACCAAACCCACTCGGTTAAAAGTGGGCTTAGTGAGCTGTCAGCATTATCACCCTCCACATAAGCGGGGGGAATTGGAGAGACTGCTTACTCCATTGCTAGTAAGAGCTTGGTCCAACTTATCTCCCCAATTCCACCAACTTACTCGTGAGGGGGTGGGAAAGTTAATCTTTCGATTACGACATTGGGTGGTATGACCACTTGTCTTCCTTTCTCAACTTTTTGTGAGAGTTTGTATCTCTCCCAACTCACCACCTCTTGAGATTCCCCAGTTTCCCCGACCACTCCTTAGGTATTTCTCCTTTTGGATTATTCTGCGGGAAAAGCGAGGAACCTCTTAGAGATTCGCTGGTGGGGAGTTGTAGGCGTAGCATAGACGCCTCGTTTTCCTGCGATACTGAACGATTGGCACGGAAAGCCCCCAACAAGGAGGTCAAATTCTGGTAACTCTTCGGCTTTGATTTTTGTAATATCTCCATAATTGGTGTGGTTAGGGAAGTGCTTTTGATAAATTTGGACTGCGTACTTGTCGATTTCAGAGAAACCAACACAGGTGGCTCCTTGTACATTGAAGCGGTTAGCGCTGGGGATATTTCCTTCAGTCGGTAATCCATCATCTTCGGATTCATTATGTAGTGTTTCATATGCCTGTTTTATACCTAGTTCAAACCCTCCTATACCAGAGAACAGTGATAAGTACTTCATCTTCCTTAACTAAAAGTTCTTGTTGTAAAAGTTCTTTATTGCTTCTTCAAAATCCTTTAATGGGAACTGCCCACCCTCGCCGTCTTCTTGTTCAATCCAAACAGATTTGGAGCCGTCTGTGTAATCAATAAAAGGACTAATTGTGTATTTGCCTATTGTTATTTTCATGTTATTTATTATACCACCTATTTACTTATTAAATATCTTACTATCCCCACCTACAAAAAGAGAGCAGGGTCATTAGCCTTGAACTCTCTTGCTCCATTACTGGAGACTTGGTGTACTGCCTAATGCTTGGCAGAACGGACAGGGAGAAGCCGTAGCGATGGCTTCAGCCCTTGAGGATACTCTTGCCCAGAGTCGAGCAAGGTCTTCTTCCAAGGGGTCGTCTATCCACAGCGAGTTCCCTGCCTTACCCATTACGATTAGGTAACGGATATAGATTGTCGGATGGATGTTGTGTATGTTGGGACAATACACAGCAACCAACCTGATGATTTCGTTCGGCTTGATGTCCACTTGTCCCTCCTTAGGGAGGTTGTAGAGGTACAAGTCGCACAATGGCTTGTACTTGTCTACGATGAATGACCGTGATGGCCTGAGCCTTCCCTTGAACGATGTGATGCACGAGAACGAGAGTGTCGCCTCGGACTACACCACAACCGAATGACTCAACCATCGTTGTGTCAGGCTTCCACCTCACCGCAATGGTGATGCACTCATCCCTACGTTCGATGGGCTGAAACGCCTGTGCCGAGACCATCCTCACTACGAGAATGAGGAGAGCCACGATGACTACCCACGCCAGAGCCTTACGCATCTTGTTCTCCTCACGAAAGATGTGGTTGTCAAACAGGATTACGGCGACTACCAGGAGGCAACCGAGTGACAGTTCTTTTAACCGTTTCATGTGACCTCCTGAGATGAGATCACCTCCTTAGTCCTCGGTCATTCCGAAGGCGGTGTCTGGTGAAGACAGTTCCAGTTGCTCGTTGTCTTCAACTTCGGGATGAAGTTCCCGAATAAGCTGAAGGCGTAGTTCGATGTAGCGAGCGTGGTGCGGGTGGATTTCCACCTTAGCGCCACAGCAGCCACATTCGACGAAGATAGGCTTGTCGTCCACGTTAGTTCCCCCTTAGTTAAGGTTCAGTTCTTCATTAAGCCTACACCTGATTGTGCTTGGCAAGTCAATTCGGAGACGTTATCTGTGGATAACGGGCAACACAAACGCCCCTTGCGGGGCGCTGTGCGGAAATGGGATAGGCCTTTCGGCCAAAAACTGTCCGGCCGGACTAATTCACATTACCATATTCCTCCAACAAGTCCATAAATAACCCTGATTATTTGATAGCTTTGAAGCAAGGAAATCGATAGCAAACTCATGATCAAGTGCCATGTCTCTGGTAATTTCTGGCCAACTGGGAAGGTGAATCTGTACAACGCCCCATGAATCTTCACGGCCATTAGGACCAGTAGGATCTGGTATCTGGCTTTGTATGTTTCTCGACTGACTTTCACAAGAGACTATTTGCCTCATTAAGGAGGCGGAAACGCCATACTCGATAGATTTATCAACTATCAGTTCTTCTACGCTCCTAGAGGCGTTTAGAGGCCTAAACGTGTGCTCCTCAGGGGTTGTGTTGGCCAACACCTTGGGCGCTAGGAGAAGTATGGCGGTTATGAAACCAAGTAATTTCAATTAAGTGTTTTACAGGAAGACATCCGTATCTCACCTTGCTCAGGAAGCGACTAGCGACCGAGCCAGGATTGCAGTGAGGGAAGCTCCCAAACAGCCTTGACCCCTGCCCTGACGCCCGCTACAAGTAGCGAGACCAAAGCCGCCTGGCCAGTGTATGACCAAGATGGGTCGAGTAATGATGGAAGCACAAACGCCAAGAACGAACCCACAAAGGTTATTAAGGCGCTAATTAATTGTCGTTTTGTTTCTTTCGACATGGGGTTAATGTTAAGTCCTACTGGCAATCGTCGCAAATATTGGCCAAGGAGGGGTCTTCTGGTAAATGCACGGTTAAATTAGGCTTTTCGCCATAAACACCAATCTTATCTACAGCC
>CAZZDD010000015.1:0-39852 GCA_964652185.1 uncultured Candidatus Peribacteria bacterium | reverse complement strand
CAGGTCAGTCTGATCGCTAAGCGTACCAGCGATACCGCCCCATACTGCATCACCCCCGCCACCTCCACCCGTCGCCGAAACAATCGGGTTAGCAGGATCACTGTCATTAACTATTACATTAGTACCAGCAATAATCTTCTTAACGCCAGTACCAATATAACCGTGTGACTGCCGGTTAATTACTTTGGTGTCTGAGCTGCTATCAACTGAGACACCAGTAGGGGATAGGGGGTCAAGTTTGAAGCGCATCTATTGCCTCATTCAGCAACATATACTGGTAAGTAGCAGCTTTCTTAAATGCCTTCTCATAGTTACCCATACCAAATACATATCGTAGCTTATTAGCCTTTACATCGTTCTCGATAATATACCAACCACCGTCAGGATTAACAAAACCAACATATTGCATGTTGTCACTATCCTTAATGTCTTGTGCGCGATAACACTCAAGATCAATCTTCTCCACTTCAGGAGCCTTAAAATACTCTCTAATAGTGTCTTGTAATGGCTTAAAGTCTACCTTACTCTCTTTAACAGTTACCTTCGGTTCCGGTACATTCACAACAGTATCAAGCTTCAGTGCCTTAATAGCACTTAGCAATTCTTTATGTTGCTTACTTGCAGTAGTGACACCACTAGTAAACGTACTGGAAAGTTTGTCTAATCCAGTTTTTAAATCAGTCAACTTTGTCAACTGCTCACCACTAAGCTTAGTTGTATCAATGGACTTAACAGCTTCTGCAAGCTGACTACCCAGTGCAGCCATCTTATCGCCCAAGTCAGTTTGGTCAGTCAAAACAATAGATGGCTTACTCGCACCGAGCATAGCCGCCAATTGTACTTCTTTAACCTGAGCAATCAAGCTATCAATATCCTGAGATTTAGCAAGCTTACTAGTAGCACCAACAATTTCTTTTCCACTACCAGTAACAGCCCCAATACTTTCCTTGTGGAGATCTTGACTAGCCCTCTGTTGTTGAGCCTCTAATCGTTTCTGCTGAACAGTATCAAGATATGGCATTTAGCCATATTGTACCATAAGTATTATTCGTCTACACCAGGCTTTGTATTGGAGTCAAGCTTTTTGTGCTGCTTCTCTGTAGCCTTGTCTGCATGCTCACGCATTTCATCGCCATATTTATCACGTTGCTTCTGCGCTTCCTGATCAGATAAAAGCATTTCACCATCTTCACGACGCTGTGCTTCTTCTGGTGTCTCTTCTTGCACTTTAGGGTTTGGCGGGTCAACATCACGATCAACTGTACCACCTACATTACTCTCAGGTTGCTGTTCGTATTTCTTTTCTGACATAGGTAGCTCGTCAGGTTTGTTGTTTGGGTCTGTATCGCTCATAGTAAAATCCTTTCTTTTACAAGAGCTACTGTAGCACTACCCACGGCTACCCACTGTAAAAATTTCCCCCCATAGTCGCTCAGCCGCCCACGCCTGGTAATCTATACAAACATCATCGTACATAGTCTGATAATGCTCTTTAGGCCAGCTTAGTAACTGCTTACCAGTAGTCTTGAACTGACCGCCAGGCGCAAAGTCTACGGTATTACCTTCAGGCCAATCCTTATTTATCCATTTGCTATACAATTCAGCTACTGGTAGCTCTGGATGGTCTTGCTTGCCTTCACCATCAGAAGTCTTTAAATAGTCCCCTCCAAGCCACGAGAACGCCCGTACAGGCTCATTAAGGATATTAAGCAAGTCTCTACAATGATCAAAAGGATTGTCTTGTACAAACGCCCATACATCAGTCGGCTGGATACGATCATAATGACGCAAAATTGCGTGTAAGAAAGCAGCCGGTTCCCTACCCTCATTTGGCATATCACCCTCTAGCTCATCTGTTTTCTTCTGGACAACGATAGGAGTCCAGCCCTCAACCTTATCCAACCAGGTAATGTCTGCCTGATACCGAGCAACTACGAGGTACTTTTGAACAAACTTACCCATATAAGTGCAGCCTCCTTAAATTTCTTAGTCCAGCCCTCCGGCTCATCTTGTATTACATCAGGGAGTGCCTGTATAAGTTCCTCATAACAGTCAATCACGGTATCTTTTGTTAGCGTTATACCTTGTACTACCTTCCAGAAGTGCTCATTCATAGCCATGCCAGGCGCTTGCTTAGTAAGATTCACAAACACATTCGACTGCTTACGATGTTCAACACTTGGTGAACCACTACGAGCAGCCACCCCTAAATGATCCATAACCTTCTTAACAAGTACACCAGCCCATATATCGTCATACTGATCAAAACCATAGTCTGGCCCAAATAGACCGAAATACATAGCAGGCGTTAGATCAACCCGCCATGACAAGTTCATACCGCACATAGGAAAGAAGTTATACCGTGGTATGACCGTACTGGTATGTGTCGGCTTAAAACGTAACTCCAAGTTATGCAGCCAGGTAGCAGCATCAAGATCAGGCACGTTCGACCACAGACCATGGTTAAGCCATGTGTGATTTTTATCACGTATAAGGTATGGGAAGCCTCGCATAGGTAGATTACCAGCTGTATTAACCCAATCAAGCGTCGCCGGTGTACTTAGTGCCTGTATATGACCCTTCACGTAGTAGTTAGGTATCTCTTTTTCTGCATAGCAATCATTATCCAGCGTAATAATAACCTGTGGCTTACGTTGCCATGCTTTGTAGTAGCCGTATGACCGGCAGGCACTGGTACGAGACGGAATAATCCAAGCACTATCACCTAAATCAGCCTCTATATCCTTGTGATCGTAGATGGTAATGTTAAAGCCGCTTGGTATCTTCGGCTTCTTACCAATATCCTGTACTACGATCAACTCATACTGCTTCAACTCATCCCATTCTTGTAGGAAATCGAGGTGCGGCAAGTGATTAGGTACAACTACGATCACATCAGACATCAAGTAGCCCTCTCATCTCTGGTAATCGCTTGAATATCTGCTTCCTTGGCATACCAACTACATCAGGTCGTGTCTTCTTAGCTAGCTCATAGACAGTTTGCACCCACTCACCGAGGTACACGAGCTTATTCTTGATTGGTTTGTCTAAATACTCGTTAATCATAGCGGCAATGTCAGCGACACTACCGGCTATGGTGTACATATCAGTTGGTGCCTTTGGATATTCAAACGGATCAGACCGAAAACTAGTACGAATAATAGTATAGCCATGCTCATGCAAACGTATCTCATGTTCAGCCTGCATCTTGGTCAGTATGTAGAAGTTATACGGCTCTATAGCGCTCTCAGTACTAATAAATACTATCGGACAAGTAGCTTGTTCTACTAAATTACGAGTACCAAGCACGTTAGTACGCCAACACTTAACTGCCTCAACATCGTTAACATCAGGCTTAAGCGTATCAGTATAGGCTGCCGCGTGTACAATCAAGTCAACCTGTCTATTACCGAGGTATTTCGCCACACTATCAGGGTCAGTAATATCCATCTGCTTATGTGTCGGTGCAATAAAGTCACGTAACTTGATAAGCTCCTGGCCTAACTGACCACTACCACCCGTTAAGAGTATGTTCATACCGATATCACAGCCTTCTTGTGACTAGAATCATAGACTTTTTGAAACATATCCCTATATTGCATCCAGTGGTCTTCTAGTCGCCAGTTGACTGCTAGCTCTACCTTGGCATTACCGACTAATCGCTTACGATACTCTACATCATCTACGAGCTTTTTTAAGGTCTTGTACCAGGATTCTGCTGAATTTTGCGCGAGTAGTGCAGTATCAGTCGGTAAACGCCTATACGGGCCTATATATGAAGCCACAAAGGCACTACCAGCCCTGGTTGCTTCTTGCCACTTAATGTTACTCTTACCCTGGTTAAATATGTTGTCATCTAATGGCGCAATAGCAATGTCAAAGTTCAGTGTTGGGTAGATTTCTTTAACCCAGCCATTACCACGCTTACCCTCTTCAAAGCTGTAACGTGCGCGAGGTATGTACTTGTCCAATGGCATCCCGACAGACCGAAAGTATACCTTCTTATTCTCATGCATCAGGCGTTCTAGTGCTTCTGCTACATGTGTCTCATGTAAGTCCTGGTAATGAGATGCACCACCGAAGTAACCAATAACTATTCTGTCCTTATTGTCAAAACCTGGGTGTTTGTAGTCATCAGATATGTAGTTAGGATTAACAAACACTGTATCTTTGTGATGCTTACGACGCTTACGAAAGACATCAGCTAGATCAGGTGTCGTTGTACTAATCCAGGCATTGTCTCGTATCATGCATTGCATCCAGTAAGCCTTCTCGTCATCCATCTTGAGCCAAAAGGGATTATCAGGGTTGATAGAGAACATATCGTCATCTATGTCCATAATAAACTGCGTGCCAGTCTTATCAGCTGCCACCTTATAGAGCGTATAGCCGGTAGGGTCAGCATGGTAGCTACTAAACACAATATCGTAGCCGGATATGTGATCAAATGCCTTCTGCATTTCCTCTTCATTAAACTCACTAGAGTTCTTATACTTCTCAATACCAGGTATGGGTGTTAATTGCTCGTCAATTGTCCACTCGGGCATATGCTTTTTAAGCTCACGCATAGGGCGAGCTATACGCCAAGTATCGACTGCCGAATAGCGGTTTTGATCGTCACCTAAGTTGCTATGAATTGCTAGTATTTTCATATCTTCTGCCCTGGTACTATCTCATAAGTAGGAATATTAAAATCTCGCTCTGTTGTGCCAGCCGCATGAATATACTTGCACCTATCCCATTGTCTCCTGACCCTAAAACGCTCTGCATCATCAAAGTCTTTAGCCCAAAAGTGTTCATGTCCAGCTTTGATTCTTAACTGACCAGCCTCATTAAACTCTATGTTATAAGCCATAAATAGCATAAGTTTAGTCATACAACCCCGTCTCCCTATCTTCACCCGTATGCTCACGCATTTGCTGCTGAATCCTCGACTGCTCACGTTCATCACCAGCACGAGCGGCTTTAATTAATCGTACACGCAACGTCATAAGCTTCTGATCCTTTAATTGCAAGCGTATCTTCTGTAGTGCATCCTCTGCCTGTTTACGCCGTACAGGATGCTTATTAGGGTCATTACGAGCTGCGTTTAATCGAGCTAGTTCGCCTTCTCTACCGAAGGCTCTATCTGTCCAAGTAATGTCTTCCATTATCAGTCAGTAGTAAATGGTACTTGGTGCTGCTTGCCGTAGTTCATTGTGGCACCAGGGCCAGCTTCTGAGGGATCAATAAGATCACCGCCAGTACTAACAGTAGTGAGGTCTGTCAACCCAAGGACACCGAGTACTTCAGGAACAGTCAGCCGATATACTCGTGCTATGTCCTGTATTGACCCTTGCCCCTTTTGGTAGTGATTAATAATCTTCTTTTTGAGTTCGTCATCTATCATAGAATCGCCCTTGCTCTTATATAGTATCCGCATAGTAGCATAATTAGAGTATTAAGCATAGTGATCTTTCCTTTTGCCATAATCAAATTTTCTATGGCATGGAACACAAAGACGAAACCAATCATCTCTATCTCTTAGATAATTACCACTTTTATTAGCCCAATGATACATACGTTTCTCTGATGTGCCGCAATGCTCACATTCTTGCGGTTTACCAAAATGAAGAGCTACCCATAGATGAATTGCGTTATAAGATGGTTTATCAGTCCATCGAGGATTTTTGTTGCCAGTATTATCACCTTTTTTAAACTGGGTATTTGGTGAAGCGTGCTGTCCAGGTTTTATTTGGTGCTTTATCAACCAAGGCGTCTTTTTACTCTTATCACCACATTCTTTAGAGCAATAACGGCGGCCCTCCCATCTATGGTAGGCCGCCGCATATGGCTTAAAATACTCTTTGCTGCATCGCTGACAATACTTACTAGGTACTTCCATACCTCACAGTATAATTCAGCTAGTAGCATCAGTCAAGTACTTATTAGGTGCGACCGGTTGCTCCAGTTACAATATCTAACAACCATGAGCTGTTAAGAGTCTTCGTAACGTACGATGAAGACCACGCTACCATCGAGAATCGACCAGCAGGGTTACCGCTGTCAATCTTCGTGTGTGGGATGATGTGCAGTTGAGGCTTGTCACCTACGAGGTCGATACAACCGAATGCATCAGCACCATGTAGGAAGTTGTGAACCAAGTCAGCACTTGATACACCACCGTTAACTGACTCGTACTGGTTTGGAGACTCGATTACACGAGCACCAAGGATAGTACCAAGTTCACCATTGTAAAGCTTCTCAGCGTTGTTATCGTAGATATCAGCGCTTAAGAAGGTGCTATCAGTGGTGAGGTCATAGGTAGTATCTGGGCCAGCCTTCAAAATCCAGCTCTTACCATTTTGCTGGTAACGACGTGCTTTGTTCTTCTTCAGTGTACGAACACCCTTACGGATTTCGACAACTGATAGAACATCAGACACGGCAACGAGAGACAATGAAGCCTTACCACCTGCGTACTGTGCAGTTGCACCAGTAAACAGCTCGTTACGTGTAATCTCGTCCAGCGTTTCACCCATGTTCTGACCAACAACTTCGATCTTCTCTTTGTTGTTAGGGTCAATAGAGGTGAGTTCCAAGAAGCGAGAAATCTTAACAGTGTTACCGTACTCAGCAAGAGTTGCTGATACGTTAGTAGCCGTAAGGTTCACTTCAGCAGGGTTTACACCTTCAGTTAGAGCTGTGGTAGCTGTAGCCAATGGTGTGTGACGGGTAAAGACAACTGTCTTACCTTCATTTGCAGGCATTGTACGCATTTGCGCACCCTGATTAAAAATGTACTCATATTCAGCACGTGCTAGGAATACTTTCTCGTAGTACGTGCTCATTTCCTGGGATAAACCAGTAGTATTTTGTGCGGCCATGACGTTAAAGTCCTTTAAGGGTTAATGCCCCTGTACTACCGTCTTGCGAAACCGAGTTTGGCTTCCATTTCTTCAATGGATAGATCAGCAAAGTTCTTCGTCTTCGGAGTGCCAGTTGTTGTCGCGTTGCCCGTAGGTACAGCAGCTTGTTGCTTATGGGCCAAGGATTGCAAAGCTTCACGCTTCCCTTGCGACTTAACAGCAGCGACACCGCCTGACTCAAACAAAGCCGTTGCATAGAGTGACCGTAAGTCACCTGCTAAATATGGCTTTGCCGTAACTTGCTCGATCATAGCTTGTTCAATTGATCTATCTGGCATATCACCATTAGGTAATGGCGTATTCCAGAAGTCACGAACATTATCTCTGACCTCTACACGTTGTAGGCGTTTAAGAAGCTCGGGGTCTTGCCCTGTTGCTTCTGCAACTGCTTCGGCTTCAGCGTCAGATTGAACTGTAACAGTCTTCTCTAATTCGCTGGCTTTCTGAGCTTTCTGGTGCATAGCACGTTCAGCTTCACGAGCCATCTTAGCAGCTTTCTTTGCATTGTCACTGTCGAGTTCAAGACCTTTCTTGCTAGCCCAGTCAGTGAGTTCTGTATCTTCATCAGATACGCCCTCTGCCGGTGCTACGGGTGTCTCTTCCTCAGTATCAACAGCGGTTGGTTCGACCGCTTCAGCTGGAGCAACGTCAACAGGTTGTGCTTGTTCAGCGCCCGTATCTTCTGCGACTGGAGTTGTGGTGTCTTCGTCCATCGTAATACCTTTCATTGTTAAGTGGCTAGTGTTCCTAGCCCAAAGGAGCGAACGTTAACGCGGGCTTAATGCGTTTTGCTCGCACGCTCCTTCGGAATAGCAACTAGGCTTTAATAATAAGCTCTTCTAACTCCTCTCTAGTTGGTCTTTTGTTAAGCTCTGCGGTAAAACTCTGTAGTAGCGACAAGACTTCCCGTATGCCCTTAGCACGCTGTGTATGTGCTAAAGCTCGTTCAGGGTTGTCTTCTGCCTTCGCATGCTCTGAATCTATCATACCTGTAATGGTTTTCAAAACTTCTTGCCCATCAGGAGAGGTAAAGAAGGCTCGTGCTGGACTGCTCATACTGACACCTCGTCAAGTGTTTTAGCGATAATATACATTTCTGGTGCTTCACCTGCTGGCTGATCTTCAAACGTTTCACTCTGATATGTCAATACTACCGTACCATCTGCACGCATATCAGCACCAATCATAATAGCGTCATCAGGTAGTCCCTCTGTAATAACGTAACGTGCCTCATGACCAGTCGTTAACATGTCAGTAATAAACTGGTTATTGGACACCACTGTCTTTACACGGCTCATATCATTAGCTCCCCAGCCATTACAGGTTCACCAGTAGCAGGGTCAATAACAATATCTGTCTCACTTGGCCCCATATCCTCTTCAAGCATCATGTCTTCTTCTGGTATAGCACCCTCTTCAGGCATTGCAGCCGCCATAGCCGCTAGCTCTTCAGGTGTTGGCTCTGCACCATCCATTCCCATAGGGTCAACTGGCGCACCTTCTGGTAGTGGTTCACCGGTCATAGGGTCAACAGCCCCACCAGCAGGTAGTGTCATAAGCTGATCAACCTCATCAGGGTCAAGCTGGAATGAACGAGACAGTACAAGCTTCTTCAATTCCTTCTGGTTAACGTCAGGGTCATTTAGGAAGGCTGCAAGCATCTCTTTAGCATCTGCCGCCTCTTGCTGCTTCTTGTTCTGGATAGTGATATCTAGCTGTACTCGTGGCTGATACTCGCCATCAAACTCACTAGGATCAAACTCTTCCCACTTAGCGCCATCCTTACCAAGTATCTGCACCATCATAGGTTCAGTTACGTAGAGCTGTATAAGCTTAAAGACTATCTTAGCAACACGGTGGAAGTACTCGTTTTCTATCTGCGTAACCTTCAAGTTGATACGCTGACCAGCACCGGCTATCTGTGCATTAATCTCAGTAGCTGTTGTCTTACCGCCTTCTTGCGCTGCACCCTTAACGATCTCGTTACTAGCAGTTGTCTCACGCATTTCAGACTTAATGTTCTGCCGTTCATTAAAGGCTTCTGCTGGTATCTGACCATTAGGTACAGGCACTAATGCACCCGCTTCTACAGGATAGATAACACCAGGTAAGTTCTGAATCTCTTTTAAGAGGTGTGCATACTTGGGATCAAGTGTCTTCTGCTGGTTAATGTTAAAGCTGACTGCATCTTTCATCTGGTTACTGAAGTCATTAAGGTCTTCTTGCTGATCAGCAATAAAGTCTACATCACTCTTAGCGTAGAACAATGAGCCATCTACGTAATCACGAGCACCGGCAAATGGCAAGATACCACGAGGATACTCAACACCATTAGCTCGTGCTTTGGTCTTGTAGATGTTCTCATCATCTTCAATTACTACCTTGCGATTAGCAATAGAGATAGTACGATCAACCGTCCAGTATTCAATGACTTCTATCTGGTTCTCTACAGGCTCATTGAGCGTAGAACCGTAGAACATGTCTTTTTCTTGCTTATCAGTTGTCTGCTCTTGTGCAACAGTACCTGGTTTAGCTGACTGCTGCGCTTCAGCCTGTTCATCCTTCTTCAGTTTGTCAAGGTTCTTGTACTTCTTCTTCATTTCACCGGTAGGCTCACCGTTACCATCTACCTTGTCAAAATCTACTACCTCAAACTGCTCAAGCTCATCAAGTGTAATCAAGTAACGACGACCACAATAACGGGTAGAACGTTCATCAAGCTCAAAAGCATTTGGGTCAATAAAGAAATCACGTATTGGTACGTTAATAAGGCGAGGATGATCAACATCCCAAAAGAAGTAATCAACAGCTGTACCTTCACGAATCATGCCACGGCCAGTATTGATAACCTTCAGACTCCATTGATCTTGATCCCAGTAATGATCAAGTAAACCATTGAGAATATCAGTTGACTGACTAGCTTTATTGGCTGGCGGCAAGAAGGCAAACTTAGGTTTAGTACCAAACAAGGCACTTGTAAGCGTCTCGACTGTGCTAAAGGTCATAGGCACAAAGGTGTCAGAGATACCAAAGTAACCACGCTTAATACGCTCATTGTTCCATAGCTTGTAGCTGTTCTGCCATCTATCGTGCCAACTACCTGATGTATAATCCCACGAGTTATTAAAAGCCTTTAGTACAGTCTCTAAAGTTTCCTCTTTGGGCTGCTGCTTGGTTTCGTTAGTCTTG
The DNA here is from genome assembly GCA_964652185.1 of uncultured Candidatus Peribacteria bacterium. Taxonomy (GTDB): domain Bacteria; phylum Patescibacteriota; class Gracilibacteria; order Peribacterales; family Peribacteraceae; genus DALYDP01. The sequence goes on along the minus strand of CAZZDD010000015.1, from coordinate 29,756 downwards.
GGTTTGGCTTGCTTTTTAGGCACTATGAGTATCCATCTGGCTAATTTTCTTCATTGTAACACATACTTTAAGCATGACCATATTTTAGTTGTGCATATTCTTGCGGGATGTGTATATGCAGGTTAGGCTGAACACTCTCAATGTTCGTCTGGTAAGCAGCTGAATCACTCGCATCATCATTAGCAGCCTTTGGAAACAGTTTAAGCTCTTCCTCTAGTACTTCACATTCATTGTTGCCATAACGGGTAATGTGATAGATGCCACCATGCTCATACCGTGGTACAAGCGCTTCAATTCTCAGCTCCTTCTGTGTACCACCATGCTTCAATAGCTCGACATTCATGTAGACGCCACGTAAGCGCATCTCTGCCTCAATCATGACCATCAGCCCTTGCGTAAACTGGTTGTCTTCTATACCAATCTTATGCAGGTTATACCGCGTCCAGTTAGTAAACATCATATCAATCAGGCCAGTAGCTGATAGCTTCTCACGTGTACTGATTAAATTCCACTTCTGCTCATTATCTATGAAATTAATGGTGTAACCTACAAAATCAGTGCCCTTCTTAATATCATCTTTGCCGCGAGGATCAATAGTCATAACGTTATACGTTTGCTTCTGTCGCACCTCTTCGTAATCCCTGTACTGGAACCAATCCTGCTTAAACTTACGGTTCTCTTCGTCAATAGGTGTCTGCTGATACAAGGCACTAAACTCATAACTACCAACCGTCGTCTTAATGGTCTGCAATTGGCTTAATGGGAACTTAGCTGGCCACAAGGCTTCACCCTCTTTACGATGTGCATCATCCTCAGTAGCTATAGCCTTAAACTGTATAATCTCCCAATCATCATAAGCGTCACCATTCTTTTTGGCTTCCTCTGCATCACGTAAGACACGCCCTGCAAGGTCATCCTCATGCCAACGAGTAAGGATAAAGATAATCATAGTCGCCCCTTCAGCACGAGTATAGAAAGTTGACCGATACCAGTTGTACCGACTCTCACGTACTACAGGGCTATCAGCCTCTTCACGGTTCTTAAATGGATCGTCCACTATACCAATCTTAAAACCACGACCTGTTAATGCACCACCAACACCAACCGCTGTATAGCTGCCACCCTCTTCTGTAATCCATTTACCCTTAGCCTTAGCGTCACCACGCAGCTTCGTATCAAACATGGCCTTGTACTCATCTGATTGCATAATGTTACGAGTCAACATACCGAAGTCAGTAGCTAACTCATCTGAATAGCTACTGACCATAATAGGCAGTGTTGGACTCTTACCAAGTACCCAACTAGGAAACTTCTGTGTAGCCTGATCACTCTTACCATTACGAGGCGGCATGAAAATCATATAGCGAACACTCTCACCATTCATTAACCGCTTGTAACCTTGCTCTAGCTTTTTGGCTATCTCACCATGAAACCACTCAAGCTGATAGTTACGATCAATAGCAATACAGTACTCTGCAAAAGTACCATTCTCTGCTATCTCCCTAAACAGCGGCCTATCGTCCAGAACGGGCTTTAAGTAGCTGGGCTGCTTGTTCGTCACTAAGTGCTACTCCTAACTTCTCACCACCTGAAGTAATATCTTCTTCTCGCTTCTCAATGTAACCATGCTTCGATAGCATCAACTTACTAATGGTTGGATTGTATCTGTTAAGCATACTATTCTGCATAATCTTTTGCGCCTGAGCTGCTCTTAAGCGCTCCAAGATGTCGGAAAAGTCTGCGTTCTCCTTTTCCCATTCATACAAAGTATCACGCCGTATATTTAACAAAAGTGCTAATCCCTCAATAGTAGGCAGTAGTGCACCAACAGATATATTACTAGTCTCGTCTAGATATTCCTCTGCCTGTTCAATCAGTTCAGGTGTTAGTTTTGTTGGTCTGCCCATTCGTGCCATATACCTACATATATAGCATATAAACACTAAACGTTACAAGTTTATGTTAGGTACTCATCTATAATCTGCTTACACTCATCAAAGCCTGTACCAAATACTGCCTTATAGCCACATGCTTGCAATTGCTCTAATACCAGCGCCTGCTCCCTTAAATGTTCATCTGCCTTAAGCGTTATACCATCCTTAAGATATGGACTCTTATTCTTGATCTCGATGAATAAACCAATGTGCTGTACTCCCCTTATTGACACAAACAAATCAGGCCATGCTCGCTTATTCAGCCGCCCATACATATTGCGCGTGTACCGGCTAGGATTATTGACACCAGCTAGATCAAAGTGATACATCACTTGCGGGTATTGCAAGTTCATGTACTGCGCTAGCTGCTCGTAAATGTCTGACTCTTTCACTAGTCTTCCCGCATCATCGTCTTAACCTGGATAGGCTGTAAAGCATTACCAGTACTGGTTAGTACTAACTTACAAATTATTCCTTGTTCTTCAAAGTAATCATGTAGCTTCTTTATCTCTGGTAAGTCTATCCAATTACGGTTAATCTCAATCACATACCGCTGGCCTGGCTCAAAACCATACGGCTGATATGTCCAAGTGTTAATGATTGGCTGCTGCTTTGGCTTAAATAGTTTTGGTAGTTTCATAACACTCCTTTATTCAATAACCTCTAAGAACATAATATACAATACAAAGCCTATTGCTATACCAACTAGTGCGGTTAGTATTCTAGCTAGTACAATCACTTCAGCCCCTGATAGCCTGGATACAAGCTCTTGATGTAACTATCCTGCCGTTCAATAGCTAGTCCAACTTCAGGATTACCATACAGCTTATGCCAAGTAGACTTCTTCATGCGCCGTACTGTCACATCCTCTATGGGCATGTCACCCTCAGCAAAGATAGTCAGACAGTGCAACCGTTCAAACTCAGTACGAATACTATCAGCCTTGTCATAGTCTTTACTCCGTCTAGCTTCTAACCATTGCTGGTATAGCTGATCATACCCACCCGTCATACGAAATACTCCCTTCGCTTACTATAACGTCAATACCTGGATATGACTGACGAATAACCTCAGCCATTTCCTCGGTAGCACAGAATAGTTTAGGTTGATTACTCATCTATTCCACTCGCTTTCTTGGCGGCTTCTATTGCGTCCCTACCATGTGGGTACTCTGGTGTGTAACTATAGGTGCGTTTGTATTCAGAGATGAACCGTTCAAACCACTCCTTGCCTGTCATATAAACGCGACCTGGATTAAGCTCTATGTGTGTCGCACCATCCCAGGGTTTTTGCCAGCCCTCATCTTCAAAGGCTTGCATGATTTGTGGAATAGCATCAGCACTATGCATACCAGAGTTATGTATCTTCTTTAAGTTATCTTCCAAACTCATACCTTCTCCATATTGTTGTAGTAGTAATCAATTACGTTGTCAGAGATTACAGCTTGTTGTAGGTGGTACTGCCACAATTTCCGGCCTGTTTGCTGTCCATAGTTTGTCATATACCATTCTTCTCCCCATACTGCTTTGGCGAGTTCTTTATTAAACAATATCTCTTCAAGGGAAAGGCTAAAGTCTTCAAGTGGTGTTCCATCAGACCATCGCTTTACATATACGAACTCATTGCTACCCGCATCATCTAATGTCCAATAAGTATCTGTCTTACTGAAGCCTGGAGTCCACCATTTGTCAAATCCTCGCCCAATAGCATACGTAATCACTGCTTGGAGTTTCTCACTGTCAGTCATAACCCCATCCTTTCCGACAAAGTTTCCAGCGCGTAGTAGTAACTCTCAGTGTCGTCTTCGTACGCTAGCAGCTTCTTTGCTTCTTCAATATCCTCACGGATAGCTTGTTTGATTTGCTCGATAGCTTCTCTTAAGTATTCTTGGTTCTGTTCTTTATGAGAGTCACCGTATTCATGTTCTGGGTAATAAGACTCAGCACAGTAGTCTACTATTTCACTCAGCTTGTCATCGAAACTATTCATGACTTACCTTCCTGTACAGGCTCCGTGAGTCCATTCTGGACTGCTTTACGAGCAGCTACAATTACATCATCTAATTTTGGCGTGATTACACTTTCGTAAATTGTATGTTCGAGAGGTGTCTGGATGTACTCAAACAACGCCTTTACAGCCTCTGCTGCTGCCTCAGCTTGTTCACGAGTCTTAAAGTAATTGCCTAGTTCGTAACAGCCTTCACTATCACCTTCGAAATACCAGTCACAATAGCTCTCAATACTTCCATCTTCACCTACAGACCAATACATTTGGCCTTTTTCAGCCCGCCAACGCTTAGCTTGTGCTGGCTTGATGACATAACCTTTATGGCCGTGATCGTAAAGCTCTTCGGCAAGCTCAAACTTCTCACCGTCACTATCTCGTGTAAATGTATCGCTCATATAATTTCCCCTACAAGAAGAGTAGTAAGTGCTAGACACACAACACTACATACAACCCCTACTACTAATAGCCATTTATTAAACTCAATAATAAAAACATAGGCAATACCCAAATAGCCTGCAAGCCCTGTTATCAGTGCATACATAAGTACAATATTTTCTACGTTCATGCAATCACCGTATCAGAACTCTTATAGCTCTCTTTAGGCCGACGGCTAATAGTACCACCCTTTTTACCAGCTGCAACAGCTCGCTCACGGTCTAATGCAAAGCCCTTGGGCACCTTCCGGCTACCACCAATGGTACCGATACGCGAGTAATAGCCTTCTGGCCGTCCTGCTGCTAATTTAAGTCCACCTGCTCTTGTACCACTCATCTTACAGCTCCTCGCCTGGATAACCGTAAATATCTGGATCGCCCTTGCCTCTGCTAAAATCTTCGTCTTGCATTTTCGTCTCCTTCCCTTTTAACATCTTCCTCGTTAATAATCGTGTACGGAAAACCATCTTCAAAACCACTTATACTAACTTTTGATTTGCCCATATCTTCTTGTCCTTATAGTTAGTCACTAGTTCCGTTGGCTTGTCATGCTTCCACAACCCGTAATGCTTGGCAAACGATAGAGCGCGGTCAGTTGCTGGCCTATGTGGTTTTCCAGTCGTATCAACAGCCCACTCATTGAGTATGCTTGGCATTAAGTTATGAAGGTTGGCCTTTATGTAACTATCTGGCGCAACATGCCAATTAAGATGCACCTGTTTAACCTGCGATATAAAAGCCGCCTGGTCTTTAGTCGGTGCTATCTCACCTGACAACGCTTGCCATATCTTAACAGCAGCCGGTGTTGTCACCTGCCTTCGTATGCCGTTATTCATAATCACTAGCGCCATACTTTTACTATACTCCTAGTACTTTATGTATGTCAACAGTATTTGTGTGTATACATTATTTATACAGAGCGTAAGGTATAAAAATACCCCTACCGGTTGGGGAGTAGGGGTATTACAAGGAAGGTTATCGTTTGGTAAAGGCCACGGTGACTAATAATCCTATGCGCCAGATAATTAGTCGGCTATAAGTGGTGTGGCTCGCCTTTCGCACGCAATTACCAACTGAATTGTAACATAGGACTTGTAATATTTAATACAATGGATTATTATGAGGTCACTATTTGCCTTAATGTCTAAAGCAAGTAGGGATAAAAAGAAACCCCTCACGAGAGGGGCTGCCTTAATGTCTACTTAGATGTTAGCCTTTATGATCCCTCTTGTCAATAGTTATCAGCAAATGGTTGTACATAATGACGACCAGGTAAGCGCTTACTGCTTCGGCTAGGCATGTCAGGGGAGAATAACCCCAATCAGCTAGCAAACGCCTCAATGTACGAGGAAAGTAAGAACAAGGCTTGGTAGGTGGCCTCGGAGACCTCCCGGTTGCGATGATGTTCCTTAAAAATTTAGAGAGTAAACAACTTGGCTTGTCCTTTATTAAAACAGTCACTTACTCTGCTATAATGAAGATCACTATATTAGCACATAAAAACTAATAGTAGTCATCGCTTCCGTTATAGGTTATATCCGTGGGGATAGAAAGCACACTTAACGCGAAGCCTCTATATACCATACTCGTCAAGCGAACAAATGAAGAACAAACGTAACACCAAGTTATTCAAGATAAAGAGAGTCAGACGTAGAGTAAAGAACCCTGTGCGCTTCTATTACCTTTATGCCCTACTCTTACAAGACAACTGCTACTACGTGGGTGTTACATCGTATAAGAACGCGGTTAAGCGATATCAGCAGCACTTAGATGGTAAAGGTGCTAAATGGACAAGACTACACAAGCCTATACGAATGCTAGAAGTGCGCCCTATTGGTACTATGGCGCAAAGTAAAGCTTGCATCCTTGAGGATCAGATGACGATTGAATACATGAGTAAGTACGGTTTAGACTTTGTACGTGGTGGTAGATTGTGCATGGTCAAGGCTTCTACAGTACGCTTGCACTACAATGAGGTGTCTACGATTAAGGTTAGGAAAGAGAAGGTTTACATACCGGCTATTATCAAGTCTATGATGCGTGACGAATGGTGATATAATTCCAACTGTAGCAGCTCTCAGCTACAGCATCCTACTCTAGCCTACTGCCATGGGCTAGATATATACAGAAGAAATCCCCTTCAGTCTTAGCCGCTGGAGGGGATTATGCTATACTAGGCTTGTTCCTGCTAGGGAAACAGACTTCGCAAGGCAAACAATCGTCATTCACTTGGCGGTTTTTTGTATGCTATACTACTGTTTAGAGTCAGATAATGAAGAATCATCTTACTAATAATTCTTTTATTGTTTAGTAGCAAACTGACTCCACGAAAAACCACCGACGCATTAGCTCCCACTCTTGCAGCAGGTGGTTTTTAGTTGTAGACTATAATTGTTTCTTGTCACAGAATGCCCGCGAAGACAATAAATAAACCCCAATCTTTCGAGAGGGGTTTATTTATTTCCCTAGCCGGTGGGATACTTATAGTCTACCATATTATTCAATGCCGTGCTGCTCTCGTAAAGCAGCTAGTTCAGCAGCTCTACGCTGCTCGTTACGTTCTTGCTGTAAATGCGTACCGTGAAGGCTGTCATATACATTAAGCTCAATATTAGTAGTCAATTCGCCTAAACCCCGTCTGAGGGCTTCTGTGACGTTCTCAGTGGCTATTACGAGCATGTTGCCTGCTTTAGCTATACGTTGCTTACGGACGTATTCAGCATCAGGCTGACCGTCTCTTAGTACTTCTAGTTGTAATGTTTGTATTTGTTTCATAGTGATTACATAATAGCATACAGCATACAATATGTCAATACAATACATACTGTAATATACAAATAGTGTTGACATACAATATCTAAGGGTGTACTATTGAAATATCAAGTTACGACAAAGGAAGTAGCAGCGAAACGCTCTCACCTATCAGTCAATAACCTTGGTACAATAAAGTACAGTGACAACAGACCGACCCCTCATTAGCGGGCGTACGCAATAATCGGCACATTGTACTTAACCAATTATTAACAATCATAAGAAAGGCATAAAAGCTTATGAAAACTGAAGCAGAACTAGTCGTAGAAGCACTCGCAATGCTGGCAGTAGAACTGAAAGAGTTAAATGCCATCATGGAAGGAGACGCCTAGTATGAATCAAGCATTATTCAACGAACTCATGCAGCAAGGGTATACGGTTACACTGTGAGCCTTGCCTACAAATTGCAGCAATACGAAAAACAGAGACAAGAAAAGATACGGCGACTACAAACTAAATGGGAGCAAGAAGATGCAAGCTAAGTACAACCACCACGTCATTACCAAGACTATGAACGGCTACCGTGTAGACAAACAAGTAAAGTTGTACAATACACTTGGGGAAGCTACTAACGCTATAAATCAGCTGTAGCCCCTCGCCTTGCCGGTTGGCGTTAATCACCGGCTGCCTATACAAGAACTTTAAAAATTTAGAACGTAAACCCCAGCAGTGCTGGTAGTAGGCGACAAATGGCCTCAGAGTCTTAAAGTTACTACCCAATGCTAACCATCAGAACGCATTGCCAGGCGGTCTTAATGACACCTTACTACTAGCGCTCATGGGGTTTGCACAAGTAGTAGGTAGCGATGCTGGTAGTAACTCACCAAATGCGGATTCAATGAGTAGTCATATGCCACGTTCGTTGAAGACAGCGGGGGAACGATTACTATCAGCTTTTCTACCTACTACAAACTTTCCGGTCATAAGGGAGGTGCCTACCCCCACTTGTGGCTGGAAAGTTAGACAGTAAGTAACCACTTCGGTGCGAAAGCGTAATGCGGTTAGCAGGTGCTTACTGTCTAACAAAGCCTGGTAGTAATACGATTGCGGTTAGCTAGCACTCAAATTTTGAGCAACTCATTACTACCAGGCAACAATAACAACAAGGAGAATAATTATGGATCAATGGTTAGAAGACAATATTAGAAAAGCATTAGAGGGTGGCTGGGAGGATTAGAGGGTACGTACGGCTAGTAGTGTGCAGTTCTAGGCTGTGGGGGCTTGCATCCCGAACCTTGAGCGCAAGAGATAGGTTCGTCTACTACTAGTCATATGTACTCTCTAACAAGGAAGGTTACAAGTATGAGTGGTAATAAGAAATGCAATAAATGGGTTTGTATGCAACCAGCCGAAGAGCGAGGCTTGTGTGCATTCCATCTTAGAAAGGGGAAGAACTAATGGCAAGCGAAGCTGAGATTAAAGGAAAGATTTTGAAAAAGGAATTGGCTAAGCCTTTCCCTGACAGCGATGTTGTGTACCACTTAAAAATGACTAGGCCGTACTGGAACACAGTAGATACGGCAAAACTTAGGCGTGGAGAGAGTAAGCTACAAGGCATTCTTAAGAAGGAGGTGTGATGATGGTTTATAACGACATAAACCAAGCAGAGGTGGTTGTTTACGATAAGGTCAGAGAGTACTTTAAGGCTGATAAAAAGTTAGGCGGCTTAATCAAAGTATTCACAACTCAGCGGTCGGAAAATTTAGGCAGAACAATTGATGTATGTATACCCTTTCTGGATATATATGACGAGGTTCGCATAGATGGTCATCCATACGCCCCTCACGAGGGAAAACCATCATGACCCTACTCACTAAACTAAAGAACTTTATTAACTGGCTAATGCAAAGCATTATACGGAGGTTACTTAGCTTATTCAGACAAGAGAATGAGTATGAGGAAGCCAATAATTACGGCGATAAGCCTTATGGAAGGGGTAAATTTAATGGGTAAGCTACTTTGTAAATTGTTCGGTCACAGATACATACCTCATGAGGAGGCTAGATTACTAAGAGCTTTGTCATGGTCTAACGATGCAGAGTTCTGCGATAGGTGCGGCTATAACACGGTAGAGACAGCATGACCCCCAAGCAAATACAAATCATTAAGAACCTTAAAGTACGACCTGTTCAAGTCTACACAGGCGATGGTCTTAACCAGACTACCCGTTACGAGTCATACATTACTAGCGAGGACATAATATTAGCAAGTGAGCAGATTAGTAAGGAGATGAGGGGATAACATTATGGATTTTCAAACACTGGTTAATGCTATGAGCGATGCTAGTAGTAGCGAACGAGCTAACTATCATTTAACATACGGAGATTTGATTAAGGTTCTTAAAGCAGCACCTAAAGAGGCTGTATTTGACGAGCGTATAAAAGGGATTGGCTCCTATCGCGGTTACTACGTCGATATAGCGTTATTCACCGAAGATAGCGGCTACTCAATAGAAGACCAAGAGTACTTTGGTGGTTATGGTGACGACTACAGAAAATGGGAAGAAGAACACGTATCAGGTGCTGACAGTTTACCCACTAACGCAAACGAACTTGGTGCACTTTTAGAGTCACTTATTGGTAATGATTTTTCAGGCTGGAAAGGTGGTAACTACAAAATCACTGAGGATAAACCACTATGGCTAGAAGAAACACAGCGAGATTGTACAGAGACAGCAATTATCGGAATTGATGAAAACCTGAAGCTCATTACTAAAGCATTAGAAGAGTCCTAACTAACAACTATAAAGATATGGAGGAAGTATGATTGAATCACTAGCAACTAAGCCAAGCAAATGTCCAGTATGTGCAATTCCACTGACAAATTACTCATGGCGAAGACACATGAAAAAACGTCATGGCTGGACATATGCTCTGGGCGGAGATACGCTTTACCCGCCATCTGTAAATCACGAGGAGGTTTAACATGCCTGATGACGGAGACGTACTGTACTGCATTCATGGCGACACGGGCATCCATGTGTTTAAGGATGGCGAATTCGTACCCGTGGATGTACCGCTAAAGAAGCCGGTTGAGCTTTCTACCACGGCTACTGAGTCGGTTTCTGAACCATTAAGTCCCGACGCTTTCGTAAAACTTATAGCTAGCGGGGATGGGTTTAATGACACACCTACTTGGTCTGCCATGCCTGATGACTATGAGAAACGAGTAGCTGACGTGCTTCATTTGGATTATGTTAAAAGTAAAAAAGGTGCTAGTTGGCTAATGTCAGCGCCAGACGATAGTAAGTGGGTAATGCTTAATTTAACTAAGGAAGTTTTACAGCTAGCCACCCTCCTCCGTGAAGCCGACAGGAACGGAGAACGTAGAGGGAGGATTGCAGAGACTAGAAGGCTTGTAGACCCTAAACTATGGAACTTCTTTTGCAAAACAGATGCAGACCTAATCAAAAGAGGCGTTGGCTACCGTTTGACTGAACTTAAAGCTGATTCTGTCGAGAAGGAGCAATAGATGGCTGTTTGCATTTGTCAGTTAGTCGTAAACAAACAACGTTTTCTAGCAAGAGTCACTCTTGCGGGTGGAAATCATAAATGCTTAGGCTTAATAAACTAAAGGAGAAGTAATAATGGAAAACACACCAGACAAGACAACATCAAAACCACAAATCGAGTCCGTACTGAACAGTGAGACTCAAAAAGGCCGTGCGCAAATTGTAACCGACCTACAGCGTCTTGAACAGAGTTCAGTAGAGTTATTCGCTGATACTGTAAAACAAACCCTCAAGGCCAACGAACACAGGGCTACAAAGGCCGAATCAGGTCAATTCACCTATGAGTTCCCTGTCATCATTGAACTGCTTGAACTAGCTCTAAATGGCTGGAGAGAGCCAAAAGGGAAGATGAGGAAGTAATTAAAGCTTAATAAAATAGAAGGAGAATTATGAAATATATAGTAAAAGCAGAGTTTGGAACAGAGACATTCAGTACTCGCTTCTTTGCTCTTAGAGCAGTTAAGAGTTGTCTCAAGGCTGGCTTTAATGTAAGTGTGCAGGTTGAATCATGACCAAAACAGAGGGACAGAGTAATTCCGAGCAAGAGGAGCTAAGAGATATTTGTGCAGACATTCAATTGCTAACAGGCCTTGATGACTATGAGTGGAGACTACGCTTTAAGAATGATGCAGGACTCTACGGCTTTATCACCGATCATACAGAGCGTGTAAGGCGTGAGTATGAAAACAACTGGTGGGTCACTTCTCATGATACGCCCGGAGAGCCAATACGGATCGCTGGACCATTTTCAACCATTGGCGATGCTTCAAGAGCTAGGCAAATATTAGAACGCGCTGAAGATCACCACAACTACTGGCTTGAGAAGCTTCACCAGAACACTAATAAACCGAAAGAAGGTAAATGATGGACAACTACTATATTGAAATAGTTACTCCTGAACGAATGAAGCCAACACGGTGGAATAGATTTAAGGTGTCTATTTGGAATTTCATACTACCACCACATCTGCATCTAAACCTAAGAAAAAAAGGTGAGAACACTAATAAAGAGGAGGGGTAATGAAGCATGATAACTGCCTTGCATGTCTTGAAGAGGCATGGCGAGAGGCTTTAGGGATGACGGTCTAGGGAATGAAATACACTTGTCCGAGAGGCCACACTAGTCACGATGTGATTGAGCAATGGAAGCACTATCGCAATTGTAGGTTGGAGTAAGGTACATCGTACCGAGGGATAACATTGAGCTGTGAGCCTTGAAATAATAGGAATTATGTATATGCAGCTTTAATGCCCTCGGCTCGGTGTATCTACTTCATTAGACCATCACGGTAACAAACATACTATTAACAGCAACAATATGCTACTATAGCCCTATGAATCCAGACGGCTTTTATAACAAGTACAAAGGTCAATCTCTACTATATGCACCAAACAAAGACCGCGAGCATCTACGCGGCGAATGTGTGCAACCTATCCACTTCTATGTAACTGAGTTTTGGGGTAAACCTACCATTTGGCGTGATGCTCATCAGTGGTTCACCCACAACGTCTATCCTGAACATTATGACCGTATAGCCAACAACCCGAATGATCCTAACCAGATACCACCTAAAGGCGCTATTATTGTATGGAGCGCTTCCCTGCCTGGTTCTGGTGGTGTCGGCCATATTGCCATACTCGCCTACGTAAATAATGGTGGTGGTTCATTTGTATCGTATGACTCAAACTGGGGCGGTAGAACATTGAAAGCAGTAACACACGATTGGAAGTATGTAGTCGGTTGGCTTGTACCTAAAGGTACACCAGCTGCAAGCATACCCCCACCAGTCGTTAAACAAGGAGATGAAATGATAGCAACACGAGATGAAGCAATAGACGTATACAAGACTTTGCGGCCTAACGGTAACCCAAGCGAAGCCGAAATTGTTGGTACAGCCGGTAGGCGCAGTTATAAAGAATTTATGATAACTGGCCGTAAAGAGCGTGATGCTCGTGATGCTAGCTTACGCGCTCAAGCTGAACATATGAATAATATGCAAGGTACGATCAATCATCAGAACCAAATCATTACTGACCTCAACCAGAAGCTACACAGTACTGAAGCTACCGCAGCTGAAAAGCAAGCCGCGCTTAATAAGGCACTAGAAGACCTAGCCGGTACAACCAGTGAGTTGACTAGTACGCGTGATCAGATGCAGGAGCTGCAAGAAAAGGTTACAGAAACACCTGAACCCAAGCCTAATAACTCAGGCTTTCTAGTACAGTTACTTGCTAAGTTGCTCAAGAAGAAGTAACCCCCTTCCCTGCCCTATAGAAACACCCCTTCTCATCTGTTAAAAGGGGTGTTTTACTATGTCTATAGCCAAAAGGCAAGGGCAGTGGTATGGTTAAGATATGTTATTACTACTACTAGCAGCTTCCACATTCTTACTCGCGTACCTATACCGAGACGATATCAAGTGGCACTAGTCGCGGCGACGAGCTGGCAATAGTGGCGCACCACGAAGTGTCTCAAGCAATGCTATAACTACAAAGGCAAGACCAACAAAACCGATCAGTCGAACATCAACTGTAAACCAAGCTAGTTGTACTGACGTGCTGACTAAAAATACCCATAGTGCAAGAACAAACGTTGATAGATTCATGACATACTCCTTATATTACTAAGAGCAGTATACACCTAGACTGCAAGCACTGTAAGACTTGGAATAGCTCGAATAAAGACAACCCGCGTACCAGGAATATACCAGCCGTGACGTGGTTCTTCAGCTGGCTTGTTGTTAAAGCTAATATGCTCGCCTACGCTTCTCATAATTGAATTATAGCAACTGTAGAAAAAAGTATAAATAATACACATAATAGTACTTGACATATATTGTATAGTCACATATACTTGATATATAACAAACAATAAACGAGGGTAAAGGTTATGAGTGAAATAGCAGACGCAAAAGACATTAACATACATGAAAGGTTTGAACAGCTTATGGCAAGACGAGAACTAAGTAAACCAAAGCGAATCCAATCAATGCGTAACCGACTGCATGTAAAGCTCGGTAACTTTAAGAGCTATTACGAAGATATCTAGGTATGGAAGATAAGATAGAAGCATTCGGTGATTTACTTGAACAATGGTTTCCTAGTAAAAAGCTGGATTGTATGAAAACATTTATATGTGAATGTGAGCGGCGTAACTGTCCAGGTAAGACTGTATCAGTCAACACATATGTAAGGAAGATTAAGAAGGCATAGCATGAGCTTAGTGATCAAAGTCACACCAACCGTAGAGCGTCCAAACGAGCCGAAACATTGGCCAGGCAAGCTTTACCCTGAGTGGGAACTAGAGCAACTAGGCGAAAGCGATGATCACTACAATAGGTGGGATTTAGACCAAGAGGAAAACCATGAGTCTTAAGATAAGCAATAAATTAACTGCTAAGCAACGAGCATTACTTGTTGAGCTTGAATACATTGGTAAGTTTGACTTAACAGTTGAGGAAGCGGCTAAGTTAATTGATGAGCTTATAATCGACAAAATGGAGAATGGTTTGACTTACGGCGAAATACAGAACGAGTATAAACATTGGTTAGATTAACAAAGGAAGGAAAACATTATGGCAACAGACAACCAATTACTTATATGTGAAGATTGCTCTAAGTCTGATAAAACTGTCAAGCGCCGTATATGTGGTTATGCTGAAGAAATCCTCGGAAAAGAGACATGGGAAACAATATGCGATGCGTGTGAGTATGAGCATTTAATGGATATATAAAGGAGAATATATGAGTTTAACAGCAACAGATAAGGGTGGTAGCGAGTTTGAAATGACGCCAGAGGGTACATACATTGCTCGCTGCTACAAGATAATTGATCTTGGTACACAGACCACTACTGGTATGTTTGGTACGAAGGAGCAGCACAAGGTAATGGTCAGTTGGGAATTATTCGGCATGGATGAGAATATCTTTATGAAGGACGGCCGGCCATACAGCGTTACACAATGGTACACAGTCAGCTTACACGAGAAGAGCAAACTACGCGCTGACCTTGAGGCATGGAGAGGTAAGAAGTTCACTAAAGAAGAGCTAGACGGTTTTGATCTTGGTAACGTACTCAATAGCTATTGCATGATTCAGGTTGTACATGACGAGTCAGGCAAGTATGCAAATGTTAATTCAATCATGAGTTACAAGGGTAAGAAGCCAGACGCTGTTAATCCTAACGTAGTGTTTGATATTGATGAGCCTGACATGGAAGTATTTAACGCTATGAGTGACAACATGAAGGCTAAGATTACAGCTGCACCAGAATGGAAGAGTGCCGGTAAGATTGAAAAAGAAGAGCCGCAAGATGAAGTCATTACAGATGTTGGTAACGAGCCAATAAATCTTGATGATATTCCTTTTTAGGGAAGACAATAACTGTTATGATTACAATACGTAATACATGTAATATAAGTAGAAAGGCAGCCGAATGATCAAGCAATTTCAAGGCATCCGAGACGTCGGCTTGCCAACCTTCCTAAACGAGACGAAGGACAAGCACAACGGTTTTGGTTATGACCACTTTGCAGTCATGGCTAACTCCGGTGTCAACAGCAGCAACCTTGCTCGTGCCTTTAATGTAACAAGGCAGACCATTAACAAGTGGTTGGACATTTACAAGGAAGAGCAGGGCAAATAAGCTCTGCTCTAATGGTTATGTGTATAGTGCTGGGAACTATGAAACCAATACGTCGAGGCCAGAACCGTTCGGTATAGGCTAGCCACAAAGGTACAGCGGTCGTTGGTGGAGTGACCAGCTCCAAGCACCATACACATAACTAGTTGCTACTTATAACCACTTTCTGTTATAACTAGATTAGTAAAATAAAACAAACATATGGAAACAGCAATCACCCTTGAAAGAGTCATCGATGCTCTTATCATGTATACGCTCATACGCACCATAGTATGGGCGTTCTGGCGCATCGTACGGCCTGTACAACGCCTTGTTAAGACTGAGGCTGACCGTATCATATATGAACATGCTAAAAACGGCCATGAAGGCCGTCTAAAGCATTGTACAGCTGACAGTTGTGCTAGCCTTCAAAGATTGAAGGGGGGACGGAAACAGGCGCAGGGGTTTGTGGCGATTGATCCTCTTCACTAGTCTTACGGTATGAGTGTGCATCTTCTAGCAACTGACAGAACTTCTTGTACAGTGGGCTAACACTGACACGGTAGACAATGGTAGCAAACATAAAGATAGTAGCTCCAATACCACCTAGCTGACTAACATCTAGTGCGCCAGCATTCAGCACTTCTACTGCAAGGGCAGCTACAAATGAAACTCCACCAGTAAGCAGCGTCAAGAAGTTCTTTTTACCACCCCAACTACGAACGTGCTTCAGTGCTTGCATAAAGATAGATACACCAGCACCGAGTATAAAGAACTCGCCAAAGGCATACCAGGTACTAGCTGGTATCTCTGCAAACCAGTTTACAATTGATTCAAACATTTTATTCTCCTTTTATTTTATCTTCTTCGGTTTAAATATATCGAAGACCTTACGGGTTTTATCGTACAGCTTCTCGACTTCTGCTGCAACTAATACCATGTAGTCATGACTGTTAAGGGTATGGGTAGCTTGTCTAGTAGCTGTATCGGTAGAACTATCGTACACGTCATCATATGGTACTAGGTTAGGCTCATTAGTTTCAGGGTCATTCATCGGTATACCGTACCAGTTTTCAAATAGCTTATCTGATTGCAGCTTAGGACGAGCATAGAGTACACCGTCTTTTAAGAACGTACCGTAGATGAATATCTCAGCATATTGGTCAAGCCTACCATCAGCTCTACGGCCGTCTAAGTCCTGCACAGCGAGTAGTTTAGCAGCAACATACCTAATAGGCCGTCTATCGAGCGCTACGGGGCTGTACGTGGCTTTCCAACTATTATGACTGACGGGTACTTCGGGTTCTTCTTTTACTTCAGGCTGAAAAGCTGGCAGGGGTTTAGAGACGTTATCATGTGGGTTAATCCAGTAACCAGGTCTGCCAAGTGTTTTACCGACATTGATCATATCGTTAAAACGGTTAAAGACGTAGTAATCACCCTTTTCAACCATACCGTTAGCATTAACTCTTAAGGCGGCACTACCAGATGTAGGATAACCAGCGATAGCTTTTACCACTCGATATTGTTCAGTTGATGAAGCAACTACAGGAGCAAGAGGCAGGGAAGCCACTGGAGTGTTTACTGGAGCCGTATAGTTATTACACTCATCTACAAGGTAGCCTAATGGTTGTGATGAGTCTTCTAAGTAATAGCTTTGTCCTGATCCATGTGCAGCTATAGCTTCTACAGTTAATACAGTATTTGCTTCTACTGCCTCTACAGGAGTAGATTCAATCTCCGCAAGTGTCTGTAGCTCTAAGTTGTACTTATACGTTGCCTTAGTGACTACTACACGCTTAGGGTCAATCATTTCAACAGTGTAGGTTGGCAGTGGTTCACTAATAGCTATACGTTGATCAATTGGTCGTAACACGCCAATTACTCGATTACGGTTAATGAAGCGAAGACTAATAGCGTCTTCATCTTCACCAGTACCACTTGCATTAGCACCGTTCTGCTCTAGCACTTCTATGAGCATGTCAGTATCGCGGCCTGTAGCAACTGCTACTGATTCATCGATACCAGATGCAGCGCTATTAAGTACTAGTACATCACCCTTCTTAATATCTGATCGTGAGGTCTTAAAAAACTTGCTCAGTATTTCAGGTTGTGGCGAAGTCCAGTAGCTAAGGGCTGACGGTACATCACTAGTAGCTAGTTGGTGACACTCGTATAAATACTGTCGTACAAGATCAATATCTAAGTATTGGTAATTGTGATTGTAATCAACTTTGTTGCCAAGCCATTTTTCGGTGAAGGTGTCGAAGTTCATGGCATTAGTTAAATAGCTTCCACTAGTAAGAATGCTGGTTGTGTTGCTGTTGCACCGATTGTTTCCGTCCCGGTGTCGCATTCAATACTTAAATTGTATGTCTTAGCTCCAGCGCTAGGTGTATGTACGGCCATTATATTAATGCCAATAGTATTACCAGCAATCGCATGAAGTTCACGCCATACATTTAAAGCAGTTCCACTCCCAACCGTGCCATCCCAGATTATGGCTCTTACCGTAGATATTGCTGTATTACCAGTTTGAGGTATATAACCGGTAATTTTAATTCTACGTCCACCAGCAGGGATTGTAACAGAGCAGCTCAGATCAGTTATAAGAACCGCCGACGTGGAAGACGTTGCAAAGCTACTTGTTCTCTGTGCAAAGCCAAGACAAATAGCGCTAGTAGCAATCTTTTCAGCTGTGATAGCCGAATCAGCAAGCTTACTACCAGCTATAGCTGCACCACTTGCTATATTGGAATTATCCAAACTACCGTTAATCTCATTAACAATTGTAGTAATCGGTGTATTGTAATCTGATACATCAGCACCGGTGCCGTCTGCTGGTAGTGAAACGGAGACTGTACCCATATTAGTTACCTTTCATGATTAGTATTGACCTGACGACATAAGTGCTTCTGTTAAATCAGCTGGTGAGCTAGATAGCGTACCGCCAGCAGCTGCTGCTGGGTTAAGCATTGATTGTAATTCACGCATTGTACGGTCTAGTTTCAATCTCTTAGCCTCTGCTGAATCAGTAGGAGCAGGTAGGAAAGTATTAACAAAACGTCGTACTTCAGCTTCAGGAGCAGCTGCACCAGATCGAGCACGCAAAATGTTATCGGCAATGTTGAACATGGCAGCGTCAAGGTCTTCTGTACCGAGTACGCGACGACCAATTGCAGTACCAGAACCAGGTAAGGCTTTAGCACCGCCAAGCTTACCAGATTCAATAGCCTCCATAAGAAGTGGTATATCTCGTAAGGCGTTTTGTGCAGAAGCTGCTCGCGTAGCTTGTCCAGATGTTAGTTCAGGTGTAGTCGATTCAGGGTATAACTCTTGCATCATCTGGTAGTACTCAATGTACTTAGCTTGATTAGCAGGGTCACGTTGGATATCAGATAACAAGGCTTCTCGGCTGTAAGGGTTAGCACTTGCAGTACCAGCCTGATCAGGGGATAATGTACCCATGTTATCAGCATTACTCATATTCATACTATTTGGATCCATTGTACTCATATCAGGTGCCATGTCAGACTGACCAGCTCCCATCAGTGAATCAACTAGGTTAGCACCTACAATACCTTGAGCACCTGCTCGTATAGCGCCACTACCTTGTGGGCGTACACCGCCCTGTAATGCGTCACCTGCCACATTGAGGCCCTTAGCAGCTGCACCCATAACACGGGGGCTACCAGCTAACGCACTGCCAGCGAAACCAGCTGCTGCTCCGACAGGGCCACCTAACACACCGCCACCAACTGCACCAGTTGAGCGGTTTAAACCAAATATACTTGAACCTTTACCAACACGGCTAGCAACATCTATCTTACGGGTAATCTCATTAAGAGCATTCAGCTCGTTACCAAAGTCAGATAAACGAGTAGACTTGAAGTTAAGACCTGCCTCACGCAGTACATTAGGATCAACTTCGATACCGCGCTTGTCAGCTGCTTCACCTATGCTCTTACGGAAGGAGTTGGATAATGTGTCGTAGAGGTTGTTGCTATCAACACCTGACTTATCTACGAACTTCTTATTAACCTTGCTATAAGCTTCAGATTTAAGCTTGTTAAGTTCAGTAGCAGGAATAGTACGGCCGTACTTGATGAGTATTGTATTAGCTTGATCGAGTACACTTTGAGCAAACTTCTTCTCTTCAGGAAAAGCACTATTAAGCTTAGGCGCTAGTTCTTTCTGAATAGTCTTGAGTACATCAGCTTTTGGTACATCACCAATTTGTGTAACAGCAGCTGAATATACCTTCTGAGCAGGGTCATAGATAGTAGATTTAATAGTCTTAGCGTCTTTATTAATAAGGCCAAAGCGAGTAGCAAACTGACCAACTTCTTCACCAGTCTTGTTTGCAAAGTCAGTATTAAATTGTGAACCATTGAGTTTAAGTGCACGAGTGGCAAGATTATCTGAGGCTCCTGACAGTTTGTTGCCAGCAGCAGCCTTAACACCACCCTTCTTAGCAGATGAAGCCGTAGCAGCAGCCGTTAGTGCATCTACAAGGCCGTCACCCTGTCTAACGGCGCTACGAGCAGCTAGACCACCCTTAATAAGCTTACCCGGGCCACCGAGGACAGTTGTGAGTGCTCCTTCAGTTGCTGCACTACCAACACGAAACTCATCGTCACGCGCTTTGTTCTCAATTAATCGACCACCAAATGCACCAAGACCAGCCCCAACTAAGCCGCCAATAGCAGTACCGACAATAGGTACAACAGAACCAACAGCAGCACCGGCAGCAGCACCACCAAGTGCACCACCTTCAGAAATGAAGCTAGTAGCAGAACCACCACGACCAGTTGGCTTCTTTTTCTTCTGAGGCTGCATAGGTGTTACTGAACCCCAAGCAGCGTCAATAAGTGATTGATCAAACATTAGAAGCTCGCTCCATTAAAATTAGAAAGATACTTCTGAAATTCTGGACGGGTATTAATAATTTGTAATTTAGCCTGATCATAGGTGTTACCACGTTGTGCACTCGACTGAATAGCTACTAAAGTTTTACGAATAATAGAAGCGTTGTTAGTGCCAAGTAGCCCCTGTAAGGCGGTTGCGGCATCTTGTAATGATTTACCACCGCTTAATGTTTTAGCAGCTGGAGAAGCAGGAGCTGCGCCACCTGGTGCTTGACCTGGAGCGCCACCAAGGGTAGGGTTAAAAGCGCCAGCAGCTTTAGCAGCTGCCTTTTGCTGCAAGTCAAACTGTCGCCGTTGTTCAGCCATTTGCTGTTGCTGTAATTCATAGTTTTGCTGAAACTGGTAAAGGCCAGTAGCCTGTTGGAACTGATCAGCTTTGATCTTATTAATAGCATCAGCTAAAGAGGTTTCTTGCTCTACACCAGCACGACGTAGGTTAGTGAGAGCCGGTAGAAATTCAGTAGCAGTGTAGCGAGCTTGCTCACTAAGAGGAATACCACCAAAAGCTACACCAGTACCACGACGACGAGCACCATTTAGGATATCGCCAAAAGCAGTCTCTTGTTTTGCTTGTAGTCCTTTTTCCTGTTCAGCAATTTGGCCTGGTATCGAGGCTCGTCGTTGTTCGATTGCCGCTACTTGCGGCTGATATACGCTATTGAGCGAAGCTATAACTTGGTCAAGGGTCGTAGCCATTGTCTACTTTCATTATAGCCCGCGTTTAACGTTATTGTAGCATATATTACAAGCATACATGCAACTACTATTTTCTTGCATGTATATGCTACTATTACAGTAACTATGAAATACAAGAAACCACTACTAATTACTGGTGCATCACTCTTAGTAACAGGTGCAACAGTAGGAGCTATTACAATGAATCAGAACGATACTCAACCTACACAAAAGCCTGTCGTCAAGTCTGCACTTATTAAAGAAGAGCCAACTACTACACAATCTGAACCAGTTGCAGAATCTACACAACCCGAGCAACAAGTAGCCGCCCGTGTAGCAGAACCACCAGTAGCTTCCCCACCACCCGCACAGCCACAAGGTGACTACGGCGAGCGACCAGATAAACCAGGCTTCTATGCTGTGTTTAATAAACTCGCAGTCATACAAGCAGCAGGTATACCGGTAGAACACCAAACAACCGCTGTCGCTCTTATATCACAGATTAATATGGACTGGAACTATTACAACCCTACTGATAAACGATATAACTTATGTACTATTTCCCCTGTAGAGAAAATGGCTATTGCTGGCGAAGATTACAGAACTAATCCCGTTACACAAATGAAATGGTGTGCTAATTATGTCATTAAGCGTTACGGTAGCTGGGAAGCAGCTTTACAACACGCTAGCGTAGTTCACTCCATCTAAGGCACCAATAAGCGATAACTATAAGCTACAGTAGCAGCAGGAAACCCAAAACCACTAATGTCACTGTTAATTCTTGCTATATACAAGTTGGTATTATCAAGATAAGCATATGTAAACAATCTCCCATCTGGAGAACTCCAAGGTAAAACAGTATAATCACCAGAACCGGCTAAGTCAGTGGTAGTAATGACTTGAAATAATAGATTATCACTCGTGTAACCATGTGGTATAGTCTGAACACTTACTTGTTCTCCTGCACCTGGCAATACTGGCACTGAAAAGAAACCACTCCCCTGCTTCCATATTTTATTAGAGCTAGCAGTAGATACGAGTTGCATTTTTGAATAATCTACGCTCATACAAATTGCTCCTCATAGATACGATAATATATCGTCCCAGTAATAGTCGAAGGGCCAAAATTAGCTAGAAGAATAGATAAGTTAGTAGAATCAATTGTGATAGTATCCATTAAGTCCTGATTAGCGAACAAACTATAATACTTTCCATCATTAATCGTATAATAAGCCCTATAGTATGGAATATAGCCCAAGTTATGAGGTATTGTTATCGTCTTAAAAAACTCAGCAGAAGTTATACTAAAAGCAACACTATCCTTTAATGCAACTCGTTCATAGCGAAAAGCTGAACTAAACGCCAACTTACTTGCATCAGCAGCCATTAGTTGTCAATCCTATCTGACCATATAAAGTAACGAGCAATACCAGCCTGTGATTGAATATACAAAACACCACTTTGTATATAAGTAGTGGCTATGTCATAGCCTGCTATAGTACCATCCACACTGTAGTAGCCCGTCTGAAACCATACATTATAACCAGACTGCTTAAACTGTACCTCGAATACGGGTAAAGAAGGTAGATCACTTGGTATTGTACAAATTGCATGAGTACCTAGAGACGGCACAGTAAACTCACCAGTTAAAACTAGCTGATCAATCTCCCAAGTACTTGAGAAGGCCAACTTTGAATCATCTATAGCCATGTCTAACTAAAAGCGTCTATGACGTTTTCACCCTCTTTAGCAATAAAGATACCAGTTGTACCATCAGGAGCTATACCAACAATTACAGCCGGTACGCCGTTAGAATCATAATAGAGTGCGCCATACCCACCACTATACGGAAGCTTGCCAGTGACAATAGCATTACCACCAGGCTGCTTAAATGTCTTGACGGTCTGTTCTTTATTCAATTGCCGTAAAGCATTATTAATCTCACCATAATTAGAAGTTTGGCTATTACGAGTAGTGACTGGTCTAAAGCTCACCGTATTCTCCTTGATTGCTCAACAAGTGTATGACCTAAGAACTTACATGGTTGCCGCATAGCAAAATGCTTGTAACGTATCGCTGTACGCCTATGCTCACCCGGTATATAGGTTGATACTTGTACCTCCGCTGTCGTACCCCAGTCAAAAGAACCCCAAACAATACCTGAACCCCATACAGGGCCACTACCTTGTACATTTGGACTGGCATGCGTTTGCCAGTTATCACGCTGGTCATACGCATACTCACAATCGATCGTGTAGTTACCAGCTTGCGCCCCAAACCGAGGCACCCAATACCGATACTCCTTCAGCACTGCCGGTGATGGGCCAATCATGTAATGCGTTTGCAGCATCCAATTAATTGACTCTCCTAGATTATCATACTCGTTTGAATCATGTTCTTGCCACATCACTTGACCAACAAGTGAACTAGCTACGAGTAACTCGTCATTATCATTAAAAGCACTAAAGGCATGGCTGACATACGCACTAGTATCATGACTCTCAACCGTGTCAGACTTACCAGAGTAGTTAAGATTCCAAACATAACACGAATCGTTAAAACTGCTACCAGCACTAGCATACCAAAGGTATAGGCGACCTTTGTTTACTACGACACATGCCTCTTCTTTATTTGGTAGGCGCACTATCTCTTCGTAAATATTCTCACTCATTAGCTGTGGTTCTGAGCCATTAGACCGGTACATACCATCGTTACTCAAGTAGTAGATAAAGTTATCGTCTTTTGTGATTGTCTCTTGCGTGTATGTACCATGCTGATCAGGTGCTTCATCAATACTAAAGGTTGCATTGTCATCACCAGAGAGAATGAACTTGTTATTAAGGGTAGTAATAATTAGGTAACCGTTAAGTGACTCAAGTGCAGTGACAGGATCACCGGTCTTAGGCGCATCAGCATAGACAAAGTCGGTACTCGTAAACACTTCGTACTCACCAAAGTTAGAGAAAATCACTGCATTCGGATCAAGTCCACCAGCTAAGAAGAGCAGCCCCTTATGTGAACAAATAAACTTATAATTAGTAGCGTTTACTTGTGATTCAGTAGTGAAATTCCATTTACGTAAGCCATCATAACCGTTCACGTAATAGACAATATCGTTAACAAGTTCAAAACGATAATGAGTCGCACTAGCACTGAGTCCAGTCTTAATAGCAGTTAATGCCCCTGTGACGTCATTTACGCTATATAGGCTCGTGTTATGAGCGAATAACGTAACTTTGGTGCCATCACTTTTATAAGCCCTAAATAGCCCCTTTACGCCGCCTACACTGGAATAATATTGCTTGAAGTTGAGAGCGTAACTAGTACTACTCCATGTAGAACCATTATCAGTAGAGGTAAGTGCTGTCGTAGCTGACGTTGTAGAACTCCACTTATAGCTATTAGTGCCGATCGCTTGCACATAAGCAACAATCCAGTACACTGTTGCAGTCGTTAAGGTAGGTGCTGAAGCAAATCTAAAGCTTGCATAGCCATAGCTACTAGTAATACTCGCACTGGAAACTGAACTGCTCGCTAGTAGTGTACCTGGTGCGCCTGAACTATCAGCATGGAGCGATATAACCACTACACCAGTAGCACTATCGTCATTCTTGAGATTAACGTCAAGCTTAGTCAGCTTACCAGCGCTAGCAGTTGTAAACTTCTGCGCTAGTCGTGTAACAGTATTGAATGATTGATTAGCTGCACCAGTTGTACTAGTAATAGCTTGATCCTGTGTCTCACCAGCAGGTACAGAATGAAAATCGAAGCCTTTACGTGTTTCGTATTCACCTAGCGTGACAATACGGGCATCTTGAGCCAATCGCCACATGTTCGTACTACCATTCTTAACAGGAAACTTGTCATTACTGACAAAGTTATTCATACCTTCTGAGTAATCATTTATCTCATAGGTAGTAGACCGGCTGCTACTAGTCGGTATTGGCTTGGTTATACGCTTGGCCCAAGGCACAACTAGAAGCTCCTTTTACCAAGTGGAATGCGGTTAATAGGTATCTGTATTGGCGTACCGACTTGATTCTGAGACGTCTGTACTGCAAGCTTCTGTAACAACTCCTGGTACTTATTCTCTAATATACCAGCTTGATCATAATTGTCCTTAACTTGCAAGCAACGATAGGCTGCACCGACTACCAGTAGCTCTTGATAGCGAGCTGGAATACTCGGTACATCATCCCCAGATACAAGTAATGTAGGACTCTTGTAGTAACGTAGCTTAACCGTGTATGCCGTGTCAGGGGCTGGATATACCCGTATTGTTTGAGCATAGAAGTACCAACACTGCGGTGCGGCAGGAGTATGAGCTGTTATGTCATCAGCATCAGCATGAAGACTATCTATCTCACGAATATCCTTGTATGGTATTAGTCGCTCTTGGCCGTCTTGCGTGTAGAGAAGGTCGATAGCTTGCGTGTAATCCGTAGGCAGACCATCACCACCAGATATATCAGAGTTATTAATATCGACAGTGTAATCTTGTACAGCTTCCATAAAAGGGAGACGATACTCATTAAAAACATCATTTTGCGTATCATTTAGGTAACCGACTATTTCTGTTGAGTCAAAACCAGTATCTCGTATTCGCTTTTGTACTAAGGTTGTTATGTCTGATGTTTGGTATGCCATATATGATTCTACCTATATTAGTTGTATTGTACCATAAGTCTGTTATCCTAGAACATCAGCATTAAATCCATACAATCTTAGACACAAACGCTACGGGTGGAGGCCCACCAGCAGTATCTTGAAAGGCAATGGTAAAGTTGGCGTTCTCTGAGCTGACAACCGAAGCAGTAGTAGTACCTGTAGCCCCTGCTGTAGACTTAACACCAGAAATCCAGCACATACCACCACCGTTACCTTGCAAAGTACCTGACTCAGATTCTTCACCAAGACCCGTAAGATTAGCGTTAGTTGGGCTACTCCATGCTGCTGTTGAAGCTGAATCATTATCCCTAGTACCGATACAAATAATTAGTCGATCGGCACCACTAGTAGTAACAGAAGGGAATGTGGCAGTTGTAGAGGCAGAAGTTTTAGAATTAGTAGCATAGACGTCTATAGGAGTAGTAGCGTCAGCACCACGTATGACCATAATACGACCGCCCATATGATCAGCACCATTTGTATCCATAACAGGAGCCGACATGGAGGCACTTGTCGCCTTAATATAAAAGATCGTATTCCTTGTAGATGTTCCTGCCGCAACTGTATCAAGTAACGCCCACCCGTTTGCAGTTGTCAAGGCAGGAGTAGCAGCACCACCAGATTCAGTACAAATATACAACCAATCACCCGATGTATGGGTAGGCATTGTGGGACTAAAACTAGTACTTGTCGTACCAAAACTTGAGCCGGGTGTTTGCCAGGTAGGAGCTGCCATTATGGAAGCTGGAACGTCATCTCGACGTATAGGCCCTTTGTACCTGTACCGGCCACATCAATGTCTATGTAGATGTGATCACCGGTGTTTACGTCATCATTGGATGTGTTGATCGCTGCCGCTGCCGCTGCGTCCACACTGTCAAATTCGCTAGCGTCGATAGTCAGCTTGGTAGTGAGCATGTCAGCATCAGAGCGAGTTGTGGCGTTGGTGCGTCGTGAACGTCTAAGCTGAACGGTCGGTATGCCAGATGATGAAACGGTTGACACGCTTCCAGCCACGGCAACAAGGTTGTAGCCGTTTATGATTGCAGGGACACGGACTACCGCCTTACCGTCTCCTGTGGTTATGGCATCACCGCCTGGATCAGATACCTGGATACCTACAACTCGCTTACCATAGTCAGAACCAGCTAATCCGTCGGGAGTAACAGCTCTTGCGGTATCTGTACCAGTCGTTGTTTCGGCATCAGTGGCAAGTTCTACGGCTCCTGTAACAGTAGTGGAGGCAGCCCTGTAGGTGTTATTGGCGTTAGATATGTCTTTATTAGTAAACGTTTCTGTTAATGCAAGAGTGGCTAGCGTGCTAGTCGAGGCAGGGAATGAGAAAACTGCACTACCTGAGCCTGAGATTGAAACATCCCCACCCGAAAGAGTTAATTTACGCGGAGTTGTACCGCCTGATAAATCCCATCCATCGGCATTGTTTGTAAAGTCTTGGTTTGCTGCGTTATTTTTTGCCATGATAAATCCTTATAGCGTGATGCTACTTACTCCTGTCATTGATGAAACTCCTGTTATGGTGCCGTCTCCACCCTCTGGTGGTGGGTCGTCTTCGGTGTAATAAACGGTAATGTCGAAATGGTCTACCTTGGCGTTGGTAGCATCTGGGGTTTCCCATCCAGCAGATATTGCCGCACCAAAGCCTGAGTCGTTAATATCACTTGGTGACCATGTTTCGCCCCACAAATCACTGCTTCCGCCATATGTCGTATAAGCAGAATTAGCGTCACCAGTCGGGCCACTATATGGCCAATAGCCACCAGCAGCTTTATCGTCGCCTGCGATCGTACCAGCTTTCACTATTCTGACTCCACCATCATAGGGCGGATCATTGCCATCTACAGCGTTAGAATCCTTCTTAATACGCACTACAATACCGTCAATAGTGGCGTCGGTTGGGATATCAAACCCATAACCACCGGATTTAAGCCAATAAGTAAGTGAACCTAAGCTAGTAGCAAAAGTATCATCTTCTGTATAAATATTGCTTGGTGAACTCCAAGTGTCCGACCCTGTACTTGAGTCGTTACTACTTGTATTCGGTGAGAGTGGGCCTTCGCTTGCCATATTAAACTACCGTCATATTCCCTTGTGAGCCGCTGACTACCCATTCAGTATCAGCTACTATACAAGTTAAAGTCATACAATCATATCGATGAGTCGCTTGGACATATCCACCAGTACCAGTTGTAGTGTTCAAGCGACCAAAGTGGATAATCTCAGAAGCATTCTGAGCAACACGCCACAGCCCTGCACCCTTACCTCGCACCTCAACAACAGAGCCAACAGCGGCAGTAGTAGGAAGCGTTAAAGTGACAAGCCCAGCGTTATTAAGGATATAGCCAGTGTTGATCGCTGCGGTCTGCGAGGTTCCCGTTACTTCAGACCAGGAAATACCCCCACCGCCTCCGGTTGAATCAGTGTCATTTACCCAAGCCGAGCCATTCCACTTGAGTACCTGACCGCTAGAAGGCGCGCTGATAGTTACATCTGCAAGATCATTAATACTCTCACCTGTAATATCAGAGAGCTTAGTATCTAATTGACTCTTATTTACCGCATCACCAGGATTAGTACCATCAGCAACATTGATGATTTTATTGTCATCCTGATCTGTTTCGGATAATCGCTTCATTAGAAACTAACCTACTATTACAGCGCGATAAGCATTTGTTCCTGGAGCAACCGTAAATGTTAGCGTCACAACAGAGGTACTTGTTCTGACGATATCACATTCAACAGTAGCGTAAGTGGCGGCGTCATAAACCTCTACCTGTACATCTCGCGTACCTAAGCTATGCGTTAAAGCGATAGAAGTACTTGAGTTGTCGCCGACGTTAAAGCTTCTCTTAATAGGGAAATTAACCAATGAAACAGCGGTAACAGCACGAGTTGTATCAGTCTTAGCCTCGGTTTCAGCTTCAGTAGTTAACTCAACGACACCAGTTGCAGTAGTCGATGCTGCCTGTTTAATGTTGCCAAAGGCAGTAGCAGCGTTCGCCACATCGCTCAAGTTATCAGCCTTGACAAGCTTAGTTCCAAGTGCTGTAGTAACAGTCGAGGCAAAGTTAGCGTCATCACCAATCGCAGCAGCAAGTTCATTCAAAGTATCAAGCGTACCTGGGGCAGAATCAATCAATAAAGCTGTAATTGCCGTAGATAAGTTCTGGTAAGTTATTTTCTTTAAAACATTACTAGCTTCGCTGTCTATCAGGGCAAGGGTATCAGCATTTACAGGAGTTGTCTTGCCGGTAGCTCCGTGAATAGCAGAACCTACATTACCGGCGTCAGTAACGTCAGCACTAGCTTCGATGCCGTCAAGTTTTGAATACATAGCATTCGTCATTACACCAGCATTAGTGGCGTCAGCGGCAGGTATAGTTGCATCAGTACCAGTATCACTGGTAATGACTGTTTGAGTTGCGGACAATGTTGCGTCTAGGTTTGTTGCGCCGCTACCAGATGATCCAAAAGCCACCCATGTGGTGTCATCGCGGAAGTAAGCCATATCATCACCAGTATCATAGTAAACCTGCCCTTCAACTGGTGAGCCTGGAGCAGAAGCAAGATTTTGCAATACTCCATTTTGAATCTCGTTCTTTGCAAAATCTACGTGAGTTAAAAATTTTCGAGCCATAATTGTTTCCTTTAATTAAGTATTATAGTACCTGTAAACGAACTTGAGAAATTAACTGTCAAACTATTGACGCTTGAATGCGTTACCTGTCCTTCCACTTCGTCATTTGCACTATCAATTATTGTAACTGACGGCATCTTATTAAGATTATGATTAACCGTAACACTAGAAGAAGCAGTAAATGGATGAACAACATTTACATCCTGAACTATACCATTTACTGTCGTTTCCAGCGCTGCTACATCTACACCATCAACAAGACCATCAACAATGATATCACCTTCAGTGGTGATATCACCTACTGAATAGACACCACCACTACCAATATTTGCATACCCAGCACCCTCAATATTTAACTGATCACCAGTAAGATTACTTGCGGTAATACTTCCATAAGACTCTACATCACCAGTAAAAACTGCACCAGACAAGCTTGCTTTACCATCTAACTCACTTTGCAGGTCAGTCTGATCGCTAAGCGTACCAGCGATACCGCCCCATACTGCATCACCC
>CAZZDD010000014.1:0-41971 GCA_964652185.1 uncultured Candidatus Peribacteria bacterium | reverse complement strand
TTCTACCAAGAGTACATGGCCGATTTTCGGAAATACACTGGGCTCGTATATAAAGAGTTTCAGAGAGAAGTTCACGTGGTGGAACCTTTTTCTATTCCTGACGATTGGAGTATTTATCGTGGGGTCGATTTTGGTAGCACTAATCCTACTGTCTGCCTCTTTATTGGAGTTGACAGGGACGACAATTGGTTTGTTATCAACGAGCATTATGCTACTGGAGAAACTATTGATTATCATAGCGGTGTTATTAATGCTAATCCTTTGTCCGTTCGTGTTTCTAATACCTATGGCGATCCTTCTGGAGCGCAGTGGATCAACGAGTTCGCACAGCGAGGAATATACATCACGCCGGCCACTAAAGAAGTCGGAACCAACTTTAACTCATGGGTACGCTTTGGCATTGAGAAGGTTGGAGAACGACTTAAGCCTATCCCGGGTCACACAATCCCATCGCTTACGAGAAAAAGCAGTGAAAACGGCTTTCCTAAATTATTATTCTTTAGTACATGCATTCAAACAATTAGAGAACTCGAAACATACCGTTGGAAAGAAAAGAGTGTTACGCAAGCGCAAGACTTAAATGAACCAGACGTGCCAGATAAAGCAAATGACCATGCGATGGATGCACTTAGATACTTTGCAGTCAGCTATAAGAAGAGTAGTCCCGAATGGGACAACGTAAACGTAGGATTAGATAAGAAGTGGAGAATATGACAAGATCCCTGCCCACCATAGAACAAGACCCGTATACGATAGAACGCACGAATAACGATGCGAAGATTACTCAACTCTTTGCGTCTTTATTCCCTGATACACCAGTACCGTACGAATTTATCTTTGATGTAGTACGGATGCTTGAGACTACAAAGGTAAACGCGAAGATTTTGCCGGAAATAATCCGAGGAATATATAACTTAAACGTATCAAACCGAAGGGGACAAGTGATAGTCCATGTTCAGAAAGATTTGGTCAATATTCAGGTAAGGGAAAATAGCGATACGATGTCCGCGATGATGAGTGAAGATGATAAATAAGTAATTGAATAAGTAAATATATATGTTATACTATACCTACATCGAAAGGAGGTGAAGTATAATGCAACAGAAACAGGTTCAGATTACAATCCCCGCTCCTAATATCCAAAGTATGCCTCTTGTAATTAAAGGCACAGCACCTTTAATATCCCATCAATGGAGTGAGAAAGCTAAAAAAATGATCAAGGAAAAGCAGGCTGGACAAAAGAAGAAAGTGAGAGAGGTTAGAGATCCAGAAGCTGAGTATAAGGACTCTTACTACAGGAACAGCAAGGGTGAAATATCATTCCCAGCTCTTTGTATAAAGCAAGCGATGGTAAATGCCGCTCGCAATATAGAAGGAGTGACTATGACCATATTAAGAGGAGCAATCTTTGTAGAGGGAGACGATGACGGTTTAATACCGGTTAGTTTTGCTTCTGAAAGAATGCGGGAAGATATGGTGCGTCTTGGTGGTATTAGTAATCCGGCAGATATTCGTTATCGCGGAGAATTGACTGGATGGTCTATGAAGTTTAAGGTTAGGTTTAATGCTGATGTAATTCCCGCTGCTATGGTAGTTAATCTACTAAATACAGCAGGTTTTGCGTGCGGATTAGGTGAATGGAGACCAGAGCGTAACGGTGACAAAGGAACTTTTAAAGTAGTTACCGAGTAAGTTGTAGTAGCGCGCGCTACTTTTGAGGCAGGCATGGTGTCGTAAGGAAAGGGAGTTGGGGACAGGTACGGAGTGTTCCGGCAGGCGTGGAAAGGTGCGATAGGGAATGGTCTGTTCCGTTGAGGCGTGTTATGGCAGGTGGGGTACGGCCCGTTAAGGTGGGTATTGTGGGGGTCAGGTCTGGTTAGGCAGGTAGGGAAAGGTGAGGCTTGGCGGGGACAGGATTGTTGCGTTGGGGATGGAAAGGCAGTTGTGGAGGCGAATGGAGTGGATAGCTAAGGAGAGGAAAGGTTTGGCAGGCAAGGTCAGGTAAGGCAAGGTTTGGATTGTCAAGCACTGGTTAGGATTGGTGAGGCAGGAATACAAACGATTGGAGGTGACAAAACATGAAAGAAGAAAAAGTAAGCTTATTAACAAATTTATTTAATGAGAAGGGCGTACTTCTTCCAAAGGACGTATTAGAAGCGGCACGTCCTGAAAGTTCACCACTACATGAGGATTTTGATTGGGACGATGGCGAAGCAGCAGAAAAATATCGTTTGTGGCAAGCCCGACAGATAACGACAACCTTCAAAGTAATTATTGAAGGTAACGAGGTTCAACAGTTCCATAACGTAATTGTTAAGATAAACAATGAACCTGTTCGAGGATATTCTGATATAAGAACTATCTTGAAATCAGAAGATTTAACAAATCAGTTGTTACAAGCATCAGTTCGGGAAATTAGAGCTTGGCAGCAGAAGTACAAAGAGTTGAAAAAAGCGAAAGAGATGGTTAATGAAGAAGCTATCTCTCGTATCGAGAAAGATTTAGCTGTATAATAAATCGAAGTCCTGAAGGGCTAGTCCCTCATGCCACGCGATAACATCAAGTTGGGAGACAGGACTTCTTTTTATTGAAAAATAGTTGTATTTCTATACTCATGTAGTATAATCAGCACAAGTCGTTAAGTTTACTACTCAAGCGAGCCAAAGGGCTCGTTTTTTTGTGGCAAAAATGGCAAAAGGCAAAGAAATTGTCATACGCGGTACAGAAGCAGAACAAAAATTGTTTACTGAGGTTCATTCGCACTACTTGATGGCCCGTGAAGACCTCGAACAACGTATTTATCGAAAGAATGGCTTTGACGATGCAGATAAAATGTTCGCCTCCTTCATAGACGAAAAGATCTGGCCATACCGTTCCCTCATGTTTGATCCCCGTCCTTACACGGTAATACTGGAAAAGTCAGCCCGACTTATCGGGTCAAAACCAAAAGGACGGTTAGTCCCTCGTGAGGGTGGGGATTCATTGGGCGCTTACATTAATAACGAATTACTAGACTACCAATGGGAGGACAACTCCCGCCTCGGACAGTCTATGATACAGAAATGGATCATGATGGACCAGAACGTGAGAAAGTACGGCTCATCATTCGCCCTCGTTGACTGGCACTACCAATGCTTTACCAAAGATGGCAAGAAAGAAGTGTTTTATGACGGTCCAAACTTCAAAGTACTTAACGCCCGTGATGTACTCGCTAACCCTTCATACGAATACATCAACAAATGGTTCCAATATCAGGAATGGTTGACCATATCAGACATGGAGAAGGTCAATAATGCCGGACGCACGGAACCTACCTACAAGAACCTCAATTTACTGCGTGACGCAGTCCGTGACGATTCAAAAGCAAGCGGAGATACCCGTGAGGTAACGATCAAGAATAAGAGCATGAAGGGCTTAACCGACTATCTAGGGAGTGACGAATACAATAAACCACTTCTCATTGTCACCGAACGCCGGAACGACCGATGGATCTCATTTGCACCCAAGCACGGCGTGATAGTACGTGATATTCCAAATCCGTATAAAGACCGCTCAATGCATGTCGTTCACTTAAAGTATTACCCACTACAAGATGATCTCTATGGAGTCAACGAATATGAACCCGTAGCTAAGCAAGTTAGGGCATTAAACGCCCATCTATCGGCATATTCAGATTCTATTGCCTTAGCACTTCGTCCTCCAGTCCATGTAAACCCAACCAATGTACGGATGAATACCCTTGACTGGGCTCCTGAAGCAAAGTGGCTCATGAATACGCCCAATGTTGATGTCCAGATTATGAAAATGGATAACTCCATTAGTGCTAACTTCCAATCTATCTATCAAGTATTAGTCGGTAGCTTGATGAATGCCTGGGGCGAACAGTCACAACAGATGTCTTCTGCTAATCCATTCCAAGACCAGGGGAATGTAACCGCAACAGAAATACGGGATACCGCGTATACACGTAATGTCCGTGACAATATGAACAAAGTATTTTTAGCTGAAGCACTGAAAGAACAAATTATGTTGTGGCACACCATGAACCAACAGTTATTGTTCAAAGCCAAGAGCGACCAACTTCGGATTATCCGCATTGTCGGTCGTGATGCCATTGAATACTTTGAAAGACAAGGATTATCAGACATTCGTCCAACCGAAGAAGACGTCATGATGCAGATGCAGGCAGAAAACAGCGGACTACAAGTTCCTCCTATTCCCGAGGGCCCACGCTACGCTGTTCCAATTGGTGAGGATGAGACAGGAATGCCTGTTGAAGTACCGAAGTATATGCCGGACGAGAGTGGACAGGGTGGAAACCTTATTATCGAACCGAATGACCTTATGGGTAACTACGACTATGTACCCGATATAGAAAGTATGGCTGCTCCAAACCCTCAGGACATGGAACAGAAGCTTCAGTCCCTCTTAGCAATGGTCATGAATCCAACCGTATTACAAGGCTTAGCAAGCGAAGGCAAGAAGCCAAAGTACCAAGAGATTATAACGAGAGCAATTGAGGCAACAAACGTGGTCAAAGACGCGGAATCGTTCTTTGAGGATTTGCCACAGCAACCAATGATGGGAGGTGATCCAAATGCCCAAGGTCAAGTTAACAGTGGAGGAGGCGCTCCGGCAGCAGGAGGGACAGCGCCTGGCGGAGCTATGCCAAACGGAGGGATGGCGCAAGGTGCTGTTTCCCCTAATGGAGCAGGCAATCAAGTCGGCGGTGGTGGACCCGCGCAAATTTAACAACGATAACGAGTACGCGTATGCACAAAAGGTCGCCTGGGCATTTGGACAGGCATACAGTGATTTACTTAATACGATCGATATGAAGGTAACGGATGCGCAGTTCTTAACTGAGAAAGAACAAGGAAAACACATTGATAAATTACAGGAGTCAATGAGCTAAAAGGATGGTGAATACGTATGGCAGGATTTAGAAGTTTATTTAAAGTACGAAAGCCAGGAAACGGTGATGCTTTCCAAAAGAAGGCTGAGCGCGCCGCAAGAGCAAAAATATCAATTACCAATAAAGGCAATAAAGTGCCTAATGGCGGTAAATAAGAAAGGATGTGATTCATATGGCAGTAGTAGTCGTTAATGTTGGCATGTTAGAGCGTGACTCAAACGGCCGACGAACAACAAATTTAACCACAGGACGAGGAGACCGGGGAACAGTCAATGTCACGGTACGAGGTCGGAATTGGACATTTGGTCCAGGGCAATCAATAACCTTCTCTGATCATGGAGAAGCAGCAGAATGTGTTGCAGCAGACGGAAGATTAAGAATAGCTGATACTCGTGAAGGGTTTAGGACAACAGGGAGAAGCTAATGAAACAAAATCTTGATGATCTCCCAGGTTCAAGTGACAAGTTCTGGAAGGATGCAGACGTCCATACGGGAATTACGCCCACCCGTATGTTTGACGATAACCATTACTTTGTGAGAATTGCAGGACACCAGGCACAGTGTACACATTGTGACTGGGGGTTCCAGCTTGATCCAGGAGACAAGATAGTCGACGGGCACTTATTTGACAAGACAGGTAAGAAGGTGCTTTGAGAGCGCCTCTACGGCAGCGCTCTCTAAGAACTTCCTTACCGGAAGGTTCGCAACATTCCGCCTCACCAGCGTAACCAGGTTGCATAAAGGGGGTGATTTATGAATGGATGACCAACAAGTGGCCGGACAAAAAGCGGTAGAGACTGATACTACCCAAGCCAATTCGCCACAGGCTGAAAGCCCAATTACTGGGGGCGAAACGATGAAAGAGGAGGCAGTTGTACAAACTCCTGTTTCAGAGGAGTCTGATGTATCTAACACAATGACCCTTGAACAGCGAAAGGCGTTCCAGGAACAACGGTTAGAAAACAAACGGTTAAAAGAGGAGATAGAAGCTCGCTCTAAAGGAGAGTCCGCGTTCAACGTATTTCGGGCGCCAGCTCCGCAAGTTGCGTCCCAACCGATTGCGGTCGAACAATTTATAGACCCGGTCACAGGAGAGACTAACTGGCAGGCATACAATAGTGCTCAACAACAACGAGAGCAGCAGATTCTCCAGCAAGCGAAGTATGAGGCAAGATCCGAAGTCCAGGAAGTAATGGACGAAGAGCGCGCCCGTGCTAAATACCCTGAAGTTATGGGGAACGCAAAACTCGAAAAGCGTGTTGCTGCCGAGTGGATGTACCACAAGCTTCAAGGAAACAATGTTTCAGTTTCTGACATTGCTGCAGAGTACGCAAGAGACTTAAGGCAGACCGCTTCCAAAGCCGAAAAGATAGGCGCGGACAGAGCCCTTAACGAGGTTTCGGAGAAAGAGAAGGCAGGACTCGTCGCAGAAAGCCAATCGTCGCAAACATCAAACCGTACTTCTTCACAAGAAGAAGTAGAACGTTTGAGCCAAAGTACACGGCGAGGTGACTACGATGCAGTTGCAGCCCGACTTTCAAAGATACCTTGGGCAAATAAGTAACCTTTTCTATTCATGGGCGAATAGGAAGGTACACTATCGCCCATGAAAGGAAGGTGATTAATTATGTTGACTACATTTTATGACGCTAGTCGTCGAGAAGATCTCTTGGATATTGTCGCGGACTTAACTCCCGACGATACTCCATTGGCAACAATGCTTAAGACTTCAACCGCTAAGGACACA
The DNA here is from genome assembly GCA_964652185.1 of uncultured Candidatus Peribacteria bacterium. GTDB lineage: Bacteria > Patescibacteriota > Gracilibacteria > Peribacterales > Peribacteraceae > DALYDP01. Next base: position 35,309 of record CAZZDD010000014.1, on the reverse strand, counting down.
GTCCATCAGTGGCTTGAGGATTACATTACTCCTCCTACATCTGTTAGCTTTGCTGCAGAAGGAGCTGGAGCGACGTATACCGCATTGACACAACCTTCAAGGATTATCAATGTAACCGCGATTCTTACCGAAACATTCCGTGTTTCTGGAACAGAACAGGCAGTTACTCCCGCTGGAGGCGACCCAATGGATTACCAGGCTGGTAAAGCTCTTCGAACTTGGAAAATGAAAGAGGAATACGCTATCGTTAATGGTGCACTTTCTTCAGGTGTCTCTGGAACTGCTGCTTCAATGGCTGGTTTGATTAATGTCATTACCACCCTTTACACAGCACGTAATTCTGGTACATCACTTTCAGAAACCGAGTTCCAAGATATGCACCAGGACTCATGGACACAAGGAGGTACTGACAATTCGTTCGATTTGGTCTTGGTTCCTTTTGGACTCAAGAGAAAGATTGACGGATTTACCGCAGGTGCTACCAAATATGTCGACCAAAGTGACAAGAAATTGACACAGCCAGTTGCCATATATGAGACATCAGCCGGAGTTGCTAGAATTATGCAGCACCGTTATGTCCCATCAGCAGCAGCGACCCCCGGTCCACGTTTCTTAGGCCTTAAGGAAGATAAATTCCGCGTCGCATTCTTGAGAAAACCTTTCAAAGAAATGCTGGCGAAGGATGGTGACCGTGAAAACGGCCAAATCGTTGGAGAATTTACCCTTGAGTACCTTGGTGAGAGAACAAGCGTTAACCGCTCAGGTTATAACGTAAACGGATAATATCCGTTTTGTAGTGCCCCTCCTTTCAGGGGCACGAACAAGATGGCTATATTTAAAACAGACCCGTATATGTCGATGTATGTCTACGAAAAGGAGACTAATCCTAATTCTGTGATTATGATGCGACAGTTTCAGAAACAGGTTGTTGATGCGGTGGATCGTATTGTTGAGCTTGCTCACGGACAGCGGGACTTGGTCAAGACAGATAATGACTGGAAAGTAGTTGAAGAGTTGATGGGGTTCTGGGCGAAACAATGGCCGCATGAGTATATGGAGTTTAAGTCGGCAGTAGATGACATTCGGGAAACAAGGAACGAGGGTGGATATTCAAGTACGAAGGAAATTAAGTATGTCGGGGCTCTGCCGTCACAACGGTTTATGAAAATGTTAAAAGCGATATTTCCCGCCCAACAATGGGATAAAAAGTTTAGTAATAAGTTTGTTAAGCGTTTTCCGTTATTCAAGGTAGGAGGGGCATAAAAACTATTGACTAATACCTGAGAGATAGTTATACTGTCTATAGTTCAAGTTTATAACTAAGGACGCCACAGGGCGTCTTTTTTTATGGAATAAATATGTCATTTAACGCAGCATACGATGATACAAAAGCAGCCAATAGAGTGGTCTTGGTTAGTGGTACTCAGAGTATTGGTTTGGTGACCGTTGCCGGTGGTGGAGTATCTTCAAATTATGCCGCAACAGCTACAACGTATACTGCAGGAACTACCCAACTATGGACAGACGCTAATGGGAATTTAAAAACAACCTTAGCTACCCAACTAGCCGGAGAAGACTTAACGAATGATGTACTAAAGGTTGAACAGAGATTTAGCTATGCGACCTTCACCTCAGCAACTACGGTCGCCGTTAAGTCCAGTGCAGGATTTATTCACGGATACCACGTAGGAGCTGTCAGTTGTCCTTCAATAATTCTTTACGATAGTGCGGTACCATCCGGAACAGCGCTAGCACGGATTGCCTGCGGTATGCCTCTTGGCTTTCATCCGTTGGATGTAAGCTTTAATACTGGATTATCAGTTGATGCTATTGCAGGAGGCGGCGGTGTAGCTCCCTACATTACTTTTTCCTACCGCTAATATGTATGCTAATTCTAATAACTTCATTATATCTTCAGACTAGGAGGGTTGATTTATGCCAAGAACTGTAGTTGGCGCAAATTTAGGAAAAGCAATCTCCTTTCCCGGTGGTTCCTCTACGAGGAAAGTAACTGTTAGTGGTCCCGCTGTTATAGGAGGAGCAACCTCTCTATCTGTTTCTTATTGGATGAACCCTCAAGGAGCAATGAACGGATCAGGCTCTCGTAGTTTTGAAATAGTAGGTGGAACTAATACTTTTCGGGTGCAGCATACAACAGCAGGAACCAATGTAGTGTTCGTTATAGATGATGGCAGTGCTAGAACGGTAACCTCAAATGCAGGACCAGCCAACGATAACTGGATGCATGTAATAGCCATATATGACGAATCAATAGAAGATATGACGCTCTACTTGGACAACATTCTGGTTGGAACAAATACACAAGTGACAGGAGCTCTAGATATGGCAAGTAGCTCTCTCTATATTGGAAATGCTGCTGCTGCAACCCGAGAATTTAATGGGTATATTGATGATTTCAGAGTGTACAACAAAGCTCTTACCAGTGCTGAGCGTGCAGTTCTTTTCGCAAAGGGTCATGTACAAGATGGATTAGTAATCTATTTTCCGTTTAATTCTTTAGAAGGATTAAGAGCACATGATTATTCTGCTTCCGGTAATTTTGGCACATTGGGAGAGAACCTTTCTCTTGTTGAGGGGATCGTTCCTGAAATGAGGTATTTGGCTGTGTAACTCTATGATCTATGGCATTTCTACAAACATCTGGAACACACTTTACTTTAGATGGTAATCTTCATTTGCCCTTTGGTGCAACTATATATGCAAGTACCGGCACTACTGAACTCATGCAGGCGCGAGTTGATGATGCCGTAGCGTTTAACTTCAATATCCTCAGAATTGTAAATTATTTAACAAAAACGGAAGCTGGTGTTATTTCAGAGGTCGCCTGGGCTCGTAATGACTATCTTCTTAACGCAGCACGGGAAGCAGGTATAAAGATACTTATCGATTTTTCAGACTTCTATTCAATGCAGCGTGATCATTTGGGAAGGTCTCAATCAGAGCAAGACTGGGATGATTTTTTAGATTTCGTTTTAAACCGTGTTAACACCATAAACGGTAGAGTGTATAAAGACGATGATGCCATTGGTATGTTCACCATTGCAGGTGAAATTGATCATGTGGGATCAGACTTTGATCAAGATGTCTATAACTTCTACTCCTATGCCAGTGCACTTATAAAATCAAAAGGAGCACAACAGCTTGTTTGTACAGGTGGTATTGAATACTATGTAGGATTTGATGAGATGACATCTATTTCAACCATTGATTGTGTCGCGAGTCACCCGTATAACAACAACCTCGGTCCTAACCGATCAAAACTGGCAAAATTTATTGATTATGGAGAATCATCCAGGACACATAATAAGCCGTGGTTTTTAGAAGAATTTGGTGCAACACATGAACCCTATGGAGATAGAGGCCGCGCAATAGATATGCATCAAGTAATGCAAGGAGCTCAACGAAATGGTGCTGCAGGGTTTCTTTATTGGAACTTATATCCCTATCAAGATAATGGGAATGAATCGTTTAATATTGGAACGGGAGATAAATTCCGTTTGTCACGTGGTATAGTTAAACTGCATTCTCATATTAAAAGTTACTCTCCTCGAATACCAGTTTTTGCAGCAGATGCTTCTGGGTATCCAGATAACGGATAAACACTATGGCCGCACCACAACCAGTAGCCGAAAACTATACACAACCAGCTCTACCTACCTCAAAGAGCGGGTTTAATATCAATTGTCTTGACTACCAGATTTTAACGAAGTCGGATGGATGGAATCAGGATCAGACAAAGAGACTAAATGAGTATCAGGAGTATAAGAATCTTCTTGCTAATCCTTCGGAATGTTATGTCGCCTTAGCCGTGCCCTACGACAACCTTACCAAGTACACAAATTACGTCACAGACGCACGAACAAAAGGATTTAAAGTGTGGCACAGAAGCCACTGGAATAGATGGCAGGGAGACAACGGAGAAGACGCGGATATGACTGCTCAAGAATACTTAGACGACACGTATGACTTCATTGTAGAAAATCCAACATTATTTGCTGATGGGGATCTATTCACTACCTGCGTTGAATGTAACAACGCCGATGGGGAAAATACGACTAACCCGTTTAGAACAGACGATGTATTTGATTTTACGAAGTATAACCGCTTCTGTCGTGATCAGGTGACGTATGCTAACGCTGCCTTCTTGGCTATTGGGAAAAGTGTCCGGACAAATCTACTCTCATTCAGTCTGTCACTTCTTGATCTCAACGGCCAAAGCCTCGACAGCGGTGACGGTGGAAATGCAAGTGGAATTGATGATGCCGGGATGGTCGCGTGGTTTGATAGTATGGTAACAATTGACCATTATCTATCTGCCGACTATCGGGATGGTACAACATACGCTACTAACTACGCTGCCGATATGGTTAAACTAAAACTAGCCTTTCCGTCATGCAGATTTATGATAGGTGAGTGGGGATTCCATACTCAGTCTGCGGGATCAGACGGGGAACAACATGGCGTATATGATGCGGTAAGTCAAGTAATACGTGAGAGATCAGATATCATCGGACTTAACTACTGGAACCACTTAGGACAAACCCAGTCTTCACTCTGGACTGATACATCAGGCACAATAAATCCGGGAGGACGCACCGCAGTACGGGCATTAAGTAAAGCGTTTAATACCGGAAATGCATCAAATGGCTGGCGGGTGAGAGTTTGATGTGATATAATCACCTCAGTCTAGTTACAAGATTGTATCTCAAGGGACGGACGCCACATGTGCGTCCTTTTTTTATGGCAAAAATAGCATTAGCAATGATAGTAAAGGACGATAGTGAACTCGCTATCCTCCAGCGTGCGGTCGGATCAGTAATTAAGGACGTAGACGGAATCTTCATCACCACAACCTCTAAACCAAACTCAGGTATCCGTAAATTCTGTAAAAAGATTGGAGCAATACACTCTCAATTCGAATGGGTCAATGACTTCTCAAAAGCCCGTAACTTTAATTTTTCCCAAGTCCCAAGCGAATATGAATGGATACTGTGGCTTGACGCGGATGATGTAGTGCAGGGATCTAATACTTTCCAGCAGGCTATCCAACTTGCTGAGGGAAATAATATTAAGGCGATCTTCTCACGTTACTTATACCAAGTAGAACTGGACGAAAAAGGAAAGATTAAGAATATCCTCATTGAACACTTGCGCGAACGGATTATCCGGAATGACGGGACGTTTGAGTGGGTTGCGCCTATCCACGAAACACTTATTGAGAAAGTACCATCAGGCAAAACTGACTTTCAAGGCTTCTTAGTCGTCCATTTAATGGATCCCGGAGAGATGGAAGCCTCCATGTGGCGCAATATCGACATATTAGAGGAAAATATTATAGATAATCCAACAGACCCTCGACCAATCTACTACTTAGCCAAAGCCTACTTTGATACCCGTATTCCCGAGGTCCTGTATGAAAAAGCTGGTCCGAACAGTGATTCTATTACCGTTGAGCTTCTTAAAACGTATCTCGACACTTCGGGATGGGAAGAGGAACGCGCACAGGCATTTGAGTATCTGTCAATGATCTATCGCGAACGCCAACAGTTTAAAGAGGCGATAGATTGTCTGCTTAATTCCCTAAAAGCGGATCCTAAGTTTATCTCAGCATATATTCAGCTTGCACTCTGTTATGTCGTCACGAAAGAATGGGATAAGGCCATGCACTGGGTCAAACTTGCCGGAAACGTCGATATTCCCAAGACAACCTTAGTCGTCAATCCCCGTGACTACAAGACGATGATCCTTGAGGCATTGTTCCATATCTACCTCAATACGGGAAAACTTGAGGAATGTTTGAAAGTCATTACTGATCTTAATGAACTCTTGCCTAATGACTTAAACGCAAACCGTGTTAAAGACGTCGCAGACTTAAAACACCGCAACGACTTAGCCCACTTTATCGTGAAACTTGCCCACCATTTAAACCAAACAGGCCAAGAGGAAGAAATTAAAAACTTAGTAAACTCAATACCACGTGAGATAGCCTCAGAACCGGCCATGATTAACCTCCGAAACCAATTCACTCTACCCCGCGTATGGCAGGATAACGAAATAGCTATCTACTGCGGACAGGGCTTTGAACAATGGAGTTGGAAGTCAGTTGGTAAGGGGATTGGAGGAAGCGAGGAGGCAGTAATTAGGATGAGTCATGAGCTTGCGAAACTAGGATGGAAAGTATACGTGTATGGTGATCCAGGGGCGGATGCCGGACTGCGTAACGGGGTGTCCTGGCTTCCTTACTACTACATCAACTGGAGGGACGAATTTAACATCCTCGTATCGTGGCGGCAGATTGGTGTGTTTGATGTTCCAGGACTTAAGACAAAGAGATCGTATTTGTGGAACCATGACATCCAGAATAGCTTGACGTATACGCCCGAACGGGTGAATAAGATAACGAAGGCAATGTTCTTATCGAAGTGGCATCGCTCTAATGTCCCTAATTTATCAGAAGACAAGGTTATGTATACAGGAAATGGAATATGACAATGATATTTAATTCATGCGCTACTATCTCAACGATAACGTTTACTGATGACGATCGACTTAGATGGGAAAAAGAGGATAAAGCACAACTAACGCGTGATTTAAATTTTCTGGCAAAGGCGCTAGAGTTTAAAACTTTGAGAGAAAGATATGGTGTTTGGATAAATCAATTTTGGTCGGGTGAATATGAAGACTATGGACCCGAAATGGATTATCCAGATTTTGACGAGAACTATGAATATTATATCCAGAAAAGATTACAAGAACTAATAAAGGAAGGACTTAAAAAATGATAGCAGAAGATTTATATACTAAAGCAAAGGAAGTAGATTTTACTCTCGACATGAAGCCGTTTAGTAAGTGTAATGACGGAGCTATCCGTGATGTTACGGATACAAAAAGGTCAGGATACTACCAATGGCTACCGAAACTTATTAAACTAACTAAACCCGCTCAAATTGTAGAACTTGGGGGCGCAATGGGAGTATCAGCTATAGCAATGCTTCAAGCGTTACCCAAGACTTCTAAACTCTATTCAATCACCTTAGAAGAGCACGGACTGGAGTTTTCATTCTTAGACCGCGACTATCGAAACCTTGTCAAAGTAGTAGGTGACGACCTTGACCTCTCTAGCTGGCCGAAAGACCTTGATCTATCTAAGACTGATATCTGGTTTATAGATAGCGAACATACATATGAACAGGTACGAGCTGAGATAGACCTCTACAAACCTTTCTTTAAAGAAGGCGCAATTCTTCTCTTTGACGATATCCATATCAACCGCGGCTTACAACAAGTATGGGAAGAAATTAAACAAGAAATACCCGGATCGAAGTATGAGTCAGACCTTCATTACAGTGGGTACGGTATTGTAGTCGTCGGGAAGGAAGAAGTAGCTGAACGCGATCCCCACTTAATCGTGTACGGGTCAAGCTACGACAGGGGACTTGAGCATTTACTCAAGATGTGGCCGGATATTAAACAGGCAGTACCAGATGCCAGATTACGGGTGTTCTACGGATGGGACTTGTTTGATGTAGGCTACCACGACAACCCGGAAAGAATGAGCTGGAAAGATAAGATCAACAAGCTCATGGAACAGGATGGGATTACCCATCTTGGCAGGATTGGCCACCAGGCGGTTAATAAGGAGTTTGAACGGGCGGGAGTATGGGCATATCCGACCCATTTCGGTGAGATATCGTGTATTACAGCTATGAAAGCACAAGCATATGGCGCAGTACCGTGTGTGGTTAACTATGCTGCTCTTGATGAAACTGTCCAATTTGGAGTTAAGGTAAAAGGGGACATTTACGACCAGGAAACAAAAGATTTGTACAAAAACTCACTCATAGCCTTACTTAACGATCAAAAGTACCAAGAAGATGTCAGGCGTGAAATGATGCCGTGGGCACGAGACCGCTTCGCATGGCAGAAGGTCGCTATTCAATGGAATGCAGAATTTACGCGGGATCTGACAGAGGAAGAAAAGCTGGGACAGCTTGACTATGAAGTAACAAAGCTTCTTGAGGACAATCAAACCTTAAAAGCCTGGGACTTGGTCAAAGACACGAATTGGCCGAAGAAAGATAGATTGTGGCTACGGGTGAAACACGCGTTTAATGACGAGGACTTTAAGAAATACTATTCCGAACAATTAGTCGAGATCCCTATTAAGGAAGAGTATGCAACAAAAGCCGATATCGTATATCCGCGGTTTGAGTGGCTAACTAAAAGCGTCCTCAGGCAAAAAGCCAAGACACTGATAGATTTAGGGTGTGCTGATGGGTATACCTGTTTGACACTTCAAGATAAAGGAGTGAAATGTACCGGATATAACCTGTATAAACCTTCAATAGATATCGCACGCAAGCGGGCAAAGAAACTCAAACTTAATAGTACCTTTATCCATGACGACCTGTTTAACGCAACGGGTAAATACGATGCCGTAGTTTTGATGGAAGTCTTGGAACACCTTCCCGACCCCGTAAAAGCCATTAAGCACTGTATGGGGCTGGTTGCTGACGGCGGGAGCTTTTACATTTCAACGCCGTCACCCGATCACGAAGGAATCAAGCAGCACAAGGCCGAGAAGGGCAGGAAGCCCAACGACTGGGATGATGGACTTCCATCCGGCCACCTCCGGATATTCTCAAAAGAAGATATGTTAAATCTTCTCAAGCCCTACACGATAAAACAATTCTTAGTTGATGAACAAGGCTGTTTCTTGATTGAGGTGAAGCATGGAAAATAAAGGATTATTCAAAAGTAAATGCGGATGCGGGTGTGGACAGGAAGTCTTAGTCTACGGAAAAGATAAGCTCGGTACGCTTCCGGTAGCATACGTTGATAAGACCCACGAGGCAAAAGCGAAATACGAAAGACGGTTCGACAAGAGGTTTCAATGAAACTAGGACACCGTAGTTATTTTTTAGGCACTGACCAAGGGGGAAACACTGAGATAGGTAGGTTCAGTTCTGTTGCGGGAGGAACATACATCCATGGAAACGACAACCACGCCTGTGTCATGAACCCCAAGCTGGTTAGTTGTTTTGACTTCGGAGACTACGGGGCTGATTTTACCCGGTCAGGCCAATCACAAAGAGATCATGTCATTATCGGTAACGACGTATGGATCGGCGAACACGTCCAGATACTTAGCGGAGTAAAAATCCATGATGGGGCAATTGTGGGTGCACACTCAGTCGTTTCAAAAGATATTCCCCCATACGCCATAGCGGTCGGCAACCCTATCGAATTTCGGAAGTTCCGGTTTAACCACGACATTATTGAGGAACTTTTAAAGATTAAATGGTGGAATTGGGACGATACGTTAATTAAAAACCGGATTAGTGAATTTAGGGATATAGATTCATTTGTTGAAAAGTATAAAGTATGAAGATCGCGTTCGTTTGGTACTGGGACAAAGCATCTACCTATAAGTCTAAGTGGCGAGATGGCCTACGTAAGGCTATGGAGATAATCGGACGTAAACACGAAGTCCACTGGTACTTGGATAAGGAAATCCCGGAGGATGAGTACGACGCATATGTCTGTTGGGACGATAGCAATACTAAGTTCTTCGACATTATAGACGATTACAAAGGCAAAAAGGCGTTATGCCTAACAACCGACCCGCACAATATAGATAATCTCAGAAGACTAGATGCGGTATATTGTGAATCAACTCCGGTATATGAGGCGGTACGCGCGCAAGGCTTGCGGGCTATTAAAGCATTTGCAACAGATACGGATTACTTTACTCCTCATGCAAAGGTAATAAAGGATATTGAATACTTCTATCCTGCTACATTTTCACCATGGAAACGGCAGTCAACAATAGCCCACTTAGGTAAAGATCTCTATTGCGTTGGGACTATCCAGCCAGATGGCATGTATGAGCTTGCAGAGTGCCTCAAAAACGGCGTAACGGTCGAAGAGGGATATTTCCCCGTTAAACACATAAGAGACCTCTATAGGCGTAGTAAGGTCATTGTAATACCCGCTATACATGGGTCAGAACGTACTGTACTTGAAAGTATGTCGATGGGGATTAGGCCAATAGTAAATGAAGAGAATATTAAGGCGTATTCATATATTAAGGAACTTGACGAATCAGGACTGTCGCCACGGGTATTTGTTTTAGAAAATTACTCACCGTATAAATATGCTGAGGATATACTGAGGGGGATATCGTGAAGTGTTTAATTACCGGCGTTGCAGGATTTGTTGGCAGTCATTTATCAGACTACCTTATCGAAAAAGGACATACGGTAGTTGGGATAGACAACTTCTTCACAGGGGATAGAAAAAACATCAATAAGAAAGTCCGCTTTTACGAGAACGATATTACTAATCTGCCACTGTTACAAGGAATATTTAAGATGGAGAATCCCGATTGGGTATTTCATGAAGCGGCAAACCCGCGGACATTCCTTTCGATATCTGATCCCTTACTAAACCATGAGATCAACATTACAGGTACATTAAATGTCCTTCTAGCCGCCCGGGACGCAAAGGTAAAGAAAGTAATATTTGCCTCAAGTTGCATACTGTACTCACCCAATACCCCTTACTACGTTTCAAAACTAGCAGGAGAAGAATATATGAAGGTATTTAATCTTCTGTACGGGCTCAAAACCATTTCTCTCCGGTACTCAAACGTCTATGGGTCGCTCAGACAGTCTGAGAAGGGATCGAGTATTAATGCGCTCGCCTCACTCCATAAAACCAAACGGGATACCGGACGCATTTGGATAACGGGGGACGGGGAACAGACCCGTGATTGGTCGCACGTCCACGATATTGCTCGCGCTAACCTCTTAGCTGCACAGTCAGACGCAATAGGAGTGTTTGATATCTGTACCGGAGTACAGACAAGTATGAACCAGATAGCCAAGTATTTTACTTGTCCTATTGATTATGTTCCCGACCAGCTAGGGGACGCGAAGCATTTAAGCACCTCGCAAGACCCAAAACCTGCATACGAGGAGTTAGGGTATAAATACACCATCCCGCTTAATGAAGACAGTATAAAGCCCTATCTATGATCGACGTAGTGATGCTTGCTTATAACTTTAACGAACAGCTAGCCCAATTACAGGAGTCGGCTATCCATTCAGTACGACTTGCTCCGATGGGAAAACTCATTATTGTTGATAACGCCTCTGAAGTCCGCCCCGGCATGCTTCGTGAACTTGCCGATACCTACGTGAGGAATAAAACTAATATCGGCTATCCCGCGGCAGTCAACCAAGGAATGGCACTTTCGAAAAGTGAGTTTGTGGCAATTTCGAACAATGATATACGAGTACCTTCGAACTGGTCTGATGTAGCCCTTGATATATTCAAAGACAAGACCGTTGGTACTGTCCATTTTAGAATGATAGGCTACGACGAACCGTTTAATCTTGGAAGTGACGTATGGGTAGGAGGGAAAGAAAAGTGGTGTCATTGTTCATTCTTTGTGATCAGAAGCGAGGCTTTCGATGGGTATGACGAGAATTATAAGCAAGGCGGATATGACGATTATGACCATAACTTCCGCTTAAGACAAAAAGGATGGAAGCAAGCATATACTAATCGTTCAGCGTTTCAACATATGGACTCTATTACCTATAGAACGATGGAACCCCAGTCGGAACGCGCCAAGCGAGACCAAGCAAATAAGGAATATTACAAGAGTAAGTTTGGTGAATATCCTGACGTGCAATTTGCGAAGCAGTTTCCCGAGCAAATGGATATTCCGTATATCCCATTTCCATGATAAGCGTAATAACCGTAACAAATAGACAAGGTGGTATCGATATAAATTGGTCTTCTTTACGAAGGCAGACCCATACGGATTTTGAGTGGATTCTTCTTGATACCCTCTATGACAAACGACATGATGAACTAATAAAGTATACAAAAGGTGACAAACGGGTTAAGCATTTAAGACAATCACCCAAAGATCCAAAGGCCAAAACGTGGCTGAACCACGCTGAAAACGAGGCAATAAGGCACTCATCCGGCGAACTTATTGTCTTTCTACAAGACTATATCCACATCGAACCTGATGCACTGGAGAAGTTTTGGTTCCAGTATCAGAAAGACCCAATGTCGATGGTGACCGGGGTTGGACACCAATACGGAAAACCCGGAAAAGAAGATATCGTTAACCCTAACGGAATGATCACCCTTTTTAAAGAACCGTTTGAAGGAACACCTGAGGTAATCGTCTGGAATGACCCGCGCATCAATTCTCTTCCCGGGACGTTCCCCGCGTGCCCTGCCCGCTACATTGAATTTAACTTCTGTTCTGTCCCGCGGGCAATGATGTATGAAATAGGCGGGTGTGACGAGAGTTTAGATTATGTAGGCCACGCATGGGATAACGTAAGTGTTGCCTTACGAGGTGAGATACTCGGGTACAAATCGTATATGGACGAAACAAATATATCTAAGTCCGTTAGACACGATGACTTCTTTGAGACGCATGTGAAAGATAACGACTGGAAAAAAGTCGCGGCTTTCTGCGAACAGAAGATACTTGATATTAAAAAGGGGAAGCTTCCCGTCAATTTAGGGTATTTATAAATCTCTTGAAGTACCTTGAATAAAGGGTTATAATACCCTCAAGTCAAATCTTACCGATCATGGCGGCCCCAGTGGGCCGTTTTTTTTATGGACCTAATAGTAAAACCTGAGGCAAAAAAAGCACGCGAGGACTTTAACCTTGAAAGCCTGAAAGACGCACCTCGTAAAGAAGTCGTCCATAAAGCGCCGAAAGCGGAGCTATCAGAGAACATTCAAGCGTTTGACAAGAAGCCGAGAGTTGCAAGTCCGTATGATTATAACTCTATTTCGTTAAACAAGCAGGTTGACTATACGCCGACAGCAGATCAGATGATTACTGATCCGGTCTATAACACGATAGGAAAGTTCTTAGGCGTTGATACCTTACACGATTGGAGTAAATACAGCGACAAAGTCAAGACGCTCGTTGATTGGGCGCAAGTTAAAACAGGTAAGAAGGATATGCAGGGAATAATGGATTTTCTTAGTGGCGCGTTAAACGCCGCACCAAGTTTCGGTATGAATAATAAAAGAATTGACCAGCTATATATCTACGCACGTATGAATATGGCTAAATAATATGACAAATTTTCAAGATGTTTTAAGGGACGTACATGACCCGACAAATCACACACTGCAAACATCCACTTCTAGAAGCCAAAGTGGTCCTGGACAGCCTGGAACTGCTATAGACTCATACACTCATGCTCCCATCAATCTTGCTGCAGGAGCAAATCAAGTACTTGTTTCAAGCGCTGCTAATAAGCAAATATGGGTATATGGAATATCCTTTGTACTATCAGCTGCTGGGACTGCTTCTTTTCAAGATGAGGACGACACAGCAATAACAGGCATCATGCCTTTTGCAGCAAATTCAGGACTAGGAATTGCTCCATCGGGCAACTTTTCGATGCCTATATGGAAACTTGCAACGGATAAAGATTTAGAAATTGATTTAGTCACAGCAGACCTTGACGGTTTTATAGATTATGCAATAGTCAGCGTGTAATATGTGGGCATTTAATATAGAGAAGGTAATAAAAACAGGGCCAGAAACAATGGAGGTTGTAGTTGCGTTTGTTAATGGTAAAAATAGCTTTAATAGAAGATTTTTTGCAAGTCGCGGTAATTTTAATAGGTCGTGGTTGGAGAGAGAGATTAAAAAAGAAGTACAAGAATTTGAAGATAGAAAACAATTTGAAACTCTTATTAAAACTGGCACATTTACACTTACTGCTGCCCCTCCACAAACTCCAACTCCTGAGCAGGTAAAAAGAGATGAGTATAATGCTAAGCTTATAAAATTAACTCAAATGAATGAACTTATTATTCTGGGAGTTATTACAAAAGAAGACACGCAAACACTAGTTGATGAGGTGAAAGTCCTTGCCACACAACTAGGGGAAATATAATCAACAATGGCACTTATTGACAACCTCATCTCATACTACAAGTTTGATGAGAATACGGGTACGACTGCTGAAGATATCCATAGTACTCATGACGCTACATTTGACGGGGCTGGAACTCATTGGGACGCAACGGGCATAATTAATTCCGCAGGTCTTTTTAGCGGAACCTCTGGTGCTGTAGTTACCGATCACGCTGACTTTGATGTAACTGGAGCAATAAGCATTTCAGGTTGGACTTATATGACCACGGTCAATGTAAACAATGTTATTGCCTCAAAGAGGTCAGGATTTAACTCTACTGGTATACCGTTCGAACTTACATCGACCGGAAACCCTGATAAATTTTTTTCATGGAGAATAAAAGGTAGTGGAGATATTTTGACCGACACCACTATACCTATTCAAGCAAATACATGGTATCACGTTGTTGGAACATGGGATGGAACAACGCAGAAGCTATATATTAATGGTGTTGAAGAGGCGACAAGGGCTGCTTCTATAACTATTACTGTAAACGCAACCGATGTGAACATTGGGAGGCTTCCTGGCGGCGGAGAAAATACCACTGGAAGGCTTGACGAAATTGGAATTTGGGGTAGAGGATTGACGGGAGATGAGGTTGCTGAATTATATAACGCGGGTGCCGGACTTGCATACCCTTTTACGAGCGGAACGGCAGTCAAAGACCTCATAGGTGGAGGAATAATTCCTTTCCCAAGATAGAACATCATCCCTTTCCGTACCCTTATGGGCGTAGGCGTATGATATGGTACAATCACCTCATGTCAGAACTCTTCTATTATGGTTTAGGTCTATTGATGGGTCTATTGGTTGGAAAATATCTGAGCAATAGATCTCACTCTTCCAAGTAATATTGTTCCATTTTCTATTGAACTACCTTTAACTTTGGTTTATACTTCACGTAGTTAAAAGTTTAAAACTCATTAACTCCTTCGGGAGTTTTTTTGTGGCAGAAAGCGAGGTGATAAAACATGGCACTAAATGTTGATTTAGCAAATGAAGGTGGAGCGCAAATAATCGGTGATGGAGGAGAAACCAACGGTGTTTTCCAAGTCAAGACGGGTGGAACGGTACCAGCCCTTGTTATTGGTAAAACAGCAGTCGGAAACCAAACAGTTGCGGCACTCAAGTTAAACCACAGCTCAATAGCATCCGGCGCAATGATCCATTTCGCAGGAGGGTTTATTTCCTTGACTTCTGTTGTTCTTACAACTGTTGCAAATACTGACTATGCAATCCCTGTTCAAGTTGGTCTTGAGACACGGTATATTCCAGTCTTCAAAGCTGCAGCACTTATTGGAGGAGCGGCTTTCTAATATTGCTACTTTTTAGTGGCATGTTTTAATTTATATGGCTTGGACTCTACAGGACTATCAGGAGCAATTAGCGTCTGAGATGGACCAGTCACCTACCGCGCCTACCGCGGGCGGTACTGACTGGAACATCCGAAAAAACGCTGCTAATCGGGCACTGATTGACTTTAAAAACTCAAACGAATGGGATTCCCTTAAAGTGCCGTTTAACAGCCGGGTGACGGTAGCGGGTTTTGCCACCGTTTCTCTTCCGGGTAACTTCGACAAAATGGACGGCTACTTAGCTATTACCTGGGACGGGTCATCTACCCGGGAGTTTCCGATCATCAATCCTTCACTAAACACCCTGCAAACCGATTCTGACTACTTTGTCAATATATTTTCAAATTCCCGTGACGGAAAGTATATGTATATCCATGCACCAACTCTTGCCTCCGGCGCGTCAATATCAGGTACGATGTATAAAAGCCCGCAAAGTTTGGCATCAGCTACCGACATTATCGAATGTGACGATCCGACCTACGTCCTCCAGCGCTCACTCTACTACATCTATAAGGGTCGCGAAGACGGGAGGTTTCCTGAAGCGAAAGTGGAAGCAGACCGAATTTTAGCTCGCATGATGGAAAACCAAGCCGCACGGGGACTTGCTGACACACAGCGCTTTATCCCAAACTCATTACAAAAAAGTGGATTTAGGATAGGAAGGGACTAACCTATGCAGTTCGACTTCAGGGAGCCTCAATATAAGCCTCCAAAGACCCTACAGCTCGATTGGGATAATTTTAAAGGTGGACTCAATACACTTCTTAGACAGACTGAGATTAAGGACAATGAATTAGCACAAGCCGACAACCTAAAGTTAGTCGGTAAAGGTGTGCCGACAAAACGTGAAGGATCGGCTAACTACTTTCTGACTGCTCCCTCTGTTGCCACAGGATCTCAACGTGTACGAGGACTGAAAGGCGTTCTTTTTGCCTCAGGCGCATCGGGAGTGAACGAACTCCTCGCGTTATCTGATTGGGGAATGCTGGTTAAAAAGAATGGTGCGTCATATTCTATTATCCCCGGAGCATCATGGACTTCGGGATATAACGCCGAGATGGTACAGGTATATAACAAGGTATATATCACTAACGGTCTCGATACCTTAAAACGGTATGACGGCGCGTCTATCTATAGTTTTACCCAGCTCTCTAAACCTACTGGTGTGCAGGTAACTAACTTATCAGGAGTTTCAGGAACATTCACAAGATCTTTTAGGATAAGTGCGTTCAACAACGTAGGAGAAACAATCGCCTCAGATTCCGTCCTTATTGCAAATACTCCACAGGATCTTCTTACTACGACATTACGCGTAACATGGACAACTTCCTCCCCCGCCTCAGGTGTAGCGGGGTATGGTATTTACGGAGTAGATCAAGGGGATGAACGCTTTATTACCTCGGTTGACGCCTCAACACTACGCTACGACTATGCAGGGGTACCAGACCCCTCTAACTTAGTGTTTCCGTCAGCGGCTGATACCACATCAGGTCCCGTCGCAAAATACATTATTTCCCATAAGGATAAATTAGTTGTTGGAAACTTACAGGGATTTCCGTCCCGTATTGCCTGGAGCGGGGGAGGTACAAACGTTGAGAAGTTCAACTGGCGCTTCGGCGGAGGATATATTGATATTGATAAAGACGCAGGGGACGAAGTGAAGGGAATTATCGAATACCAGGATGCAATCGTCGTATTTAAGGAGCGATCTATTTGGTCAGTAACGCTTGCATTATCAGGCGATATTGTCGTCCCAACCGTTAAAATGATTATGCGCGGCGTCGGGTGTGTATCTCACAGAACAATAAGATATGTGGAAAATGACGTATTCTTCCTATCCCGCCGGGGTGTGTATACCTTAGGTAACGAACCAAACTTCCTCAACGTGTTGCGTACTAATGAAGTATCAGCCCGCGTAAGGCCACTTTTTGAAACGCTTACCCCATCCCAGCTTGAACAGGCGTGCGCTGTCTACGCGATGAATAAGTATAGATTGGCATTCCCTTCAACGACTGCTAATAAGAATACGAAGGAAATTATCTACGACCGTGAACGGGTAGCGTGGATGGGACCGAATACATACCCGGCAACTCCGGCTGTCTACGACAACTACTATGACGGGACGAATAAGGAGAATTTAGTCTGGGGGGATGCGGACGATAATATGGTAACGGAATTTTCCAATAGTTATTCAACTGACAAGGGCGTCAAGATCCAAACAATATTACTTACGAAAAAGACCGCGTTTAATAATCCGTTCCGGTTTAAACAGGTCAAAAACCTCTATACTAACTGGCGAAATGTAGCCGGAACCCCGTTTGTCAATATTATTTTAGAAACTCGTGACGGGGCAGTCGGATCGGCTGAAACCTTCTCTGTTACTGCCTCAAACTCAGGGGTCGGATGGGGATTTGACCTGTGGGGCACGTTTAAGTGGGGAACAACCTCAGGCGCGGGAAGTTCAACAGGAAGTAATGATCTCGCTAAAAGAACAAGAATAAATAAGGTAGGTAGAACCGTACAGGTCGAGGTAACAACCTCAGGGGCAACTGATAAATACGAACTCCTTGCTATGCAGCTTCAGGCTCAAGAACTTGGTGAAGGAATTATCCCGTCTAGTTGGAGCACATCATAATCTATTGCATCAATGGGTAGAGGAGTTTATAATACGGTCAGTCTAAAGTTTACGACTCATAGACACCTAACGGGTGTCTTTTTTTATGTCTGCCGGACTTCCTAAACCTAGCCTTGATGAAAACATATCAACTACGCTTTCAAGCGGTATAACCGATGTGGCAGGATCGATGGACGTTGCCGATGCGTCAAAGATTGTTGCCCCATGTTACCTTGTTATAGATAGGGTAGATTCAGCAGGAACACTTAAAGCCACTTCTTTATGGGAATACGTTAAGGTTACGAACGTTGCCTCAAACACGCTTACCATTACACGAGGACAAGGCGGATCAACCGGACAAGCCCACGGATCAGGCGCAGTCGTTGAAGCGGTTGTAACTTCCTCAATGTTTGAGGATTGGTATGATGCGCTTAATCCGGAACATACTGCAAGCGGAGGACACGTTATCACGGGAACCATGACGGTTGCCGGAATGAACCTCGCGTCTGTTGCCACAATAGCAGTCGCCTCAATGGGAACGACAAATGCAGGTACGCTCTCTGCAACAGCCGGACTTTTAGCTCCCTCTTGGTACATCCCATCCCTTCCAAGTAACGCCACAACAGGATTGGGACGACCCGCGGCTATGCCCAGGGGCGGATCGTGGAATTTTATCAATGTAACGCTTAATGCCAATATATCCCAACCAACCGTCTTTTTTGATGTAAGGAAGAACGGGGTATCAATATTCGATTCAATAGGTAGGCCAATGATTACCGGGGGTACGTTTGTCTCAACTGCATCTATCAAGACGCCAGCATATAGCGCAGGGGATGTGTTTGCGGTTGACTATGCACCTATTGATTTAGGGGCTAGAAACGTCGATGCCATAGTCACATTAGTTGATCAATAATCTATTGCATTGGGTGGTATAGGGGTTTATAATATCGGTAGTTCAAAGTTTACAACTCATGAGCGCCCAAGGGCGCTTTTTTTATTGGCAAAAATGAGAAAAAGAAGTAATAAGAAGTTTCCGGTAAATCAGGCAGCATTTGATGAGTACCGGAAGAATAAAAGTCAGAAGTCCGCTAAAAAGAAAGTGAATAAGCGGAAGAAGTAGGGTTAAAGTTAGTTTAGAGCAGTCACCTGTACCTTAACTCTAAACGGGTACAGATGACTGGATAAATATGTCCAGTAATAATGAAGATAGGATTTGTCCTATCTGTAAATGCACATTTAAAGTAGAGAGTAGATATAAAGGTCGAAAGACTTGTAGTAGAGTTTGCGCAAATAAAAAACTTTCTCAAAATAAGAAAGGGCAAAAACCTAAAAACTTCAAGTATTTTCAGACTTTTAATCAAAACAGACTCGGAACAAAACAGTCTCAATCTTATAAAGAACACATGAGGAAGGTGACAAAGGAAAATGGGAATATGCCACCTCATTATAAAGGAGAGAAACATTGGAACTGGCAGGGCGGTAAAACGGAACTAGTAGATCGAATAAAAACTCAAAAAATCTATCTACTTTGGAGAGAGAGCGTTTTTAAAAGAGACAGTTATAAATGCCAATGGTGCGGTGACAAAAGAGGGCATAATCTCGAAGCAGACCATATCGTACCAAAAGCAATATTGCTGGAAAAGCACAGCATAAAAACTTTAGAAGACGCAATTAGATGTAAAGAGTTTTGGAATATAGATAACGGCAGGACACTGTGTATAGAGTGTCATAAGAAGACAGATACGTGGGGCGGTAAAACTAGAATTAGGAAATTAATAGGTACAAAAGATTTTTAAAGGAAGACATTTAACTTCCCCAAAGTCTTTTAAAAACAAGGAACTTATGAAAACAAATATTAAAACAAAAAAGGCAATAGATAATAGTATTCGTACTATAGGTCTCATTAAATGATTATACATCAGCTAGTCAATTTATGGCAATAGGACACGCAGGTTCATGGAAAATAGGAGGATATGCACTTCCCGATTTTGGTCTGACAGAGCGGATAGGAGGTGCGCTTAATAGACCGTCTACACCTCAAGGCGGTAGTAACCTCATTGGTCCTCAGCCCCAAGCAGCGGGACCAGTACTTGGCACATCTAATTATCAAGCCCCTGTATACGGCCCTCAAGCTCCCGGCGCTTCTTTTCTAAATGACAACGTTATCAGGTTAAACCAAAATACAGGCGGTGGTGGAGGCGGAGGTGGCGACTCACGACTTACCGAACTTGGAAAGATGAGCCGCAACCCCTCACAAGAAGACGAATACCGCAGACTTCTCGAGTCCCAACAAAACAATATGAACGCTCAGATTGACGCGGACTACGATCAGGCTATGAGCATGTTAGGAAGTGCAGAACAAGGCCTTCGTGGACAAGCAGGAACCGCAGAAGGCCAAATAACCAACGAGGCCGCTGCAACACGAACAAGTCTTGGCGCAGAACAGGCAACAAAAGAACAAGGCGTCCAGCAAAACCTCTCAACTGCTGAAAGACAAGGCACAAGTGCCATGCAGCAAGCCCGCGACCTCTTTAGGCAACAGCAACAAACTAATAACGCCCAAATGTCGGCACTCGGTATATCAAGCTCCTCAGTATCAGAAGCACTAGCAGAAAGATTAGGTGTTGAAACAGCACGAAGAATTGCAGGAGTAACGGGATCGCTTGACGAGGTTCGTCAAAATGCAACCCAAGAACTCGGACGGATTAAAAACTACTATTCAGAACGTGCTACCCAAATCCAGGACTGGGTAGCTAATGAAAAAGCCAAGATCCAAAACGTACTTATACAAGGACTGAACCAAATCAATAATTCACGCGGGCAAGCCGCATCAGCTAAATCACAAGCCCGTGCAGGACTTTTACAGCAAGTCCAGCAACAGATATTTGAGATAACCCAACAGCAACAGCAATTTGATAACTCACTTAGACAGTGGGCAGCGCAGAAACAAGCCGCTCTAACGCCAATTGCCCAAGACCCCAACTACATCAATAAACTCATGGCAACAGCCCAGACGTTTAACCAACAGTTTGCGCCTACCGGATTTAACTTTGTACCGGAAGTCAGCATGAACGCACGGGGAGAAATGACGGGTCAAATCAGGTCACAGAAGAATACTCAAGAAGACGAATTTGAAAGTCTATTAAACCAGATCTAATAACCACTATGTATGGCATCAATATTCGACCGCACACGGGACTTACTAAAGAACCTTCGAACTAACACCGTCCAGGGGATTAAAGACCTTCCCCGCTCCGTCCGTGCTACCCCAGAGTTTATTAGACAGTCTCCAATGGCGGCCAATATCCAAAACCAAGTACAAAGAGTGCCAGGACTTGTACCTTTTTCTACTGGGTTTACTAATTCATTTAGTATGGGACTCGCTCGTCCCCAGGTGACCGCCAATCAAAGTAGCTTTAGTCAACTATCAAGGGGACAGAAAGCTGCAAACATTGCCGGAAATGTAGCTGGTATGTTTGCTAATCCTATAGGAGTCGTCGGAAAAGGAATAGGCGCGATACCACAGGTCGCCCGCATGAGCGCTCCGCTTTCAAGGGCTGCTATGCCCTTAACTTCACGACTAGCAACAAATGTTGCGGGACGCGTTGCGTTAAAAGCCGCTCCCCGCGTTGGATTTTCAGCACTTCAAGAAGGAGCATATGCTCCTCTTGCTATAGGAGCCAATAAAGCGGGACTTCGTGAGCAATACACGCCAATGGATGCTCTCACGGGAATTGCAATCGGTAGCGTCATTCCTGGATCACGCGGGAAGAAGGCAGGATTAAAATCTAAATTCTCAATGGACAAATTGACGATGGACGAGCTTATACAGGCTGAGGACATGTTAATGAACGCCAAAAAATACGTAACTCGTGAAATGGTTGGGGGACACGCTACTAAACAGGGGTTTAATGCTGCAGAAAAAGAGGCTGTTAAACGTATTCAACAACAGGCTATAGAAGTTGTTGAGCGCCTCTCAGCTAAGTTGCTACCAGATAAACAGATTAATACACTTAAAACCCCCCAGGCAAAGATCAGGGCACTTGTTGATTTATCCCAACAAAATAGACTTGCAAATGTGCCAGGAATGGGGTTTGCGGAAACACCATCTCTTGACAAGATAGCCCAGGGTGCATCACGAAAGATAGAGGAGTATAAACTTAACAAAGCATCTCAGGCGTTTAAAGAAGCAAACCCGCCGAAAGTGCCTAATACTCAGGACTACTTACAGGAACTCACTAAAGCCAAAAACCAGGCTAAAAAGGGGACAGTAGCCGGACTCAAACAACGTGGGTATAACTTACTTCAGGATATAAAGACGAAGATGGTTGACTCAACCGCGCCGATTGAGGACGCGTTAACAGCCGCTGAAAAGACGGGTAAGTTTAAAGTTCTTCCCAAACAAGATGTGCGCCTCCAAATAGATAGAGTGCTACGAAGCAAAACACTCGCGTCCCAATTTGCCCAGGATAATGGACTTGAAAACGTGATTAAAAACGCCCCAGACCTAGAAGCCCTTGACCAATACTTGATTGCAAAACACGCAGCACGAGTCGAACAGTATGGCAAAAAAACTGGACGGGATTTAGTGCGTGATAAACAGCTTATTGACGACCTAGCACCGCAATACGAACAGTACGCCCAACAAGTAAGCCAATATGGCCAAAAACTCCTTGACTACGCAGTCGATAGGGGATTGGTTGATAAGAAATTAGCTGAGTACCTAAAAAAGAGATATCCAGAATACGTTCCGCTTCAACGGGTGTTTGATGAAGTTGAAAAAGCAACTCCGTATCAAGGGTCAACTAAAGCAGTCGCATCACTCTCAAAACAAACCGTAGTTCAAAAGCTTGAGGGGTCAGATCGGTTGATTGAAAGCCCGCTTGAGTCGCTTCTTCTAAAGACCCAAACTGCGTTTGAACAGGGCGAGAAAAACGTTGCAGCACGCCAGCTTGCAGGATATAAATCATTGCCGGGATTTAAAGACCTTGTCAAAGAACTTCCGAAAGGGGAAAGCGCACCCCATACCTTCTCGTATATCGAGAATGGAGTTAAGAAAACATTTGCAACGACTCCCGAACTTGCAGCAGCAGCCAAGAACCTCAATAAAGAGCAAATGAACATTATCTTAAAAGTATTAAGCGTCCCAACCCGCGTGTTACAGCTTGGCGCGACAGGACTCAATGCCCCATTTGCCCTTACCAATTTACTCAAAGACCAGATCACCGGGTTTATCAATTCCAATAAAGCCGCGCGTACTTCCATAGCAAATCCGGGCATATTTGTTAAATCACTCTTTGCAGCGTTTAAACATGACGACCTCTATGACGAGGTCGTAAGAAACGCCGCCGGAGGCACAAGTTTTGATATATCGAGAACTGCTCCAAACCTATCAATCAACCGCATTCGGGCAGGACGATCGAAGTTATCAAAAGCCGCATACACGGTACGAAACCCGGCAGAACTTCTAAGAGCGTTTGAAAATATGGTCGGGAGAACTGAGGAAATAACCCGCGTCCAACAGTATGCCGGAACAAAACAAGCCTTGTTAAAAGAAGGAAGAACAGCCCAAGACGCGGCATTGTTAGGAGCAAAAGCCGCCCGCGAGAATACCGCTAACTTCTACCGCAAGGGAGACGTTGGACGGGTCGTTAATTACATTATTCCGTTCTTTAACGCGGGTATACAGGGCTCCAGAGCGTTAGTAAGAAGTTTACAAACCAATCCAAAGGGAACGAGTACCAAGATTGCAGTAGGCCTCTTTATGCCCGTTGCAGCAGCTACCGCGTGGAACATGAGCGACCCCGGACGAAAGAAAGTGTATGAGGATATTCAGGACTATGAAAAAGAAAATAACTTAATCCTTATCATGCCGAATACCAAACTTAATGAAAATGATCGGTATAACGTGATTAAAATTCCTCTGCCTCCGGGACTTTCGAACTTAACCGCGTTAGTTCGGAGGCCGATGGAGCAATCAGCCGGAATGGATCCCGTTAGATTTAGCGAGATAGCAACCAACCTTATTACCGCAGGAACTTCCCTTGACTTTAGTTCAACCAATAAACTTGCGTCAACCTTCACTCCGCAAATGACCAAACCATTTATTGAGGACTACACGAATACGAACTTATTTACGGGTAATAAGATTGTGCCGGATAAGATGGCTGATTTACCACCGGAGGCACAAGTCAGACCCAATACGTCAGCAACAGCCAGAGGAATAGGAAAGCTTACTAATACGTCACCACTACGGGTAGAGAACTTTATTCGAACCGCAGCAGCAGGGGCAGGAAGTCAAGTATTGGCTATGTCAGATAAAGCATTGGCAGCAACAGGTGTTGTCCCTCCCGACCAAGCCCAAGGAGAAGGGCCAATCGGAAACTTACAGCGAAGGTTTACTCAAGCCACCGGAGGCAGGGCAGAGAACGCCGTATTTGAGCAATACGGTAAATTAAAACAAGAAGGCGCGTTAAAAAGCTACGAACGGGGTAAAACGGCTGAAAAGCTTGTTGCTGAAATTAAAGCGGCTCCAACACGGGAAGCGAAGATTCAAATACTTAAATCAACCCTTGCAAGTGTTCCGAAAGACGAACGGGCGAAGGTAATTGAGAAAATGAAATCGGTTGCAAAAGACCAAGCGGCTAATGTCCAACCCGTTGATCGGGCTATCCGTTCACTCCCTGTCCAACAGCGGGCAAAATACATTCGGGATGAACTATCAGGAAAAACCCGTGAAGAGAAGATAGCGTTACTTAAAGACTGGAAAGCGAAAGGAATACTAACAGAGGGCGTCATCGAAGAACTTAAAAAATAGGTTGTAATCTATTGTTTCACACGATATACTACAGCCGTCAGGTCTTGCTGACTTATGACGGGATTTTTCCCGTCTTTTTTTATGGCAAAAAAACAAAAGCCTACATTCAAATATCCGAAGATAAAACAGTTAAAAGTGAAACGGAGCCGGGTAAAGGTACCGAAAATGACGGTAAAAATGCCCAAGATGAGGAGAAAATGACGTATAAACAACTTCTTAAACTCGCCAATACAAGAGAAGGCAAACACCTTCTCAGTTCTATCGGATCAAACAAAGTAATCGGAAACGTCGTTTCAATTACTAAAAACTCTTTCGTTGAACATATTGAGGGAGATATCTATCGCGGATCATTCTTCTCAAAACACCCGGTGGCAACACTATTTCTTCCAATTATCGAGAAGATGAATATAGCAGACGAATACCGAAGAATTGAGAATATAACCGAAGCGTTTGGTCATTTTTCAGGACTCACCGAGACACGGAACTATCCTTCTATCTATTTAGCCTCTGCAACATATAATCCCGGAACTTCGACTAATTCTCCCGTTGACGGATATGTGGGACGATCCGCCGTAGATGAAGCATACGCAACTATCCGGGCGGGAGCAGGAAACGATGCAAACGTCGGTACTTCAACAAGTAGCGGTATCTATATTGCCGCGTCAACAACTACAAATCAATTCGGCTCAATATATCGTTTTATATGGGGATTTGACACATCTCCGCTTACAGCCGCAGCCACTATTACCGCAGCGACCATCACGCTGTATGCCAATGAAAAAGCTAACGCTATAGGCGATCAAGTATCCCATATTGCCGCTGCAACTCCCGCCGCATGGACGACTCTTGCTAATAGCGACTATGCACAAACGGGCGCGACTTCGTTTGCTAATTTATCCTACGCAGGTGTTACTGCTTCCGATAACAATGTATTTACACTAGACGCAAATGGCATAGCCAATATCAGTAAAACCGGAATAAGCGGATTTTCGTTAAAAGACGGGTGGGATATAGCAGGAACATTTGGCGGGTCATGGAGTAGCGGAGCCAATTCTCACATCTGGTACAACACCGCAGATTCCGCAAGCAATAAACCAACTTTAACCATTACCTACACTCTTCCTACAAGTAGCGGAGATTTTAAATTCCTATGACATTACAAGACTTTATTACTAAATATAACGGAAAAGGAATTGATTACGATTCGAGTTACGGATTTCAATGCGTAGATTTATATCGCCAGTATGTTAAAGAAGTACTTGGATTCCCACAAAGTAAACCAATCCCAGGAGCAAAAGACGTATGGGATACATACTTGTCCGAGTATTACACAAGAATCGCAAATACACCCACTGGGGTGCCCCAAAGAGGGGACATAATGATATGGGGGTCTACCTACGGGAAGTACGGACATATCGCAGTAGTCACGGAGGCAACTGTTAAAAATTTCAAGTGTTTTAGTCAAAACGATCCTGTCGGAACATTATGTAAAGAGATAAGTTATACGTCATATAAAGGAGTGTTAGGATGGCTTAGACCAAAAGCACAAGCAATACCTCAACCTAATCCAGACGCCTTAGAAGCGTGTTTAAAAGACCACGTGATGCTGGTTGATAAGATCGAGAAGGAGTTAAAACCCACAATTATTGACCTTGAGACAGAACGGGATGATCTAAAAAGACAAAACAATACCTATAAAGACCAACAGATAGCCCTATCAAAGCAACTAGACTGTGAGAACCAATTCCCTGCAATCACGGGAAAAATCGAAGGATTATTAAAAAAGGAAGACGATTTGGTCGACGTCCAAGACCAGAACTTAGACCTTCAGGAAACAATTACTGATAATTACATTGAAGAGGTCAAAACTACTGTATTTCCACCTACTATTCCTAAAGAACCTACCCCTACAGCTTCACCACCTGGAAAGTCATTTTTAGGGGCTATTTTAGACTTTATATTCAGGAGAAAGTAATGGAACAACCAGAAGTATTTAGCCGACAAGACAGAGATTTGCTCATAGTCCTTAATAATAAATTTGACAATATGTCCCAGGACGTAAAACTTATGGGAGATGGTATGAGAACTCGAATGCAGGAAGTGGAAATTCGTCTCTCGGAAATTGAGAAAATAATAGCCGAAGTCAAACCAATACAGACATACCAGCGATTTTTAAAAGTAGAGGAAGGGTATAAACAAATCAGATGGCTTATGTGGTTTATAGGTGCTGTCGCTCTTATTGTGTCGTGGACAACGGGATTTTTAAATCAAATATTAACATTGTTTAACAGACAATAAATTGTAAGGCGGTGATATATATGGGCGAGTCATTTACAGCAGGGTTGAAAGAACTCTTACGGACAGCATTGTTTGCAGTTATTCCTTTACTGATATCACAATTGCAATTAGGAAAGATTGAGATACAGACAGTGGTGGTTGCGGGAGCAATTGCAATTCTATCAGGATTATCGGAGTGGTTGCATAAGGATGCAATGAACCAGCCAAAAGCAACGAGAAACGAAGGATTTTTAGGAGAAAAAGGACTCAGTGGTTTCTAAAATAAGTGAGGCGGTTTGAACTTGGATAAACCAGGTCGTCCGGGCGGGGACATCCCGCCTCATTGTTACTATGATAACATATTGTGTACAGAAAGAAGGTGAAGTATATGGAAAAAGAAAGACCAGAACCACCTAAAATGCCCCCTGATTGGGCTGATCCACAAGCGCTTCACAATTGGGAGGATGAGATGGTGAGATACCAGGACTCAGTGCGTTGGGGGGATGAGCTTGACTATACCTACCCGGCCAATGGCTGGGATATGTTAATGCCGGACTTAGAAGACGAGGATTACGAAAACTTAACGAGGTATTCAGGATGAGACACGAAATAGACGTACCAAGTAAACCAACTCTCAAGGAATGGATGGAGATTGACCGTGACACTCCATACTTTGAGGTATTAAATGAAGAAGCCCAAAAGAGGGGTATTGATTGTGAAGTGGGAAAACCACTTACTGTATTGTATGACCGAGCGAACGGAAAACCAGATAAACCGGCGTGACTTCTTCAAAGCCTTACCGGCTTTCTTTATAGCTCCATTTACAGAAACTGAGTTATCCGGAAATTCCGGAGAACTGGAAGAACGGGTAGCAGGGCTTGAAGGCAGACAGTTTCATGAAGAAGTAATCTTATTTGTCCATAGTAAAGCGCTTGAGAACCATGAACATCGGATAGACCGGCTTGATAAGATCGTACCGGGAGTACAGAACCATGAAGGGGCAGGAGGGGAGATTTGATTGTACGACATGGTATACTAGTAATCCTCACATTACTTTTGCGACTACTCAAGTAACCCGAGGACTAACCCGTCTTAACAGGCGGGTTTTTTATGCCTCTAAAACCTCTTCTAAGAACCTCTAAGCTATGTTTGTACCTCTACTCCGCAAGCGGGGGAAGTGCGGGGGAGTTGACAATAAAGCCTATAATAGTCTATTTAGATGAGTTAAAAGGAGGTGATTGGATTGTTAGTATTGTCCGAAGACGAAAAGCATCTTGTAAAAGAGGCATTAATGCACGCCGCTGAAATGTGGATAGACCTTGCACGTAAGAAGCTCAAACTAGATGGAAAACCAATGAAATCAACAGCCGGACTGGTAGACTATTATTTCAAAAAAGCAGACAAGCTGTCGGAGATATCAATACGCATTAAATAAAATATGATCAAAAAATAAAAAATAAAATTACTATCTTGACAAGAGATATTAACCGTGATACTCTAGTTTTAGAGAAGTCGCAAAAGTATCAGACAGCGACACGTCGCAAAATACAGCCTCTTCTCTACAGTAATTAATTTCACATTTGTAAGAACCTATGGGACGAAATAGAAGATTTGATCATAAAAAAGCATATGAGATGCGGAAGCAGGGTGACTCTTATGACGGAATAGCCAAAGTCATGGGAGTCACCTCGCAGTCAATAGTTAATGCTATCAGATTACAAGAAGAAAAAGAAGGGCTTATTTATAGACCTCCGATGGATCCAAAAAAAGCATTAGATATGTTTCTTGATGGAAAGTCAATGAGAGAGATAGCAAAAATACACGGCATAAGTTTAAGCGGGGTTAGTTGGTCAATTAGACGTTATAGAGAAAAACTAAAGGAGCAACATGAGAACCGTTAAAGGAACAAATCAGTACGCTAAGAAATACCGATATAACAAAGGACGAGTAACTTTACTCATGATCCTGTTAGTATCCGGCCTCTTGTTTGCCCTTCTCATGCTGTACAAGGAAAACAACATTGTCCGAACGGTTGTCCCATCAAGCCGGGTAATCGTAAGAGATGTCTATGCCAGTGACGAGATAGTAAAAACTGTTGTAGAAGTACCGACCGTAACTCCTACTTCAACCCCTATCTTAGCCCCAGAACCTACCCCCTCAGAGCTTGAGTCGATAGTAGCCTACATAGCCCGCGTATTTGAAAAAGAGGGTAAGCACGTTGTAGTACGGGCTATCAACTGTTTCTATAGCGAAAGCGGGTTAAGAGCAGCAGCAGTCGGTCAAAATAATGACGCTCCGAAATCTAAAGATCACGGTGTCGCGCAGTTAAATGACTATTGGCACAAACTCACTGAAGAACAGAAAACTAACTACAAAGCCAACATCGACAAAGCGTACCAGATATACAAAGGCCGAGGGGGTAACTTCTCAGCATGGTATGGAAAACTTTGTAACTAAGGAGGTGACATATGGACCACAAAGACTATCAAAAACTAGCCGACAAACGAGATAAGAAACTTATCAGTATTAGTGTCGGCAAAGACTTACCCGTTGACTTACTAACAGCGCTTACCGAGAACTACCAGACGGATAAAGAAGTTATTGATAAGTTAGCGGGGTCAACAATCCTATGAGTACGAATGATTTACCAGAAGCACCGGCAAGTATCACTCTGTCAGTGACAACGACTAAGGGATATCCGGCTCTTTTAACGCTACGGGAAACAACCGGAACAGTACTCCTTGAGAAAGTTACTTTACTTGAGGCCAAACTTGAAGCATTAGGCTACAAACCTCAAGAGAGAGGATTTAAAGGCGGAGGTATGGGTATACCTAAGACCTATGTAGAAGGCGTTATATGCCCTAAAGACGGGGCCAGACTCGTTGAGAAAACGAAGAAAGACGGACAGAAGTTCCATCAATGCGAGAACAGGAAATGGAATCCGTTAACCAATACAAATAGCGGGTGTGATTATGTCGACTGGGACGCGGGGAAACCCAAAGAACCAGTATTAGACGAGCCACCAATGCCAGTAGACAAGTTTTGAGTCTCACGGGGGTTTACTGTCGTGAGAGAGTAAGCCCCACTGCAACACTCAAAAAGGAATATATGGGAGGCGGAAACGAACCAATACATGACAATGACAAAGTAGAAGAGCGGTATTTATTTATAGCATTCATGGCTGTACTCACACTTATCGGGATGGGATTTATTTTAGGAGTATTACTTGCAATAACACTATGACCACACACTATAAATGTGCTCGATGCGGGAAAACAATACTAGAAGGACGATATAAGTACTCAATAGACACGTATGGAGAGCCATTATGCGGTAGCCAGTCAAATGAGAGTTACTGCGTGATGTTTAACAAACAAGAACGTGAAGCCTCTAAATCAGATGAGGCGGGATGGTCTGACAGCAACTAACTGCCTAGCTGTACCCGCTTCACCTGGCTTCGAGGCCAGACGTAGCATTTACACAGTACGTATAGCAAAGGTTGTTGCGAAAGCAATTCGGCCTAGACAAGCATCACTCTAGGCCGAGTAGAAAATACGATTAGTCTTTACCTGCCAACATGAAAGATAAAACACAAACACAACGAATACTAGAACTACTCCTTGATAGAGGTACCGCAGGCGCGTTTGTGTATGAGTTTATGATGCCACGTCCTCAAGGCCTAGGAATAGCCCAATATAACGCCCGGATTAAAGAACTGCGTGAAGAAGGCCACAACATAGAGAACGTAACTCCAGGACACTTTGTCCTCCATCCCAGAGTCCCGCTTACGCCCGTTAAAGAAATCATTGAATACTTCCAGAATAAAGAACAACCCGTTATAGAAGAGCCTAAGGCTCAGATGGGTTTGTTTTAACTTTGCGCGGCTCTAATTCCTGTTACTCGCAAAGTGACAGGAGCTAGAGACGGAAAACGTCTCAGGGAGGCAGAGTGCTAGCTACTCACTCTTTCCTGAGTAATCAGGTTCGCCAATTAAAAGGAAACACACAAGCTAGTTGACCTAACGACTATATACGCATACATTCGCTTGGCCTGTATCAAGTACACAACCATACAGGAGGGAGTACCCAAAGGAATGCGGCATAGCTCAGCAAGGCTCAAAGGGTGGACAAGGAGGAGGGGTGCGCGAAGCGCAATAGAGAGAACACAAAAGGTATACAAATATGTACGATCAACCAACATATGAGGAGCAAATAAGTGACCTGTATAAAGAGTTTGAAGTACGAAAAGCCAACGGCGAAAACCCAGATAAAGATTTATATAGACGCCGGAAGACGGCACTGTTGAACGCTATTAGTATTCGCGACAAGGAGGTGAAACTATGAAGATAGACCAAGATGAGTTTGACCAAATAAAGCGGTACCTTGATGAGTCAGTCATGAGTATGACCGCGATAGCCGACTGGATGGAAAGGTCGGTATCAGTTGTCTCGAACATCAATAAGGTAAGTACATTCGAACAGTATAAGAAACTCATTCGGAAAAACGCACGTAAGCACAAACGGAAAGTAGAAGAGGAAACGGAATACTGGATTAAGTTTAACAATCTATCAAGGATATTTGAATAACTTCTTGCGAGGTGGGCCAATGCCTCCCCGGTACGGCTCGCCTCAGAGGAAATTATGAAAACGATCTGGAACTATATTAGGCATTTAATACGAGTATTTTTAAGTTACTAATGGAACACACAGGACTAATTTTAGCCATAACCATGACTGCAACAATGATTATATATTGGAGCCTATTATGAGAAAACTATTACAGAGAATATGGTGGTTTATCAATGACTGGTGTGACGTATGTGGTTCTGACTTAGAACAGAAAATAAACGGCAAGTATTACTGCACACGGTGTGGAAAATTATGTTAACACAAGAACAAAAATTGGCGGCAGTTATCGAGAAAGCTGTAGGGAACGGGTGGGACGTTGGTCTATGGGACTTCTGCATCAAAGATGGCGTTTGTTTGGACACAGCTTATTTACCTGCAATCATCTTCTCCCACGACTTCGCCAAGGCTTTTTGGGGAGAGGAAACTAAGTGTGATGAATGCGAAGGAGAGGGTGTTATTTGGCATCCAATGTGGAGACAATGGAATAACGAGGAACACGATAAGTATGTTGATTTAATCGGCAAAAATAAAGACTTCTCAGGAGAAGACGCTTACGACAGAAAAATGTATGAGTTTTTTGGAGTCAGTGATAGGTATCAAATGCCAAAGGAAGAACCAGAGTGTCACAGTTGTAATGGAACTGGTGAAGGCAAGTCCTATAAATACCACCTTCAACAACTCTCCCTCACACCCGACGACGAAAGACTAGATTATTTATATAAATTTATATGACCATCTTTATGACGCTGTACTGGATGATTTTATGAAAAAGAAAATATGTGATTTATACGACCATCAATGGATTGTAAAGGCCGATAGCGCAGATATTAAGTTCTATGAGTGTGAGTGGTGTGAGGCAGAAATGAGACAACCGAAACGAGGAATAGAAGATAACGAAGAACCGCCAATGAGATGGAGGATTGAAGGATTTATTTCACATGATCCGAACAATCCTTTTCCTTTGAAAAAATAATATGACCACTAACCCACATCCGAGGGACGGGGGGAAAATGAAAAAGAAAATAAGACCTATTTGCACCAAAACCATGTCAGGCAGACACCTATTTATGCCTGTTGAATGGATGGACGCACGAGAATCTAGGGTATGGGAAATACACGGAGTTACAAAAATAGCCAAGTGTATGGCTTGCGGAATGTTTGACGATGAAATGGAGGAGAACCAATGAACCCTAACGATCCATACATAGAAAAGGTACTCAAGGAGTTTAGAAACAAAGCGGATGAGTTATTGTTCCGGCATGAAATTAAATGTGCTTCCTGGGTTCACAAAACCTGTGACTGTAAGAATGGATATCCCTTGGATTTATTAACAGAATTAACTAAATCTATCCTCCTCACCCAACGCAACGAAATCATAAAGTCGGTTGAGTACAACCTTCAGAAACGGACATGGGAGATAGTAGAAGAAACTATATATGACTTCGAGCATCCCCAAAAAGATAAAAACCTAGAGATGTTATCTGAGCTGAAGGGGGAGCTGAACAAAGCCCTCACAGCCGCTAGTCGTGCAGTAGATGGGGAGGAGAAATGACATTATTAAAAATATTGTGGTATTTCTTTACATCTGCTTTTACGCTTAAATATCGGCAGGTAAGCGTGCAATTAAGCAAGGACGGTACAATGTGGGACGTTTACTTGTGGGGCGTTGCAACAAATGACGGATGGAAAATTCTTACTTCAAAAGAGAATGTAAAACGAGAGGAATACAAGACCAAAGATCAAACGTGTACAAGAGAGGCAGTAGATGGGGAGGAGAAGGAATGAAGTATAAGTATGCACTTTTAGGATTTATTGGTTTAGGTCTGTGGATTGGTGAAACCTGGTATTTTGGATGGAATAAGACCCCAGAAAATGGAGTGGAAGCTATGCTAGATAATCTCAGCTCTATACTCATACTATGGGGAATCATAGGCGACATAACAACAAATCTAACCATCAAGAAAGATACGATTGTTAATACCCAGAATACTTATATACAAGCAACCAAAAATGAAACAAACCAATAAAATCGACACTGAGATAGGGAAGTATTTACCTGAATATGATTGTTGGAATGAAGAATTTAAGAAGAAACTCAAATCCGCCCTTCTGTCCGAAGTGCTGAAGTGTTTGCCGGAGAAGCGAGACTCGTACCTTAATCCATATATGAACGATGCCTATAATTTAGCCATAGAAGATGTACGCCAACGAGTAAAAGACGTTTTTGGAGTAACACCCGAACCAAAATGAAAAAACAAGATATTTCCAAAATGGAAACTACTGAACCAAAAAATGAAGCGTGGGAAGAGTTAGGTGGAGAGTTAGTTTTAGCTATTCTTGAAGGTGGTGGTCACACAGAGAAAAACATAGGGAAAGAGCTTAACGCAATCCTAAAAGTATTCCGCACCCAGATCGAACACGCCCGAAGGGAAGGCCGGGAGGAAGCCTATCTACGGGGAAAGTTGGAGGCATATAAAAACGTGGTAGCGTGGACTGAACAATGGGGAGATAGAGGGCAAGAGTTTGCGCTAGATGCTCATAGAGCCGCCGTATCACAAACTGAGGATGATTTAGACTCACTCAAAGAAGAATGAATAAAATAACTCTACCTAAACCAGTATCAGTCAATGCACTCTACCGAGTGTCCTGTAAAAGCGGGTACGCCAAGACATACATAAGTGACAAAGGGCAAGCGTGGTTTAAGGAAGCAGGACATAGGTTACTACATGGAAATAAAGGTCGTTATACCGACAGAGATGTCATCGTATATGTGTGGCTGTACACCTGTCGAGATGGTGACATTGACAATGTTGGCAAATGTACTCTTGATCTTCTACAACATAGTGGAGTCATCCTTAACGACAAACAAGTCGTTGAACTCCATATGTACAAAGAACGGGTTAAGCACGTTAAAGATGAGAAGATGGAATTGCAAGTGGAGATGTGGGAGTAATTACCAATTGAGTGAGCCGACTGCATAAGAAAAGAAAAATGGCGAGGTTTCAGTATTTTCCCTCGCCCGGCTCGCTGAGTTGTCGATTGAGTGCTGCGGATGGCTTTACAGGTAGGTCTTTCAAAACTAAGCCGGAGGAGCCTAAACGTCTCCCCGAAGACCGAAGCGAGGATGACTATACGAGTAACGGACTAAGACAGGTGTAAGACCTGCTGAAAAACACTACTCGGCAAGTTCTTTGCCCACAGCACTGAGTTGATATATGAAATTATTTGGCGCATCAGCTATAACGACATATTTTGGAGATAGATTTTACGTTGATGAGGTATCGGCTATTCTTCGGACAGTCAATGCTCCAAAAGCTATTTCCGAAAGGGGAGTTGCAGGGTTTTGTATTACGACACAACAGGCAGATAAACTCAAGAAAATGATTATAGAGATGCGGGAGGTAATGAAACATGAAGGGTAAACGACTAACACCAGAAAAGGAAAAGCTTGTATACGCACTCAAGGAGAAGGGGTACACAAATCGGATGATTGCGATTAATTTGCGCCTCCATGACTCAACGGTGAGTTTGCTACTGAAGAAAGGGAAAGATGACACCACTAACATTTAGAGCTGAAGTCACGAAGTGTGAGGTCAAGAAGACCGTGTCAAACGACAAG
>CAZZDD010000013.1:0-42342 GCA_964652185.1 uncultured Candidatus Peribacteria bacterium | reverse complement strand
AAAATCGATGCAAAACGCTTGAGAGATTTCAATGAGTAAAGAACAGAGCTGCACTTGCAAACATTGTGTCTCTGCGTGCGAAGGCCAACCCGGTTGGTTTGCTCCCGGCGAAGCTGAACTTGCGGCAAGTTACTTAGAAGTTCCTTTTGATGAATTTGTAAATGACTATTTGATTCTTGATCACGCATCGAATCCCAAAGTTGGAATGGCGCCTTACGTTTACGCTCCTAGAAAAAGAGGCGTTGATTCAGTGAATGACAAAATCCGCTCACATATCAATCAACGCCGTCCCGGGCGCTGCGTGTTCTTAATAAACAACCGCTGCGAGATTCATGCAGTTAAACCGTTTGAATGCCGAAAAGCTGTTCCCTGCGAAGGCGTTGCCGGCTTTCGCGACAATATTGAAAGATACTATTTAAACGCCGGGGCGCCCCTCGGCATGAGACCGGAGCCGTGCGATGACTACGAATAGACATAACCCAAGATGCTACGTTGACCCGACAACTCTTAGATACCGAAGGTCGGCGGCCAAGGGTAAAGTGATCACCATTTGCTATGACTGTAGAATTAGGATTTTAAAACAAATGTCCGTAAGGACTATAACTGCCGAAAACACGGCCAAAGGAGTAAAGACATGAATACAACGCAAATCACGATTTCGTTTCAAGGGGCTCCGACTCCCCAACAAATCGCGGCACAATTAAGATTTCAGGCAGGTTTGCTTGAGGGCATGGAGCCTAAGCTTGCAGCCTCACGAAAGAACACGGACGGAGCTATCACAAAACAAGCGGCTCCCGAAGTAGAAACCACAACCGACGAAGACGATGACTTTGCAGCGGCTCCGGTAAAGACGACGAAAAAGACAGCGGCTAAAAAAGCTGCGGCCTCTTTTGAAGACGAAGACGACTCCGGTTCGGAAGTTGAAACCGAAGACACGCAAGAAGCTGAATCAGACGACGAGGACTTCATGCAGGCGGCTCCGGCAAAAGAAGCCAAGAAGGCAGCTCCGAAAAAGAAGTTGACAGTTAACGACGTGAACGATGCTTGTAAGGCGAAGGCTACTGCGAGCAACCGTAAAGAAGTTCTTGCGATTTTAAAAAAGAAGTTCAACGTCACGAGCGTTACTGAATTGAAAAACGAACAGTACGCGGACGTCATTGCCGCAATGAAAGTGTAAACTTATGTCACGGTTTGACTACGTCGCTTACGACGAGGGCGCCCAACAAGATCAAGCTTCGGCAAAAGATCAAGTTACTAAGCTTGAAACTTTTATCGGCGGAATTGGTTACGCTCAAGGCACCTTATCAAAAGACTGCGCCCGAGCTAAGGCACTTGCTATCACCAAACTCGAAGAGTGTTACATGTGGATTGGTAAAGCTATTCGCGATGATCAAATTGCTCGAAACGGTTCGGCACCTTTACAAGAAGAGCGAACTAATTCATGAGCCATCAAGAACGTGCGCATTCAAAGTTTTCTGCAAGCGGAGCCGAGCGTTGGTTTAATTGCCCGGGCTCGGTAGCCCTTTCAGAAGGCGTTCCCGACAAAGAGACTGAATGGTCTAAAGAAGGGACGCTTGCGCACGAGCTTTTGGAAAATATTTTGCGAGTTATGATTCTTGCCGGGTCGACAAAAGTTTTCTACCCTCAAGCAAGTAGGCAGTTCACAAAAGAAATGATTCATCACGGAACGAACGCTGCGAATTTCATCATGGGTCTTTACGCTAAGACTCCCGGCTCCGAAGTTATGGTCGAGACTAGAATCTATTTATCCTTCATTCATCCCGAAATGTTTGGGACGTTTGACGGCGCGGTCGTCGATCACTTCGGAACTCTGCACGTATTTGACTACAAGTACGGCGCAGGTCATGCAGTGAGTCCGGTAAAGAACTTGCAAATGATTTTCTACGGAATCGGACTCGCGCATAAGTATGGTTGGAATTTCAAACGTGTAAGACTTTGGATTTATCAACCCAGAATTAAAGGCTATGACGGCCCGATCTTTTGGGAGCTTTCAATTTTAGAATTGAAAGCCTATGTCGACGATTTTAAGCGAGCTGTCGACAGAGTTGAAGAAAACCCGAACGAATACAACGAAGGCTCTTGGTGTCATTGGTGCAAAGCAAAATCAAAATGTCCTCTCAAAAACGAAGCGCGTTTAGAGAGGGCGATAAACATTTTTCAAAGTGCCCCACTTCCGGGGCATGAAATAGATTTCGGAAAGGACGAAACAAATGGGTTCAAAGAAAAAGGCTACGAAAAAGAAAACTTCAAAAAAGCCTTCGCCAAAGGCGAAGTTAAAATCAAACAAAAAGGCGTCAAAGTCATCGAAGACGATTTCTTCTAAAAAGAAAAAGAAAACGGTAAAGACGAAAGCAGCGCCCAAAGCCGCACAAGTTGTGCCGCCGGAACAGGCTTCGCCAAAAGAGTTTGACGAAGACGAGGGCGGTCAGTTAGGTTTCATGGACGATGAAATCGAAGGCGAAGACAGCGACGAGGACACAAGTTACTTTGGTCCACGTAAAGACGAGTCGGGTCAACTAGAATTTGATTTTGACAACAATACAGAAAATAAGTCTATTAAGGCACAAACACGGTAAAGACCGAAAAGGAGAAACAAAATGGCAGCGAAGTCACAAGTACAAGATCAACAAAGAATATTGACGCCGGAATTCCGCGTCTCTTTTCCGCACCTATTTAAGCCAAGCGGCTTCAAAGGCGCGGCCCCGAAGTATTCAGTCACCATGCTATTCCCAAAGAACGGAGACTTGAAACCTTTGCAAGCGGCAATCAAGGCCGCGAAGGTTGCGCAGTTTGGGCCAAACAAAGACGCATGGCCTGACCACATCGAGAGTCCGGTAACAGACGGCGACAACCCAAAGTTTGCAGACCGCGAAGGTTACAAAGGTCATTGGGCAATTAAAGCGATTTCAAACGAAGACCAAAAGCCCGGGCTCGTGGACCAAAAGGTTCAACCCATTATCGTTCAATCTGAGTTCTATCCCGGATGTTACGCAAGAGCTTATGTTTTTGCACGCGTGTGGGAATTCGGCGGTAAATACGGCGTTCACTTTATTTTAGATCACGTTCAAAAAACAAAAGACGGAAAGTCTTTCGGCGGTAAAAAACCAGTCGAACAAGTGTTCTCGCCCGTTGCAGACAGTGGCGATGATAGCTTTGCCGACGATACTGACATCGACGAAGAGGACTTTACTTAAAACTTTTCTCAGCACGAGAGTTCTGTCGGTATTAGACCCCGACGTGATCATACAAAACTGAGAAAACCTTAGCTCGTTACGGTGTACGGGGCGGTTGTGAGTCCCAAAATGAGCGCACAACACTTTCGGCGGTTCAAGGCTAGAAACCTTGGCCGCCGGATTTTTGAATTCAGCGGCCCGTTTGCGAATGAAACTAAAACCGAACTGCGAACAGTATAGGGCCGCTGACTTGAGAAATCTAATTGAGGGGTAGCCAAGTTGGTAAGGCAGCACACTGTTAATGTGCCTAGCGCAGGTTCGAGCCCTGCCCCTTCAGCCAAAATTAAAAAAGGGGTAAAGACCATGTCGGAAGCCGGAAAATATTTTAGAGCGATTGCGCCTTGTAACATCAAGGAAGGCGAGTCGTTTCTAGTGGACCTTGTGTCTGCAAAAGTTCTTGTCGAAAAACCGTTCGTTGCCGAAACTGAACGAGACGCAAAGATAAGAGAGTTTTGGGGAGTGCATGACGCTTTTAAAAGCGATTCAGTCAATCATCCGTCTCACTACAACAAAGGCAAAATCGAAGTGATTGAATTCATCGAAGACCAAAAGATGAACTATCATATCGGAAACCTCACCAAATACATCGCTCGCGCCGGGCACAAAGACCCTTCAAAAGAAGTCGAAGACTTAGAAAAAGCCCGTTGGTATCTTGACCGCTACATTGAAGTTTTAAAAGCTGCAAAAGAAAACCGCGAGCCTAAGAGACCTAATCAAATGGTGACGAAAAACACGCTCCCAGTTTGTCCAAAATGTAAAGAATACGAATTGAAAGGGCTCGACTTATGACTCTAAAACAAATTCAGACCATCGAATCTCTTATGGCTCTTCGCGATTTAAAAGTTGGCGACGTTGTTACCGAGAGACAAATGAAAGCTATTGAGACGCTACTTGGCCCGACGCTTGAAATTGCTCGCAACATGCCGCTTAAGATGATTCAAATCGATTTTAAAAACGGCGAGGCCGTAGTTTCTAAAAATGAACTAGGCGTCGAGGTTGAGGTAAAGACTACATGAAACTCGAAAGTAAATTTGCTATTGGCGACTTAGTTGAGTATAGCTTAAACAAAATGCAAGAATTCAATTCTTTCGGTTTCATAACTGAAATAAAATTTCACAAATGTGGCGTCGCCGAATGTGCGGCTACTTACGTTATTATAAAAACAAACACAAACGAAGTTGAAAGCTATGTCGCGGAACACGACATCATTGCGGTTCATCGACGTTTATAAGGAGACAAAATATATGTCAGAAATTAAATCAAAAGCTCCGGCTCTTGCTCCCGAACAAGTGATGACTCTTGTTGGCGCAGGTAAAGACCAAGCCCTAAGAATCTTAAGCGAAGCGGTTTCAAGTTCAAAGACGCCCGAAGAAATGTCTCATGCTGTTTTCAGTGTGCAGGTCATGGCTTGTCACGTTCTTGCAAACTGCGCAATCAATCACGAAGAGCAAGGCGGCCTAAACGGCGACCATTGGCTTGATCAAACTTTGATTCAAATCAAAAAAGACTTGGCGTTTTTGCGAGAGCAAATTAAGAACGGTAAAATAAAAATGACCGCACACGTAGAGAACTCTGAGGCGCAATGAACCGAAAACGGGTCACGTTCGATTTTGAAACCCGTTCCGCCGTTAACTTAAAAACGGCAGGCGGCTACAAATACAGTCTTGACCCGTCGACAAGACCCACGTGTCTTGCTTTTAAAATTTCAGGCGAGCCCACCATTTATTTTCTCCCCTTCCATGTCGTAGCAAGACCTTGGCGTGAGCAACCGGAAAAGTTAAAAGATCTTTGGATAAGACTTATTTTAGAAGGCTTTGAGTTTTCGGCTCACAATGCGTTTTTTGAAACTTGTATTTACAAAAACATTTTAGTTGCGCGCTACGGATGGCCCGACATTCCTTTCAGACAATTCCGTTGTACGGCGGCAAAAGCCGCAGCGTGCG
Source organism: uncultured Candidatus Peribacteria bacterium (assembly GCA_964652185.1). Classification (GTDB taxonomy): domain Bacteria; phylum Patescibacteriota; class Gracilibacteria; order Peribacterales; family Peribacteraceae; genus DALYDP01. The sequence continues at coordinate 37,145 of CAZZDD010000013.1, read as the reverse complement.
CGCTGCCAAGAAATCTTGAAGGCGCAGGGCTTGCAATGGGTCTTAGGATTCAAAAAGACAAGCGCGGTTACGCGGCCATGATGGCGACGTGTAAACCAACTGTTCAGTGGAACACTTGGAAAAAGAAATTTGATAAAGGTAAAGCCGACGCGTGGGATGAACCGCCGATGTTTAGGGAACCGGATACGGACCCCGAAGTTTTTGACGTTCTTTACCGCTATTGTAAAATCGACGTTCTTGCCGAAGAGCAGCTCGACGACGCTTTACCTGACTTAAACAAACAAGAACAAGAAGTTTGGTTCTTAAATCAAAAACTTAATTGGCGCGGTCTTGCTATCGACATCCCAACGGTTTCGAAAATTGTCGACATCATGCAGGTCGAATCTAAAAAGAAGTTAAAGGAGCTTGATTCGATCACTATGGGGCTTGTGACAAAGCCCGGAGCCCGAAAATCAATTCTTGAATTTTTAGCTCTTGAAGGTATTGAGCTTCCAGACTTAAGAGCGAAAACCGTAGACGACGCTTTGAAAGATGTAAGCTTATCAGACGATATGAAAGCTCTACTTGAGATTAGAAAAGCGCTTTCAAAGACCTCAACTAAAAAGTATCAAGCCTTTTTGGCCCGAGCAAATAGCGACGGCAGAGTGCGTGACATTTTGATGTACCACGGAGCTTCGACCGGCAGAGATACCGGCACCGGCATTCAACCTCACAACTTCCCAAGAGGGGTCATCAAAGTTGAAAAAGATAGGCCCTACGCTGCGGTCGAGGACGTCGCAACTTGTGATCACGAAATGTTGCAGCTTCTTTACGGCGAAAGTCTTGCAATGCTTTTCTCTTCAATTTTGCGAAATATGATCATACCTTCAAAAGGTAAAGAATTGTTTGTTGCCGATTTCTCGAAAATCGAAGTCGCAGTTCTTTGGTGGGTTGCAGGCAACGAGGCCGGCCTTGAAATTCTACGCTCCGGTAAAGACCCCTACATTTACCAAGCTTCGGTCAATACTGGGAAAACTTATGAAGAAATCGAAGAAGCCGTCAATGCCGAAGAGTCTTGGGCGCTTGATGCCCGGCAACTTGGTAAGGCTCAAATTTTAGGTTGCGGTTTCGGCATGGGTTGGAAGAAATTTTTAACAACGGCATGGGAGCAATACCGACTCAAACTCACCAACAAACTTTCGAAAGAAGCGGTTCGCAGTTACCGAACTGCAAATGAAGCGGTCCCGGAAGTTTGGGAGAACTACGAGCTTGCGGCTATTGCCGCAATTGAAGACGCCGAATACCGAAAGGGCGACCAAGCTCCCGGAGTTTACAGAACTGGGAAGTGTTTGTTCTTTGTAAAAGATAACTTCCTTTGGATTGAATTGCCTTCGGGAAGGCGCCTTGCTTATAAAGACCCGAGCATTATTTGGCGCGCCCGAGAATTTGAAGTAACTGAGTACCAAATCGGAAACACTTGGTTTAGTGAAGACGCTGCCGATGAATACCGCGAACGGAACGGACTTGCAGATTTTTCAAGCTTTCCTTCTCGTATAGAGAAAAAGCGTGGTCAACCGCAAAAGACGGTTACGTTCTGGGCTACTAATTCAAAAACTAAAAAATGGAATCAAGAAATAACTTGGGGCGGAACTTTAACAGAGAACATCGTTCAAGCGACAGCGCGAGACTTGATGATGCCTGCAATGGTTCGTCTCGAAAAACAAAACTACCAAGCGCTTCTCATGGTACATGACGAAGGGATTTGCGAAAAAGAAATCGGCAAAGGCTCGATTGACGAGTTCGTAAAAATTCTTTGCACGCCCCCGAAGTGGGCCGAGGGTCTGCCATTAGAGGCGAAAGGTTGGAAAGGACCGAGGTATCGAAAATGAGTTTAGAACGTGTTGCCGCAAAAATAAAAACGCTAATGGCCGAGACATCAAAGCATTTTGTTGACGATGTAAAATTGACTTTTGTCGTTCGGCATCCGCAGGACATCGAAGGTATGATCATCATATCCGACGATTCTTTAAAAGATTTAGTTCGAGATTTAAAAGTTTATCAAGAACGGGAAACAAAGAGTACGCAATGAACGAAGCAAGCAAAAACCACAAACGCCGTTTACAAAACGGCGACTACGAAAAGTTTTTTAAAGGCATCGGCCTCGACATCGGTTGCGGCCACGACCCTGTTTTGCCGACTGCGGTTACTTATGATCGAATGGTTTTACCGTATCCGTCGGAGAAACACATAACCGGCGACGCCCAAACTCTTCAAGGCTTCCCGTCCGAAGCTTTTGATTGGGTTCATAGCTCGCATTGTTTGGAACATTTAGGAGACCCGCTTTTTGCGCTAAGGCGTTGGTGGGATGTTGTTCGCCCGGGCGGTCATTTGATTGTGACGGTGCCGGATTTTACTCTCTACGAAAAACGCCGTTGGCCTAGTCGCTTTAACGGCGAACATGTTCAGTATTTTACAATGGGTCTTCTTGTGAATCTTGCTTTTAAATTGCCAAACGCACAATTTGTGCGTTTTCAATTAAACGACGAAGGCTTTGACTACACTGACAAAGTGACTGACCAAACCCGTTCAGGCGCTCAAGCCGAAATTGAAATGATTTTAAGAAAAGTGTCGGATACTTTTTGGGCGACGTTATGAAAAATCACATCGAAGTTGTTGAGATGATTGTCACTCGAACCGGGCAGCTACAGTTTGAAATAAACAAGATTTTAAATCACCATGATCGAGTTGTCTCCGTTTGTTATATTGGATTGACGAGAACGAACGCGCATCTTTTCAATGTCGTCATTTGTAGAAACGTCGGACAAGTCGTCATCACTGAAAGGAAAGAACCATGACCTCAGGCGCAGAATTAGAAACCGAAAGAGTGATCAGTCCTATTAAAATTCAAATGGACAAAAACAAACCCATCGAGGTTTGGATACACAAAGAGACGGGACAACTTTGGGAGCATTTACCGACATCTTTTATGGGTTATGCCCTCGCCTCTATAGATATCGACAACACCGACTTTACGGGTTGGCACGATTGGTGCGACAAAGGCTATTTTTATTTTGACGACGAAGAGTTTTACAACCCCGATAATTTTGAAAACTTAGGAGAGTTATGAAAAAGTGCAAAGACTGCGGAGTCCTGATTCACGAAATGGCGACACATACTGGGCACGAGAAATGGTGCGAGGACTGTTTTGATACTGGACTTCAAAAAGATATGAACGACCATTTCAAACACACAATCAAAAAAGAATTGGCCGAATACGGAAAATTAGAAACCGTTATTTTTGCGCAACTTTCAAAAGATAGTCAACTTTATCGAAAGTTTACCAAAGCCCCGACCGTTGTTGATAAGAAGTTTTATTCAGACCTTGGGGCCTTTTACGAAGCCGAAGCGGTTGAGCGGCAGCTCATGCACTACCGCGAGATTTGCGAACAAATTGAGAAGTCTTCGCAGCATTTACCAGAATTCTTTTTGAAGTTCTATTTCGATGTTAAGAGAAGAGTCGATCATGAAGCGGCTCAAACAGTTGCTAGAACCTAGTCTTTTTGTTCGTATTGACCGATTAGCGCCGCGTCAAAGCCCTTAAGGGCCTTCTTGTACCGGATTCGGGGCTTTTACCGCTTCCCGGGCCTCTCCGCTGACGGCGTCAACTTTGACTTTAAACCGGGTTACTTCGTCGGAGCATTTCAGTTTTTTACAAGAGTTGATGATGTAGGTTGAAAGGGGGGCGTAGCTTTCAACCGACGGAACCAAAATCGATTCGCGGCGAAGCTGACTCCAAGGTTTAGCGTTAAAGTGATGAACGCTTGCTTCGCCAACGTAAAAGGTTTTACCCGTCACGATTGTTGCGCAGACTCCGCATTCAGGCTCACCAACTTCTTTCATGCAAACAGGGCTTGGTTTTACATAGAGGCGCCCGTCATCGGGGTTTGTCCAAACTCTTTGGGCTTGATGTTTACAAACCGGAACATCCGGCGGCTTTGGAATACTTGAGCAACTAATTTGAAATGCGCACAAAATCAATGAACAAATCAATTTCTTTACGTTCGGCTTTTTCATAGTCGACCTCACTTGCGTCTGATAGGTTTTCTTTTTCGTTGACCGCGATAACGTATTCTTTGGCTTGAGATAGTTTCCGCATGGCCGTATTTAAAAAGAAGGCTTGCATCACGGTCCAATTTGCAAGTTTGTTTAAAGTCCAATCGATTGCGGCACTTCCCAAAACTCTTACAAACCACGCAGCTATTGTTCCAAGTCCCGGAACCGCAAGCGCCTGTAAAACTAGATAGTCTTTTGCAGCGAGTACAAAAGTCGTTTTCATTTTCTCGATCACATCGGTTAAATCAATTGTTCCGTCGTCTTCGGCGAGTTCAAAAGGGGCCATTTAAACCTCGATGAAAGGCGAAGCCGGGACCGTCTCTAGTTCCTACTTTAACACTAAAAGTAAGAACATTGACGTAGACAAACGAAGGAAGCCTACGACGGTCCCGGCCTCTAGATTATTTCTTTACCGCAGGGCCTTTAAGGGCCTTTTGTATCAACTCAATTATGGTGACGTAAACCTGTCCGAGTTTTGGGAGCTTCTTAATTGAATCAAGTAGTTCATGCAAAATGATGGCTCCGGCACCTGCGCTTATATACGCAAACACGCTCGCTAGCGTGACTTGACCGCTTTGGGCCAAATCGAGAACGCCGGCGACGAGACCTAGAAGAGGGGCGACCCAAACTTTTGCGGCTCCAAGTTTCGACCAAAGCAACTCGTTCAGGATACTGACTTTCATGCTCGCGACGATCAGGGCAATGATGCTTGCAATTTTTAAAACCGTCGGAAGCCCACCAAAGTTTTTGATTGCTTGCAAGACTTGTCCTAAAAAACTGTTTAAGTCCAACTCGCTCGCAGGCTCTTGGACTTCGGCGGCAGGGCTCGCGGCTACGGTCTCGCTCGGTAAGGAAGGGGCGACTTGAGCTGGGGCCGAATTTACGGGCGCTGAATTTTCAGCGGCAAAAGCTGACATGACCGGAAGTCCGCAGCTTGCAAATAAAATCGCACTTAGTGCGAAAGTTGACATGATTCTTTTCATTTTGTTTTCTCCTTTTTGAAAAGCTTTTGTTGGTTTATCAAGCCTTGTGGGCTTTTTCTTTTTGTTCAAGTAAAGACCGATAAGAGGGCATCGTCATGCTTAGACTTGCTCCCGGGTCTTGTTTATCGCCTTTTTTGCCGGCGGCAGCTCTTAACTCGTCATGACCTACGACGTTTTCAAGTTTAAATTCTGGGTTCTTTGTTCGAGCCCAAAGAATGAAATTTGTAAGAGCTTTTTCTTGCGCGTCCGTGTAAGTTTGGTAACGACCGGCGACGATATTAGCTTCGCCTTTTGATTCGCGGTAAGGGCCTTCTTTTGCATTCATACCCCAACAACAAATCTCCATTCCGGCAAAATGATTTGACACGTTCGAAAGTGCGCCCCATTTAGAAACTCCGGCGTGGTAGTTCCAATCGCTAAAAATGTCGAAGCCTTCCGGAATGTAAATCTTTCCGTCTTCGTCCATGACCATGCAACCCCAACCTTGACTCGCAATCCAAGAAACTACATTGCGAGCGTTTGAAGCTTTGCGGCCCGAAACAGTGTAGTGAACGACAAGGCCCGAAAACTTCCCAGACGGAGTTTTGTAAAAACCTCGCTCTTTGAATTTAACGCCTTTGACGATGACAAACTCCGGCTCTTCGATTCCGCTTAAGTAGTCTTCGGGCATTGGGTTGTCAGGTCTGTCGGGTTCTATCTCTTCGGCAGCTTTTTCGGCCCCGATGTGAACGAGCGCGTTTGTGATTTCATTGTAAGCTGCGTCTGGTTTGTTATTTTTTATCGCCCAACGAGCGGTCCAAAGAAGGTCTGCAAGTTTTTTGTCCATTATTTAAAATCCTGTTCTGTAAAGTCTCTCATGATTTCGTTTCGGATTTCGACCCACTCTTCGCCTGCAACTAATTTCATCGCATGGTAAAGACGTCTTAAGTCCAATTTGAACTTTGGAAGTTCCGCAAAAGTCGATTCAAGTTTTTTTATCTGAATGTCTAAATGTTTAAGGGCCGAAGTATTTTCGGAAACGGTTGAAACAAGCATCGCAATCGTTTTCTCAGATAATTGTTCTTTTTCTTTTTTGATACTCCACAAAAATTTGATGACGTTGAACACCAATTGAAAAGTTAAAATAAGACAAAGGGAGAGTAAAACTCCCCCACTGTCGCTTGAGTTTATAGTCGTTAACAGTTTCTCCATTTTTATTTGTTACATTGACAAATGACTGAATGGTCGTAGTTCGTGGCCGAGCCGCCGTTCGAACATGTCGTAGTGATTGACGAAGTTGTTGCAGTTTGAGCAAAACACGCGGACGGATAGCCGCCGTCTTTTCCAAGTGCGCAGTTCGGGGCTCCAGTACAAAAGCCGCTGTTAAAAGTATAAGTACACTGCACGTTCTGGGCTCCGACTGCAATACTGCCGTTTCCGTTAATTGAATCGCCGCCGGTTTCATTTGACACTACACAAGTAGTTGACCCTTTCCAACTAAATGTGCAGGCCGTCCCGTCGCCGCTCGTAGCTGAACAACCTGCTTTAAACGGCCAAGGCGCAACAAGCGACGGAGCTGTCGCCCACGTTCCGGCGGTTGCTTGTGTCGCTAGAACTTTTGCGATAAGTCTTACAGGCTTGTTTGATTGCGCACTTGTCGTGTAAAGAACTTGAGTCGAATCGGCAGCTCCGGCTCCGCCTTCTGCGGTCGAAGAAACTAAAGCGCCTTGATCAAACACCGCTCCGTTTACAACTCCCAAAACAACGCCCGAGCCGGTATCGACTGCGTAAACGTAAAGAGTACATTGGACCGCGCTAATACAACCCAAGGTTGAACCGGAACTCACAACTAAACTTAGTGCGCCGGTCACGCTTCTTGTGACGTAAGTGCCTGTCGCGGCGGTCGCATTTCTAAAAGCTATCGAACATGGTGAGAGTGTTGACGTGTCCGCACCCGTGTTGTCTTTAAGTGCAATCGTTAAAGCGTTTGAACCGACCGAAGTTGCAATCGTGCAGTTCATGAGTCTTGCGGATTCAATTGATTGAGCTGCAAATTTTTGTTGCGTGATTGAGCCGTTCGGAACGACATAAGCCGCATTTGCGGTAAAAGCGGTTAGTAGTAAAGACAGTAAAAAGCCAAAATATATTTTCATTTCATTTCTCCTTTAGAGGTTGTTAAATTAAACTACGTCGTAACTTGTTCCGTTATTTGAAAACGTATAGCTTTCAAAAACCGGATTTGATTCCATTGTGACCGAAGCGGCTCCGTCGATCAAAGCGCCCCCAACAACATCGACAGTCATCACGCTACCGTTTGACGATACGTTCTTAACTGAAAATCTTTTACCAATTGGCGTCGACGCCGGCGCCGGAAGTGATGCCGTATAGCCGGCAGTTCCGGTCATCCTCACCATTCCGTCCGTCTGACCTATAAGGCCTGCGCCGGTTAAATCTCGAACCCTTCCGGATTGTGGAATTTTAAGCGCCCAGTTGGTTTGGTTTGTGACTAAGTTATTTAAGTTGTCGTCAGTTAGTGAAACGTAAACTTCGCCGGAAACCATAACGAGGCTTCCGATGTAGTAGGTTGTTCCGTCGTCCCATTCAGGTATTCCGGCTTGCATTGTGTAGGCAAGTTGATACGCGAACAAATAGCAAAGAGAGTTCATGTCTTCGATTGCAGGCGAGTTGTTTCCAAGAACAGCTCCGAACCAACCCGTCAGATACTCGGGTAAAGACTGAATTGTTTCCGGGTCTGTCGAGTATGCCGGAAGGCCTGCCGCGAGCGAGCCGTAAATGCCGAGTTGTTGAGGCCCGGCGGTTGATGCGAATATTTTCTGCGATTTTCTTGCTATTTTTGCCATGTTATTTTTCTCCTACGGAATGACCGCGTTTTGATAAGACAACCACGGCGAGTCCATCGAGTAGTCGTCATAAGTGTTAAATGGTGACGTATTGAAAGGCGGAAGCTCATAAGTTCTAAAGCCGAACAAGTTGTCGATGTTTGGCGCATAGATCAACGCCGCAAGCTGAACTCCCATAGGTTTTGGTAAGAATTCACTCTTAACAAAAACCTCGGCAAGAGGCCGGCTTCCGATTGCGGAATCAAAAAAGTAACCCATTCGCATGTTTTGAAAATCAAAAACGAGAAGAGCCCCTTCGAAAAATTGAAAAAGAAGTTGTTGGATTTCTGCAAGAGAACTTCCAAAACCGTTCTTAATAATTCCGATTTTTATCATCGTTCTAAAATCAGCGTCGTCGAGTGTGATTGGGCCGATAAAATCATAAGCGGTTCGCGACACTCCGACGTATTTACCAATGACGTCAAGTTGAACGCCGACAGCGGTATCGACATCAAAAGCATTTTGAACCGCGACAGGGAGTTGGTCCATGATCACGGGCCGCACCAATGTTTGAATCGTGGCAAAAGCCTTCGGCTTTTCGTGGTATTGTAGAATCAAAAGATTCGCATAATAATTAACAATTTCTTGTGTTGTCATAGTCTCCTATACGAAGGGAAGGCCCCCAAATCGTCCTCTGTAGGGTTACAAATTTGAAAGATTCTATCATCCCAATGCGCGTGAATATTTGCGATTTCGAGCGGAATCCAATCTTTCATTTCTTTTTGTCCGTGTACTTGGCGCACTCGAACTTTTTTGGCAACAACGTCGGGATAGCACGCGGCAACCCACGACGGCCCAGAATCACAACCAATGAACATTCGAGCTTTTGAAATCACTTCCGCAAGCTCCCAAAAAGTTTTTGTTTCTATTTTTGGAATTCCAAAATCAGGGTCCGAAGGCGTCCCGACATGATAGAGCTGCCCCGTCTTTTTATATTTGGTGATGACGTGATCTATGATGTGGTCAGGTAGTTGGCCGTGGCTTTTGCCGTTTGTATGAAATAAAATCATCTCACGTTTTTCAAACGGATAGTCTTCAAATCGGTAAAGACGGGGTCTATTTAAAACGACCGGAACGCCAAGCCTTGAGGCCGTTACTTCGGCGTTGCTCAAATACACTGCCGGGTCGGTTTTATAGATTCTAGGATTCACCCAAGGGTCTACTTGCGGAAAGTTCCAAAGCGTAAAAGTGCTTTCAATAGGCTCTGTCGTTTCTCGCACAACAAACGGATTGTGATCAAAAATCCAAGAACGCGAAACATCGAGCAGTTTTTCGCCCGTTGCCCTGAAATAGTTTTCAGGCAGCGAGCTAAACTGCAACTTGTCTCCGAGTCCAATGTCTTCTCTAAGCACAATCCCAATCATTATAACACCGTCACAATCGCATCGGCGTAGTTGCCGAGTTCGTCCATAACGCGAACTTCGTCTGTTCCCGGATTTGGTCCGGCTTGGTAAAGACCATTTGAATCAATCGAAGCGCCGCCCGAGCCATCGGTTTTGATGCTGTAGACATACTCACCGTAACCGCCGTAGCCGTTGAACTGTTTAGTTCCGCCGGTCAAAGAAGTTGTTGCTTCCGGTAAAAGAATCATCGGCGTGATGATGATGTTCTCTTCGCTTACGACAAATTGATACTGTTTAGTCGAAGGCGATAAAGTTGGTTGCGTATTCAAATCAATCGCAAACGTGATTGCCGCCGGCGCCGAAGTCTCAAGCGTATTGTTGGTTACTGTAAGAAGAGTTTGAATTGTTGAAATCGCACTCAAATCAAAAACAAGTTCTTGAGAAGCAAGCGAGCCGGTAACTGTCGCAGACCCTAGGCCCGGAATCGCTTGAAGTTTTGTTTCAATCGTTCCAATTGCGTCATCCCAGTTGATGTCTGCCGAAGCGTTTCCGTTGTAGTTGAGTTTAAAAACGCCCGTTGCAGGAACGCCGGAAAGACTAAGAGTTTGTTCACGCGCATCGCTAAAACCGGCGTTCGTCACCAATGTATTCGGGTCGACAGCTTGCACTTGTGTCGCTAAAGCATTGATGTTGACTTCTTGATTTACTCCCGGGACAAATGAGTTAACAAGTGCCGGCCTAATAGCTTGAATATTTGGGACGTTAACTCCGTCGATTGATGTTGCAGTAAAGACAATGAAAAGGTTCTCAAAAAGAACAACATCCCAACGAACGATAAAAGGACTTCCGTCGACTTGTGTAACTGCATAAGTCGTCGAACCTTTCATTCCGCATCCGGCATTTCTTTTTGTATAAATAGCATTTGCAATTTCAGCGTCGCTCGCCGTCCCGGAAACGATAACCCAAATTGAATGGCCCGGAACTCCGTCGCCGTCAGTCGCGGACGTGTTATTTTCATATACGAAAGCACTTGCCATGCCGCTAATGTTTTCAAGCGCAGCTAGAAGCCCTGCAAGATAACCTTGCGAGGCGAGTGAAACGGATTTTTGACGGCGCACTTTAAGAGCCGCGTCCGACTCTTCATTCATACCGAGAGTCGTGTAAAGCGTCGGGTTGTTAACAGAAGTCACGCCCAAAACAATGGTGACGGGAATATCAATTGTATTTGGTATTGTGAGATTTGCGCCCGGAAGCTCCGCTCTGAAACTTGCAACGTAAGTGCCCGGCGCGCCTATGAGCTGGGTTGTTTGTAAAAGCCATTTGTTGCCGGCGTTGTCTTGAACCGTGTAGACGGGTTGAGGGTTCGGGTCTTCGGCTTGATCGAGGCCGTAAAGGTTGCAAGCTTGGCTCGTCACAATTGTGATAGGTGTTATCGTAAAAGTTCCGGCCTGTCTTTGAATTCCGTTGATAGCAACTCGTTGGTCGAGAACAACTCCGACAGCGTTGTCGGGGTCGAACATGTTATAAATCTGAACGAGCAAGTCTTCTAGGTCTAGAATTGATTGCGTAAAGATGCCAATCATTTGCCCGTCGGGCGAATCTTGATCGAGGTTGATGTCGGCCCCGTAAATAGTTTGAAACGCAGTCGTGTAAGCTGCGATGATTTCGGCTCTTGTTGCGACTTCTAAACCCGTAGGTCCGATTGAATTTGGCATCTCTTTACTCCCTTATGCGATTCCGTTTGCGTCGTATTGGAAAGTTTCGCCGGTCTCTCCGAGTGTTGTTTGTACGCGATAAGTTATAGTGATTCGGCGTGTAGGCGATTCCGAGACAAATAACTGTAAAAGTCCTGTTACGTTTTGAGTGTTTAAAATTGTCGAAGCAATTGCTAGTTCAAGAGCAAGACGGTCTTTACCGCTTAAGAGATTGAACCAGTCAATTCCGGCAGTTGTCGCAAAAAAGCAATCGCCCAAAAACGACATAAGCCGAGTTTGAATGTTTTGAGTGACGGCATTGAGGTTTCGTTTGTAGTCGTTCTTACCTTTGCCGAATTCCCAGTCGCCTGTTAAAGATAAAGCTCTTACAATCATTCTAATAACTCCCCTATTTTTTGCGCCGTAGCTGCGAGCTGCGTAGAAATTGCCGCAATCACTGCCGCGTTCGCCGGAACCCCACTCACGCCCGGCCCTGTCGTAACTCCCGTCACGGTTATGGCCGCTGTCTGCGTGATAAGGTCGTTTATTTCGCCTATGAGTTCTTGAAGTAGAGTGTTCAATGTAAATTGGTTGTTGGCAATCTTTACCAAAGTTGAACCCACTCCCACCATTGTTGTGCCGTACTGCAAAACGGCTCTTGTCGTATCAAATGCAGTTAAAACATTTTGAAGGGACCGAACGCCGACAAGGGCGATTCCGTCCGATAAAGAATGAAGTCTCGATGTTGCAACGGGGCCGACCTGTCCGCTCGAAAACCAATTGTCGATGTCGCGGTCGTTAAACATAACAATGCACTCGTCGCCTTTAGCGACCGGCATTGTGAGAGAGGCTTCGCCGCCCCCTAAAAAGATAACAGGACAGTCGATCAACATCGGATAGTTGACAAGAACGGGTTGGTAAAGACCTGCCGAATCTCTTTGAAAGTAAGTCTTCTTATAGTTGATAGTGACTTGCGCCGTTTGTTTTGCGGCATCAAAATTTTGAATCGTCCCTACGTGGTGACATGCGAGCGAAATCATGATGTCGCGTTTTACCAAATCCAAAAGGTCTTGGAGTTGTGGGTCGGTTGGTACTAAATTTTGTCTTACTTGTGGACTAGCCATTGCCAACAATCGTCAAAGCTGACGCCCCCTTAAATAGACCGCAAGAGGTAACGGCGTCGCCTGCGACGGATTCCGAAATAACTCCCCGGTGTTTGATTGAAACGACTTTATAAGAGCCGTTAAAACTGTCGTCGGTTTTTGATTCTAAATTTATAAGCTGACCAATGATGAGTCTTGGCTCGAACAACATGTCAAAATTGACTATCGTCTGTTCTCGAATTGGCGTCCCTAAAAGTCCGGCGTCCGGATTGATCAAAACAATGTCGCCTTGAAGACACTCACTGTCGCCAAGAATATTTGCTTTTTGATTGTCGATGAAAAACTTATTTGGCACTAAGTTGTTGATTAAGTCCGCAGTGTTGCCGCTATAAGAATTGCCGCGAGCAATTTCGCCTTGAATGTCGCCGATCACTCCCGGCGAGACGCCCGGAAGTTTTGCAATCATCGAATCTAAAATCGACCTCTGCGGAGTACCTGAAATAAACTGTTCATCAAAGGTCCCATTTGCAAGAGCGTAACCGCCGTCAAAGCATTCGATTTGCGAAATGAAGTTGGTTCCTTCTCTTACCGACCAAGCTTGCGAAATGTTGCCGGTAAAGATGACGGGTAAGTTTTCGCCGTAGCCGGCTTTTAAAACAATACCTCGAAGCTCACCATAGTTGGACATGTCAAAACGAATCGAATTTCGGTTTCGTTTGTTTAAATTGTAAATGCGAATTTGGCAGACATTGGCCGAAGTTAAAATGTTTCGAGTGATGTCGAACTCTAAAGTGAAAGGCGGCTTAACTTCTAAAGTTGAGCCGTCTTGCGTTTGAACTAAAAGTTGATACCTGCGGTTAAACTTGTCCACGCACGAACTCCAAATATTCTTGACACTCTTCTTCGGTTAGCAGGTACAAAACCGATGCTCCCGAAGAGAAGTCGTCTTGAAGAGTGGGTTCGCGGTTGTCTTTCGAAAAGCACGCAAGGCCGAACGGAATTTGATTCATGAACTGAAACAAAATGTTCGGGCTATTTGTGATTCGAATCCCTTTTGCCGTGAACCCTTCGTAGGTTAGTTCGGGAATAAACCAACCGTATTGCATCGGCCTAAAATACAAAAACATGGTGAGCGTTTTACCGTTCGGTAAAAATAAAGTTTGCTTCTGATAAGGGTCATTAGTGACCGAAGTGATTCGCAACATTAGGCAACTCCCGGATAGTTAGCTGCAAGTCCTTCGCTAACCGAGATGCTCGGAAGCGGAGTCGACGAACCTAAATCGACAAGTCCGCTTGCTTGCGGAGCTGCCCGGCCTTGAAGTGTCGTTGTTTGCGCAGAAAAGTTTTGAGTTTTTGCAAATCGAAGTTTTTTAAAACTGACTTCGAAATCAGTTATCATGCGAGTTTCAGCGTCTTGAATTGCGCGTAAATTTTTAATTGCGCAATCTTGAAAAATGCCCCAAGGCGTTTGAACTGTAAAAAGCGTTCGCTTGTTCCAATAGCCGTAAAATTGTTGAAACATAGCTTGTTGTTTTGTTTGTACCGGCGAGCTACCGACGATTGAACTCCAAGCCGCGACGCCGGCGTTTACAGCTTGTGTTCCGATAGAGTAGGCGAGCTGCGCTTGTTGTAGCGCAATCAAAGCTGTTTCAGTTAAAGACGGAGTAAACGCAACGAGAACAGTAAGCTTGTCCGCTGCAATTTTTAAAGGTCTAAGAGCCGGTGGGAGAACGTCATTTAACTCACCAATGAATCCGTGTGTTGTGATGACTTCGGGCCGTAAAGCTACTTGGTCTTGAATAGTCGTGTTGTCTTCAATGTAGTGATCGGTGATGTCGGATTCAAGTGCAACGGTTTGTTCGCCCTCGTAGTTAAAAACAAGAGTAGGGGGGTTCTGCGCAATCGCGCCGTCTTTTGTTGGCGGATTTTGCGGTTGGTATCCTAGGCGCTCTTGCGGCGTTGCTAAAATAAGATTCGACAGCGAAGTCGCTGCCGTCATTGCCGGAGCAAGAGCCGAAAGATTGACTGCCATTAGTAGCCCCCTTTCAGTGCGCCATTTTGACGATAAGCTTTTTGAACCGCGTCTTTAACAGATTGAGAAGTTTTTTGCGCGTCTTTACCGTCATGTTGAAAGTTTAAATTTTGATTGACCGTAACGCTTTGATTGTTGTTTGTAGTTTTACCCGTCGAAGTCATAGAAGGTTGCGAACTCTCTTGATAAGTAAGGTAGGCCCCTCGGGTTGCGTCTTTTGCGCCGGCTAACATGTCTTTGCCTAATGATTTCAGGCCTTCCATAACTCCGCCTTTGTTGCCGCCGACGTTGTTGACAGTGTCCGTGATGCCGTTGAAAATTAAACCCCAACCTTCAAAAACTTTTGCGATGCCTTGAAAGAATTTGAGTTTCTCTGCAAGACGCATGAAAGCTTCGGCCATTTTGATCACTTCGGTTGTGATCTTTGAAATGTCGCTGACCATTTGCATTCCGTGCTTAGACGTGAACTTGCCGAAAGCCATCTCAATTTTTTGACCAAGATTTGACCAAGCGACATTGACTTTGTCGAGCTGTTTCATTTGGCCTTCGGAATACGTCGGCGCCTGTTTGAAAGTGTCCGGAGTAAAGACGTTTCGGCGCATAGCTGCGATTGTACCTTCGCCGAGTCCAAACGATTTCATCACATTATTTGAAAGGTCTTCGGGAACTCCGGAGTTAGCAAACTTTTGCAATTGTTCCATGACGTAAAAAGTGTCACGAGCGCGTTTCGGGTCGAAGCCTACTTTGTTTGCAAGTAGACCCATTCCTTCGGGCGCGCCTTTACCCATAAGCATGTTGCTCATGGCGGACTGCACGCCTTTTAAATTGCCCGTGAACTCTTCGCTGCTAACGCCTGCCTGTCTTGCGGCGTACTGCCATTGTTGCAAAGATTTAGCAGAGAGTCCCGTAAGCGCTGTAAAGTTGGTGAGGCCGGTCCCGACTTGCGCCGACTGCGACATCATTTTCTCAAGACCGTAAAGCGCACCAATGATGGCCGCTTTCGTTTCAAGCGACATCGTTTTGATGTCGCCAAGGCCGTTCTTGACCGACTTAAAAGCGTTAACGGTTTTCTCTGAACCTTTAACCGATAGTTCTACAAACAGCTCTGCAATAGTCATTTGTTCAGCTCCATGTAAGTCGACTCGTACTCATGCCAAAAACCCTCGTAAAAGAGGGCTTGAATCACTTTCCGGGCGTCCCATTTCTCGATGTCGTCGACGTGACCATAACCGGCTTTTGATAAACGAAAGTAAACCAAAAGCGGATTGTCGTCGGCCTCTACGCTTGGCCTTTTGCTTGAATCGTTGCCCAAAGGGGAGACAACTCGGCATAGAGGCTTTTCGCGAAAGGGGCTATGTTTTCCTTGGCAACTTCAAAACACGCAGGGATGTAGTCTTGTCGAGCATTCACGTCTTCAAATGTTTGCTCGTCAATTTTTAAATCGCCTTTACCGCTGTCATAAGTTGCTCGCTTTAAGCAGGCCATAACACACGCTTCGATCTTCTTGGAAGCGAGGGCCGCACAAAATAAATCTTTAAAAAGATTTACGTCGACCTGTTCGTTTGGGTCCATTTTTAAAGTCTTAAGCTCTTCAAGACACGCTTGATAAAGCGCCTTTGCTTCCGCAAAAGGCGCAATCGTAAATTTAAGAGTTGCCCCACTAGGCAGTTTCTTTTCGATCATGTGATCACTCTCGGAGCGTTGCTAAACTTGAGCGTATAGATTGAAACCGATTGCTCGCTTTCGCCCTCTACATTTGACTTGGCCTCTACTTGTTTAGTAAAGACGCCGCCGCTCATGATGTAGGTATCGCTCTTGATGTTGCCGGAGCCGTCACCGATTTTCTTGATGAACTGCCCCACCATAAGAACGGTGCCTGCAAAATTAAGTTGTTGTTGAGCAAGTAGGCCATTCAAGAACTTATCGTCCGCAGAACCACGAATCAGGCGAACCTTAAGTTCGCACTGTTTCCCTGTTTCGTTTAGGCCGTAAATTGAATTGCCGTCTTTGCCTGTTTTTACGGTCGCAATGTCGTTCGGAAAAGTTAACTCCGCGACGTTTCCGTCTGCGAAGTCTGCAAAAATCCGATTGTTAAGAACGACCGTGTCGTTTCCTGATAGTGCAATAGTTGACATAAGTCTTTACCTCTTTCCTTCGTTATGCGTTCACGTTGACAATCACTGTCGACGAGTGAATAGCTCCGGCTTCCTTAAGCGCAATTTGCACAAGTGGGGCTTCTCTAGAAGCTCTTGCCGCTTGCGATTGTTGCGAAATTGGAACCGAATAGATGTAGTAACCGCGCTGTTCAATATTTTCTAAGAAATCGGATTGATTCCCGAAAGTAGTGGCGGAGTTCCAACGTCCCGGAGCGCAATATTGATTTGTTTTTGCTCGCTCGGCAACATCACGGTAGGCGCCTTTTAGGCCGTCCATGCCGTTTTCAGTTTGCGGAATTTTCGTCGAAGACTGCGCGAGATAGTTAAACCCGGCAACTTGAAGAGCCCCGACGAACCAACCAAGATTGTACATTTGATCAAAAAATCGGTTAGCTCCCGAACAAGACACTTTCGGCACGCCCTGAAAGCTTACGTAAACGTCGGCCCCGGCGGCCATAGCTTTGTTGTACAGAGTTTGCGTCATTGTAGGGTCCGGTTGAACTCCCACTAAATCTTTCAAATTCATGGTGATAGTAGTGTTCGAGCCGTCGAAGTTTACGCTCAAACCTCGGCCAACATAAGAAGCGGCCATGACAAGAGCTTCAATGTCGGTTGGCGCTCCGTAGTAAAGACCACGGTTTTTGTGGAAGCTGCCTGTTCTTAACAAATCGAGCTGTCCGCCAACTTCGATTGAAGCTGAAAGACGGGACGGAAAGAACGCAAGCTTATTAAGAGTTTCAACGACTGCGGCAGCGGCAAGCATTTCGACTTGACCAACGATGAATGATTCTAAAATACCGAAGTATTGAACTAAATCTTTCGTTCGAGAAATCGCAGCGGCTAAGGTTTCGCCGGCGTCTTCTTGCGCGACCGTCGGCGTAACCGGAGAGCTTCCGCCCGTTGCTAATGTGTTGTTAGTGATAGTCATAAGACTTACATCACCATGTGCGCCGTAAAATGAAATCGCAAGTCCGTCGGCTTGATCGATCACGCCGCTAACTACGACTTTTTCAAGTCCCGGAATTTCGCGAAGTTTTGTTTGCACTTCCGCTGCGGTATCGTCCCAAGCGATTGGGTCGGATGCGACCATTCCGAAGTTTAGTTCGAATGAGCCTGCCGCTGGGTTCGCATCAAACGTAACCGTCTGAACTTCGACCTGCATTGGGATGACAACGAGATAGCCTTCGCCTGCCAAAATGTTTGGTTGTTGCGAGAAAATCGCAAGCGCCATTTTGTAAGTGTTGCTATCAGTTCCGAAGTCGACTCCGACTTCCGCTGGTTCTAAATAAATTTTGTAACCGTCGTCGCCGAAGGTTTGGTCATCGAAAGCCTCGTCACTGAAAATCGCGACGTTGCTTGTATTGTATTCGCCAATGCCTTGTGGGGTCTGAGAGACCGAAACATTGACGACGTTTGAGAGTTCTAATTCCATTGTGTTTCTCCTTTTCCTTTCATTTAAGATTCCGTTGTAACTTCGACGTCCGAGAAGTCATCAAAGTAGTCGATGCTCTTCACGTTCTGGACGAAATATTGCAAGCTCACTGAAATGTTGAACCGATAAGGGATTGCAGCGCCGTCAACATTTGAGATGTTAACAAACTGCGCTCCCGGCGGTAACTTTCCGATAAAAAACGAATTGCGCTCTTGTTGTTGTTCGGCGTAGGTACTGTTTAGAGCCATGATCACTTGTTCTTTACGCCGAAGAGCCGAGGTGTCTCGGCTCATAATGTCTACGCTTAAAGTTGCGAGCATGTTGACTGATTGATCGGCTATCATACCGCTAGGGTTCGTACTTGCAGGGCGGTTTGTGTTTCCAAAAGGTTTGCAAGTTAAAATTCCGACAGCGATGTAGAGGCCTTCGTCAGTCGGTTGCATGATTTTTTGATTGTAAAGATAGACTCGTCCATTTGCGAGACCGAGTTCTCTTTGTAAGATTTCGCAAAATAAAAGTAAAGCGTCGCCAATCATGATTTGAGCTGTCGCTTCCGCCGAAAGCGAATCAACGACTCTCAAAGTTACAAACTGCTCACGAGGACTCGCCGGAGCGATTGCCGGAGCGGTATAGCGCGCCTCTGTCGACGGGCTTCCAATTGGTGTAACTGTTCCGCCGGCGCCGCCGGGAACAATCGAATACGTATAGGGCGGAGTTCCGCCCTGACCTGCGATGATTGTTGAGCGGCCTGCGGCCATGGCGAAAACGCCAACCGACAACGTCACGGCGATTCGACAGGTTGCGGACCTGCTCCCGTAAAGTCTTGAACTAATTCATACTCAACATAACCGTTAAGTTTGTAGTCCTTTTTTGCCATAATTCGATACTGAGTCCCTAAGTAAACAATCACGTTGTCGACTTCGAGATTTAAAGAAGGGTCAGCATGAAGCCAAAACCACGACCACGCTCTTTGACCTTCTGGTTTAAGCATAAGACGTCTTGCTTCAAGCGGTTGCCACACGCCTTGAAAATTTATCTCAACCATGTCCTCAACAACTTGAAAACCTTCGGTCGTTTTCGCAACGACTCCGAACACCATTGGTTGAAACCAATCTAAAAGAGCGTCGCCGACATTCGGGAATGTTCCGGCTCTTTGATTTAGTGGAATGTTTTTGCCTTGCCCGATAACACTCATTCTTTGACCTCGCTCGTGATCGAGTTTCTAAGTTGTTGAGTCTCAACAAGAGTTTGGTGATTTTTCTTTTTTGTCATATTTGAAGGCTTCCACTTGCCGAAGCCGCCGGAGTCAAAAGCTTCGATAACGATGCCTTCCGCTTCGATCATAACAAGTTTAAGCCACGCAACGACGGAGCCGGTCTTTACGACTTCTTTTAGTGTGTCTTTATTTGTAAGGCCGCTTGATTTAAGTCTCGAAGCTAGGTTTTCAGAAATTGGAACCCTTAAAAAAGATCTTTGCGGAAGTTTACTTGTTCCGTATTCATGAGCTGCGCCAATTTCAGCATTCGACGGACCCGACTTTGAAAGCTGTTCGCCTTCGCCGTTTTCTCCGCGAACTGTTTTATCGCCCAAAATCCCGACACGCCCAACCGGCGGTTTGCCGCCGAGCGCTTTCATGATCTTATCTAGGCCGGGAGTTTTGAGTTGAGTTGAATCGCTCAAGGTCGTGTACTCCCCACCACTGAAAACATTTGTCCCGAAAGACGCGGTAAAAGTAGTTGTAAATATTTGGCCCCGTAGTTTGTTTGTGCAAGCATTGCGAATTCGGGGTTATCGAGTATTCGCTGCGGAATTTGAAATGAAGTTGAAACAGAGCCTACGCTCTTACTTGTTGTTATCCAAGAATACGCGCCCGAAATCCCTTGAGATGACATGCGCAAATCGATAACGAGAAAATGTGCGGCCAAGAGTAAATACCCGATTGAATAGTCGGTCTGAGAAGAAAAGAGCCCTTGGTTGATGTTCACGTTTGTTTGTCCAAACGCTTTGGTGATGTCTTGGTCTAAGACGGACGTCTCCGGGTCGCTTCCGTAAGGGAAGTCCCGAAAGAAATATTCCTTAAATGTGTTTACTGTAGGATTGTCGTAAGCCACGTCTTTACCTCTTTAGTAAAACGCCGAGGACGATTTCGCCCTCGGCGTCAGTTAACTACGCCGAGTTTTCAGCGCGAGTTATTAGCCCGGAATTTCTAGATACAACAATTCAAGCGGTCGGTAAGCAAGAACACCCGTGAACTGACCATAACCTGCATTTTGGAATGTAAAGTTATCAAGTGAGTTCGCTAGTGTGTTCGTGTAGTCAACCGGAATGTCCATGCGAATCGACTCTTCGTCGTAGTTCAACAAGGCATAACGGTTCTTACTGAGAACGCCTTCGCTGTAAGCTGAATCCGCATAAGCAAGTGACTTGATTTGGAAGTTCTTGTTACCAGTCATGGTTTTAAACATGTCGAGTAAAAGTTCCAAGATCGACTTGATAGGGAATTCAGGCGATACCGTTGACGCCATTCCGTTGTAGTCCGATTCCGGAACAACGAAGTGTGTAGGCATTGCTGTTCGGTTACAGTTTGCTCTGTAAGCTTCAATAGCTTCCGCGCAGAACGCTTTAAGTTCTGTAGGGTCCATTGTGCTAATAGGCTCGTTGATGACCGAAGTATTTACCGTGATTCCAGCTTGGTTTAGTAAACCAAGGCAAGAACCGCCTGTAGAGTTCAGACCGTTGGCTCCTAAGAACGCAACTCGCTGAATACCTAAATCCCAGTTACGTTTACGCGATTTTTCTTTCGCAGTAACGATGTCCCAGTTTCCGGATTTCGCCGCTTGTTCAAGATCAAAGATCGACCAACCGTTGCTCTTCGCCCAGTTTTGAACTTTGATGTTAAGAGCGTCAACGCCTGCGTCTGCATTTGCAAGACGAGTGTTATTTGCGCCCGTGTTGATGATACCGTCTTCAAACTTACCTGCTACGTCGAACGAGCGATAAGTTGTTAAGAACGATGACCACGCGCCTTCGCCTACGCGAACCGGAATGAAATCTGCCGGAGCAATTTGAAAGAACTTTTGCTCCGTGATTTTCTTCATAATTGTTGTAAGCGTGGTGATCGGAATTTCGTAACCCAAAGAGTTGCCGAAACGGTCGTTTACCAATCGCTGCGTGTATTCCGCGTGATACTGTTCTTGCTCGTTAAGAACAATTGGTTGTCCTTTTGAGTTCAAGATTGTCGGTTGTTTCAATTTAATAAGCATTTTTCTACTCCTATTTCTCAGTTAAAATTATGCGTCCACTGCAAAACTAGGAGTCTGAATCATCACTCGGATGAGGTCTCCTGCCGCTACCGCTTTGTCAAAAGCCCAACCAACGATTCGCTCGCCGCCTGAACCGCTCACTGCCTTAACCCCACCAGTTGTGGTGATGTCGAGACAAACTCTTGCGCCTCTTGCGATAGCTGCCGTTGCACGAAGCCACTGACAGTTTCCGTCCATTGAAATCTCTGCCGCATCACCTGCAACAAACAAACGGTTCTTGATGTTGTAGTTGATGAAACCGAGGACTTGGTCTGAGTCTGCAGAACAAGCAATCACTTTCGGAACTCCGCCTGCGCTGTCGACCATTTTCACGGCCTGACCGGGATAGAGCGAGCCTGTTTCAGATTGATCAATCTGAACTGCTACGGTGTTAGGGTTGAAACGCAAATCAAGTTCTCCGAGGATAGTTGACTGCGCGAACTGATTCGGATTTGGTGCATCTTGATCGGTAACGACCGATAGTGCGTCCGAAGTATCAGTCACGTTTGAATCGCCCGTGTCTGTCGCAACTACTTTGTAGTAGTATTGCGTTCCGGGAATTAGACCCGTATCTGCTAATGCAAGTGCTGTCGCGCCTGCGATGATGTTGCCGCCGCCCGGAACGAATGCTGAATCAGTTGAGCGATACCATTGATAAGTGTAGGGGCCTACACCTGCGGTAGCCGCGGCTGAAAGTGCATTCACTTTCGTTGCGGTTTTTGAAACAAGACTTAATGCGCCTGCTGTTACTGCCATTTTATTTCTCCTTTTTCTTTACTTAATATTTCAAAGTTAGTGCGCAGAACCGTAACGTGAGCGACCGCGCTCAATTTGGTCTACTGACAAATCAACGCGAACAGTTTGTTGCGTAGGTTTGTTTGCGTTTTTTAATTTATCGAAGTTCTTTTTGTCGGCAGCTTTTTTGGCATTCGACTTTTTCTTAGCGGCTTCGATTTCTGCCTCTTCGTGTTTGGCGAGTGCAAGAGCCTTTTTCTTGGCGTCTTTATCGTCTTCCACGTCTTCATTTTCAACGCCCTCTTCGGCAGCGTGCGCGTCTGCGTCGGCTTCCGATTCGTCGTTGTCTAAAGATTCGTCGTCTTCGGCATCGTCTTCATTCTTGGCCTTTTTCAGGTCTTCAAGTTCTGAACACATTTTGCCGTAGTTCTCGACAAGTTCTTTAACGGACATTTCGTTTTCTCCGACTTTGACTTTCATTTCGTCACTTGCCATTCCGTTTTTTGCGGCAATTTCGTCGGCTTCATTCACCAATTGAATGATAGTTTTCTCTTTGCCGGATTTTGGCAAAGTCACTGATAGGTTCTCAAGGTCCGCCGTATTTTCGGCAGGCTTGCGATTCCAGAATTTGAGCTTCATGTTCGTAGTCTCCTTTTCTTTTGAGTTAGCAATTTTTCTAAGCTCTTGTTTTAAGTTCTCATTGTAAGCTTTGAATTCGTCCGGTGTCATGATGACCGACTCTTCATAGCGTGGGTTCTTTACTATAGCGAGGTGTTCATATTCGCCCCCCGTAACTTGTTTCGCGTAACTGACTCCATTCCATAAGCCGCCTTGTTCAAAGTTTCCGTTAGGGATGTAGGCGTTTGAAAGTCGAAGACCGTTTTTGATTGCGCGCTCGCCGCGCTCGCTGACTATTATGAACTTAACCCAGTGTTTGCCGTCAGCTTCGTTAAAGAAACTTTCAACAACCCAACCGTCAGCTTCTTTACGAAGGTCGTCGACATTGTCGGGCACTTCGTCGACGTGATCAAAAGCATATACAGGACGACCGGCAAAACTTGGTCCCATGCTTCTGATAGTGTCTTCGTTGATGAAAATACGGAAAGGGTCTTTACCGTCTGCGGAGTATTCTGCAACGCCGGGATACATGTGCATTCCGTAGTAGACTTTTCCTTTTGAGTTGTTAACTTTCAAATTCATTTAACCCTCACGATTGGCCGAGCAAAACATCTACAGTTGTAGTCTTCGCCCGGATTGTTTCGTCTTGTTGGCTCGCCCGGCATTGTAGTTACTGGGGGATTGTCCCAGCGAAATATTTTGCCCTCAAGTGCTTTATGCGATGCTCGAACCGGATGTTTGGCCGACCCTGCAACGCAACCCCATTTGTATTCCATGATGCCTGCATCTTGATAACGAGTCTCTTTAAATTTTGCCATCAAAAGACCAGTCTCTTGCCGGGCCAAAAACTTGGCCTTGTTCTGACTCTGACCATAGGACTTTTGAATAGTCTTTACCGCCGATTCGTAACGGTTGCCGGTAAAGATAGTTGCTTGCATTTCTGACCTCAACTTTTTTATCTCTTCGGCAGTCCAATCTCGAATCCAAAGTTTCATGTTATCGTTCCATTCGGCAGCTATCTTTTCACGCTGTTTTTTGGTGAGGTTCGGGGCGATTGTTATAGATTTTACGTTAGCTTGGAATTCCTTCTCGACCTTCCAAAGCGACGTGTCAAAAATCTTAGTGGCCTGCAACTTCTCTGCAATTTCATCCGGCAAAATTTGCGACAGAGTTTTATCGATGTCGGCAATTTTTGCGCGGAACTGTCTATCACTCGCAGCAATTAAGTTGCGAATTTCATAAGGTAGTGACGATTGAGATAGTCGAAACGTCCCTGTCCTCTTATCCCAGTGCGCGCCCAAACGCTTAAGCTCTTTTGAAACCGAAGCGTTAAACCGTCCACTAAATTGTCCGCGATAAAAAGTTACGCGTCCACTACGAAGAGCATCCGACAAAGGGTCGTTGGCATTCAGCATTTTTTGCGGATAGCCCAAGAGCTTCATAAGTGGAACGTAAAGATTCTGTCGCCACAATTCTTTGACCGTAGCTTCAAGAGCTTCATAGTCTTCGGTTGTTTCCTTAATTGGAGCAAGCTCTTTTACTTTCATTTCATTTCTCCTAGTACACCAAATGTTTGAATGATTCGTGAACGAAGAAAAGGTTTTCGCCCGTGCGACAGTAAAGAATGTAGCTATGGTGTTTAGTCATAAGCTCTTTAATTAAAGCGCTTTCGCCGCGTCTTACTTCGGCAACGACAACTTTCGGACAAGACCGCGAGAAGTCGGCAGAGTTAAGAACTGCGTAGTCGAGCCCTTCGATGTCTATCGTTAACAAATCAGGATAGTGACCGCCGCAATACTTTCGAACCAAGTCGTCGAGTGTGATCATCGGTAAATCTAAGACCTGAACAATCGGGTATCTGTTTGCGTGTGTTGCAGTTTCGTCTTTACTAAAAGTGTTTAGTCCGCAAGTTGGGGAGTACATGAAAAACGGAAACACTCCGTTTTGCAAACCAACTCCGACGTTAAGATTGACATCGCCGGGACGGTGTTTAAAAAACTCCGCTAATAAGTTTGGATTGGCTTCGACGTTCACGCCTCTTGAACCGCGCTCATAGAGTAGCGCTGTATTTGAAATGATAAACGGATGATGCGCACCAATGTCCAAGTAAGTGGGGTGTTCAATTCCCATAAGCTCGAACAAATTTAAAAGCATCAAATCATCGCCGTGTTGTGCAAGAGTAAAGCATCCGAATCGTTGATCGGGATGCGCGTGTCTGTTTAGTTCTGCTATTGCATTTTGAATCATTGAGCCCCGGCCTCGGGCATTCCGCCTGAACTAAATCTCTCTTTGCGCCAACGAATTTCATCGATGACCGTTTTTAGTAAAGACTCCAAGCCTCTCAAATCATTCTTTTGAAGACGTTCATCTAGGACGCGAGAAAAAGCATAATAAGAAGACCTATCGAGCCAATTGCTCTTGAGTTGACTTCGTATTCGCTCCGCTGTCGTCTCTATCTGTTTGCTCAAGTCCAGAAACCCCACTACCTTCGCTTTCATTTTTGCCCCCATCCATTTGCGCGGCCATGTCCCTATAGTCCGCTCTGTCTTTACTCTTTTCGTTTTCATCGGTTACGAAGAAAACGCCCCCAACGCTCTTCATTGCTTTTTCATAAGTCTCAGCGTCTTTTGTTGTTACGATTTCCGGAAGCATGTTTAGATGACATGCTTTGAACTTCTTGCCCGAGCGGCAAGGGCACGGACTGTTTCTCGGAAGCTTCATGAGTGGGTTCCACTGAAAGCCCGGCTTCGGACTTCTCGCCATTCTTGCTCGCCTGTCTAGCATCGCGCTCATTTCTCGCTGTGAGAGGTTTCGGTCTCCATTTACTTGGTTCGCCTCGTTGTGCTTTAAGGAATTCGACTCGTTCGTCATATTGTTCTTGCTCCTGTTTTTCTGCTTTAATTTGTTGCGCTTGATACTGTTCAAGCTTGTTGTCGAGAGTACGAATCGCAATCCCTAGAGATTGCGACGTCGCGGTTTTGTTGCCTCGGTAGTGTCTGAACGCTGCCAAGATAACTTGTTTTTCTAATGCTTCAAGGGAGAGACCCGGAGACCAATGAACTTCGTTCATAGTGACGTATCCGGTGTTTTCAACTTCTCTCATCGTGTCTTTACCTTTTGATTCTTGTGCTTCCATTTAATTAAACTCCTTTTACTTTGTTAAATTTGTGAAAACTTTCCGCCATGTTTCTTATAGAACCACACAACGAATTGCCATTTCTCTTTACCAAAAGCTGCGACCGATGCTTCCTTTGCACGAGCCCACAACGCTTCGTCGACCTTACCTTTTGGATTTTCAAACAGCTCCCGACGTTTTGGATTTATCCAAGCATCGCCGCCGTCTGCCGCATAACTCGCTCGATCAAACGCACTTGAGTTTTTAAACTTCAAAGCTTGAGCGCGCTCAACCGATTGTAACGGAGTAAAGACCTTAAGAGCTTGAACCTCGTTCGGAATCTTTGCTTCTTTTACTTGTGGGTCCGGCGGCGCTTTTGATTTCGGAGTTCCGGGCTTTGCAAGCTGACTCACTTCGCTGTCGTCTTCGTCTCCACCTGAACCGGGCATCGTTTCAGTATCAACCTTGTCGAGCCCTGATAAAGTGTCGGCAATGTCTGGGTCATCCGGATTGAGCGCATCGCCTGAATTGTCGAGTGTGATCGATAACAAGTTGTCTTTGTTACAACCTTCTCGGAATTCGTGACGTGTGATTTCTGCGGCCTGCTTTGCTTGAAGTAGACGAGAGAACTTTTGCGTCTTGACGTTTTCTTCTTGCTCCGCAGTTAACATTCGAAGCGGTTTAAAATTGATTCGCAAATCATCGGGCACAAAACCAAACAGCTTTTGACATTTGATTTCGATCATTCGAAGTAGCGGCCATTTGATCTTGGCTCTTACTTCGGACTCAACCATTGAGTTGTAAACTTCGATGTCGTCTTCGCCCGAGTTGAAACCTGCGGCACTAATACCAAAAAGCTTTGTTAACGGCATTCGCATGTCACTTGCAACTTGCATTCTAATTCCGGCCATAGCTTCGGCGAGTCCTGAAAACGAAAGCTGCTTATGATCGAAGTCGTCTTCTGAGTCCATAACGACCGCGTTCTGATAGTTCTTTTGCCAATTGGCGAGCGCTACACGTTGACGAATTTGTTGTTCGCCCTGCGGAGACATCAAAGAGTTGGTGAGGTTTTTGATTTTGTAAACGTCGAGTTTAAATTCATCTAGAACCTCGAAGCTAAGATCTGTCGCTTTTAAATATTGATTGATTGAACGAACAAGCTTCTCAACAATCGAGTAGCCCCAACCACGAAGTCGCGGACGAATGAAGCTTGGAGCATTCAAACCCGTAAGACGAAACACGCGAGACTTGTGAACTTCAATGCCATAGTAGTTGTATTTTTCAACGTCATCATAGCTTAATTGCGGCCCCGGCCCTTCTGTATTTTGAATGTCGAAGAAAAGCTCCCACATGTCGACAGCTCTGAATTCGAGCGGAGTGTCTTCATTGATCGAATCAATTTCAAGAGGCTCGCTCGGGTCTTGATCGGTGATGACAAGAATACCTGCCCCACCAAATAGACGGTTCCATTTCGTGCCGGTGATTGCGGCATCATAGTCGTTGTCTCGCTCAAGCGATGTTTGCAGCTCTTCGATTTGGTCCTCTTCGAGTTGCTTTGATTTAATTTCGACGCCGCCTCTGAACGCATCGTCCGTTGGAACATCGACGATTGTTTGCACAAGACCAATCTCGACGTAAACTTCCGACAACACTTGTCTGAAATTCGAAATCAGATACCAACGAAGGTTTCTAAAAATCGTATTTACATTCGAAAGCTGAGTCGTGTAGGGGTTGCCTTGATTGAAAGGGAAGCCCGAACCTGCGAGTGATTGAAACCCGACAGCGTCTCCAAGCCCGTTCATGTAGGGCTCTGTTTTTGAATTTTCAAGTCTAGCGCTTGCAGCTTGCGTGGTCTTTACCTGCGCAAGTGCTTTGCCTTGTGACTTGTTTACTGTTTTCTTTTTTGCCATTCCTTACCTCTTTTCTTAAAGTACATCTAAAATTGAACCTGTTTGGCTTAACTCGTTGAACGCTCCCGACAAAACGTCGACGATGTCATCGTGCTTGCCGTCCGGAAAGTTTTCAAGCTCTGTAAAAAAGTCTTCGTTCCATGGTGCGCGTAAAACCATAATGTTGCGGCCTTCGCATTGCGACGAAACCGGCCCGGCTCTTACAACTTTGTTTTGCGTAGGCTTTGCGATTCTTACGTCATAGCCTTGAAGTAGTTTTCTAAAGTTTGCGGCATCGGCAACGCCGGCACTTCCCGGGTCTTGCTCGCCCCACACTGTTACTGTTCTGCCATCATGCGACGCCGTCGTCTTTATCAAGTTATCAACTTCGCCCGGCGTACCTCTAATCGATCTTAAGTCCGCGACTAAAAACTTTCCGTTCGGGTAGCGAATCATTTTCAGACCTCGCGTCCAATCCGGGTCTGGATTTGTTTCGCTCACTTTAGTTGCGGCCTTATCCCAGTAGCGAACTGTTCCGGTTCCGCCGGCAGGGATAGCGTCGACGATGTCAATCCAATCGCGATTGAACATTGTGCCGGCAGTTGCTTTCACGTTCCAATTGCCGCCGAGAAGTCTCAAGCGGTCTACTCTTGGAAGTGCAAGTAAGTTTGCTAAATATGCCGGGTCTTTTTCTAATAGGATTTTGTTGTCGTAAACCGTTGACGATATGAACGTCACTGACTTTGGTTGTATCTCAGGCCTGCGTCCGTAGATTGCGAATATCTCTTCGGCACTGTCGGCCCAAATGAGTTTGTCTTCTATGCGAATGAACCAACGAATCACTCCGCTGCGCTCTTTGATTGCGTAGCCGTCTTTACCAATCCACCAATCGATAAACTTACGGACCCAAGAATCGGGGTCAGGATTGCACGTTGCTCGGATGTAGCCCGGCACGCCCGAAGTCGAGCGGTTACGAGACATCATGTAAAAGAATTGTTGTTCACTAAAGTGAGTCAATTCATCGAAGCCGATGAAAGGAATTTGCGAACCTTGATAGTCGAGAACTGTTTGCTCGTGTTCAAGATGCGCAAACTTCATTGTCATTCGAGAAGGAAACACCCACTCTAGGCGCGCATCTTTTGGTTGCGCTCCAAAGAGTGAGTAGACTTTCATCGACTCATCCCAAAGGCCGCCCTTATTTCTTACTTGTGTTGTGTTCTTACGAAAGATAACTCCGCCGAACTCGCGGTTGTCGTGATGCCTAAGCGGCTCTAGAATAATTCCGAAAGTTTTACCGCCGCCGGCAGCTCCGCCGTAAATTGCAATGTCCGCGTTCGTCGATAAGAACTCGGTTTGCGGTCCGGGTTGTGGTGAGAGACTTACTACCTCAAGTTTCGGCGCAGCGGTCATTGTTGTTTACTCTTGTTGCAAAATCATTTGAGGTCATTTGTCTTTACTGTCCTTTTTGTCTTTACTGTCCTTTTTGGCTTCGCGGCCATTAGACGGCATTGTGAGAACAACTTGGACTCCGCCCGGCGGAATGTTCAAATCCATTTCGTTTTTTATCCAACCGTAGTGTTTACCAAGAGTTTCAAGAGCTGCATGTTTTGAATGAAGCTCGATACCAATTCCATTTTTTGTTTCAGAGATTTTTCTGATAGCAGCGCCTAGGCCGCGTTTTCGATCTTTGGTCGCAATAGGTTTGACGGAATAGACTTCGCGTTTGCGACCTTTGAGTCCGTACTTAACCGTTTCTTTTTCGATTGTGATGAAATCATCCATGTCAGTCAAAGCGATTTTTCTAAGCTCTGCAAGCCATCGCTCTTTTGTTAGTCCGGCTTCCGCTGCACGAGCCTCGGCCTCTGCCCTTTGCGCTTCTAAACCTTTATCTATGGCAGCTCGGATGTTGGTATTTGCAAGCAGCTTGGCGGCGTTCGTGCGAGCCGTGTTGTCTGTCTTGCAATCGGGATACGCGGCTTTATAAGCCTTCGACCCGTTTTTCTCGACCAAATATTCTTTGACAAATTGTAGTTGCTTTGCGTTAAGTTTCATACTTGGGTCAGTATGAACTTGTAAAATAGTAATTGTCTAGAAAATTTTACCGGCAAATCATACTTGCTACACAATCCGGGCTTTGTGATGCCCGGACCTTTGATTGGTAAATACCTATCGAATCACGACATTTTTTGGCGGAACATACTTTGACCCGGCGTAGCGGAGCCAAGCGCTTAAATTGCCGCCTGCGTGCTTTTTCGCCATGAAAGTGAGAACTTTGCGGTCTTTACCGCTAACTTTCAGATTCAAAAGGGACTTTGCAGGTTTCTTTACCGCAAGCTTTTTAACTGATTTCTTTTTTGAAGGCTTCTTTACGGCCTTCTTAACTAACTTCTTTTTCTTTGCCATTTGGCCTCTCCTTTAAAAGATTCAGACTGACTCAATCATCTAGTCGACGCAACCGAATTCGTAAACGAAAATTTTGCCGGTTGTTTATATGCAGAGAAAATTCTATCTTTATTTACCTTTCACAAGCTTCTTGAGCCTGCGCAAACCTTTCAGAGCTGCATGACATCTAAGCTTTGTAGCGGCATCGCCGCTCGTCGCGACAATAACGCCAAGAACAAGCGTTGTAGTTTCATAACCCACCATTGTGAATCCTGCTTTGATAAACAAATCCTCTTTTGGCTTTCGAGACCTTTTAGTTTGTTTCTTGCGTTTCATAATCTAAACCTCGGCGAATCGCCTCTTCAATTAAGAAAATATAAATAGAATACCTATCAGAAGGCTCCGCAGAAATTTGCGCTTCTGCCTCTTGCTCAAAAGCCATTTGCGCCATTTCGCCGCTAGGTTGCATGCAAGTTGAATAATACTGGAGCGCCCGACTATTTAAAAACTGAGTTCGCTTTTCCAGAAACTTAATTATGTTTATCAAATGCCTGTCTGTCATGTCTTTGATTTTTATCAACCGCCCGTCTTTAGTCTTCCAAACTCTGTACCTACCAGATTCTTGGTCTAGAATCGCTAGAAAATTACTGCACTCTTCTACTGATTTAAAATCTTTTCTTTCTTGTTCTTCTCGCGAAGGCCAAGGCCAGAACACTCGCCAAGTCTTTGTCCGAGCAAAATAAGCGATGCTAATCCTAAAATGGCCATCTATGTTATCGACTACATGTGGAACTCCACGAGATGAAATCCGAATTTTACCTCTTCCTAAGTCTTTAAGAGCTTTGTAAATATCATCTTTTTTATTTTTCATAACTTCGACCCTATGTAAAAACCAAAGAAGAAAATAGCCGACCCAGTGAAAACGCCTATAAAAAACCAAACTGTCTCATTCATTTGGCAACTGCCTTTCTAAGACGGACACGCTCGTCTTTCAAAATCTCTTCTATAAGTCCGTTTACTGATTCGCCGGTCAATCTTGAAAACGCGCCAAGCTTATCAATTGGGAGACCGACGTAGCCTGCCTCAATCCGTCCGTAAAATTGCGCCGAGATTCCAAGCTTGTCTGCCATTTGGTTTTTGTTAAGACCGCAATGCTCGCGGCCTTCTTTGATTCGTTTTGCTAAATTTGTCATGGTCTTTACTCCTTACATTTGAATCGCATAGTTTTTGTATCTTTAGAAACTAAGCCTAGTTCAACAACTTCAAAGTTTTCGCCGCAAACTTCTGCCATGTAAATGCGCGAGTCTTTATCACTGCTTATAGTTCTTGTTTGAATCTCTAAATTTGTCGCGCAACCGAAAAACCCTAGAGAGGTTAAAACAGTTAAAATAAACTTTTTCATAGTCTTTACTCCTTTACTGTATTCCGTATAAGTTAAATAATTCTTGAGCTACCGCTTCGCCAAGCACTTGTGAACCGGCTTCTGTATAGTGAACATCCGTTGGGTTCACATGTTCATTGCGAATTGTTTGACTAACTGAATAGAGGTCAAGAACTGGAATGCCAACTTCTTGCATCACTTCGATTGCAATTTGATTGTAT
The DNA here is from genome assembly GCA_964652185.1 of uncultured Candidatus Peribacteria bacterium. Classification (GTDB taxonomy): domain Bacteria; phylum Patescibacteriota; class Gracilibacteria; order Peribacterales; family Peribacteraceae; genus DALYDP01. The sequence goes on along the minus strand of CAZZDD010000013.1, from coordinate 5,788 downwards.
TGTTGAACCTTAGCGTCTGTTCGGCCAAGAGTGCCGGGCAGAACTTCCGTCGTTAAAATAAAGAGCGGAGCGTTCGTTGCGGCTTTTACTTTTTGAGCTACAATAGTTAAGTTTGCTCTATAAGCTTCTGGACCAACTGCAATCCAATCGGCAATGTCCCAAAGACCATGATTGAAAGTGATAGCAGTCCAAGACGGACGCTGCATGAGCCATTTGTCGATGTGACGAACGCCCGACATAGTACTCATACCGTTACATACGTTGTGGTTTAAATCAAAATTAGGCAGTACAGCTTGAGCGTGCGGCATGTAACCCACTGAAATGGAATCGCCTATAACCAAGATGTCTGGGCGGTTGTCGTCTTCGGTATTGACTTCGTTGCAAGGGTAAGCGGCTTCGAAGTCTTGAACTGATTCGTTATTTGGAGTTGCACAACCCGAAGTTAAAAGCAAAATCAAAGCGGCCAAGATCATAAGACCAAAAGCTACCGAACTCTTATTAGAAGCTTTAGGAGCTTCGAACTTGTCGATTCTAAAAAGCAACGTCGAATGACATTCGCAGTTATAGTACCAACCCGGAGCTATTGAATCCGGAGCAAAAATCGCATCTCTAGGAACCGTCTTGTAAGTTTTACCGCAACCACATGTTTTCATTTTGACCTCTCTTTTCATTTCGTTACCTATACAGGATAACCAAATTTTAAATAGAAGTCAAGCGGTCTTTACTTGGTAAAGACAAACTAGAAGAAATCGTCGGTATTCGATTTGATAACCTTTTTTGGTTTAGTTGTCTTCTTTTTAGACGCTCGCTCTTGTTTAGTTTTCTCATCATGACACTTTTTACAAAGCCCTTGAAGCCCTGAACTAGGTACACTCAACCGAGCAATGTAGCCGTCATCTAAGTCGCCGCAAGCAACGATATGATCGATGTACACTTTCGGAACCTTTTTCTTGCAAGCCTCGCATTTTGAATACCCGTCCGGAAGTGCGCACCTACGAACACATATCTTTCGAGCTTCCGAACAACGCTGCCAAACTTCGCGAAGAGCTGACCGATAACGACCGATCAAAAACGGCGAAAGTCCGTCCGTTTTTCGGGCATCTTTTTTGGCCTTCTTTCGGGCCTCGGCCTCAATCTTTGCTTTCATTTTTCGAAGCTCAACCGCACTTACACTCACCATTCTTTTTGCCATGTTTTCTCCAAAACTCGTTATTTTTGATCTAGGCCCGAGGAACCACGAGAGGAACCACGAGGCGAGGTTCCACTTCGCCCCTGTGATTTCAACTACTTAACCCCGTGGAACCGTGGAACCGCGTATATGCCCCTAAACCCTATAGCCCTATATTACCTATATTACCTACTATAGGTATTTTAACCGTCTACTAAGAGAAGTCGTGGTTCCGCAGTTCCAAATGACTTAACTGTTCGATTTTATTGGTGTCTAGAGGAACCACGGCGCGTGGTTCCTCGTGGTTCCCCGTGGTTCCATTTTGAAGGTCATTTTTACGCCATAATTTGCGCCTTGGCTTGATAGTTTCTTGGAACCTTTCAAAGCCCAAAAGTTTAAGACATCTCGTTAAACGATGCACATCCGTTGGTGATAAGCGATGCGCTCCAAACGATTCCATTTTCTTTGCAACTTCTCTAATTTCAAACCCATGAATCGGAAAAGTTTCAAGCGAAGTGATGTCGCGAACTGTAGGTAGCCATTCGTCGCTCTGCAATCTAAGCGACTGTTCTCTCACTGCCTGCTTTTCCGAAGCGTCGTTATCAAGCCAAATGGGTTCTCCTAACTTATAGTAGGCGACAGCTTCCGCAAAGAGTTGATCACGGACATTTTCAATGTGATCATGTCTGATTCGTCCGGTCGTCTTTACCGGCCAAACCCGGCGATTGCCGGTTAAGTCTCTTAAATATTCATCGTTATTAGTAGAGCCCAAAATCACACACTGTCTCGGATGCTCTTCGACGCGCTTTCCGTAAGGCGCACGAATGCGGTCCACTTGTTGCGAGATAAAAGATTTAAACGTCTCAACCTCTGCTTTGTTCATCGAAGACAACTCACCCACTTCAATGAGCCATTTCGACTGCATAGTAAGGACTGCGTCTTTATCGCCGATGTTGAGAGGGGCGTCTGAAAACCATTTATCGCCTGCAAGCTTCCGGAGTAGCGTACTCTTGCCGGTTCCTTGGATTCCTTCCAAGATAACGATTTGGTCAAACTTGACCCCCGGATTGAAAATGCGAGCGACCATAGCGACTAAGAGTTTACGAGACACATCCGACAAGTACGGCTCCGGAGCTTCGGCCCCTGCGTAGTCTTTAAGCCAAGTGTCGATGCGGTTTACTCCGTCCCACACTAAACCCTTAAGCCAATCTCTGACCGGATGAAATCTATTCTTATCAGCGATTTCAATTAAAGTTTGATTGATCATGTGGTCGCCGAACTCAACTCCAAACTGCTCCATGCAAAAGAATTTGATTCGAGTGATGTCGTGGTCAATGATCGGCTCCCCTTTAAGCGAGCGCCAAGGCGTATTGACTAAATAGAAATCGTTAACCGCAAACTCATCACGCCCCACAAGTTTATCTGTTCCGCAGACGTGAGTCAGAATCGTTCTGCAATTATGAAGTGTGTTTTTGTACGCGCCCCATTTTTCAGTATCTAAATATTTTCGCCAATCGGACTCGTCCTCGATTTCTTCGGCTTGAGCTTTTGCTTCTTGCTCGCCTAAAATTTGAACCGTCTCAACCGGCGGCGCAACTTTAAAGAGTGCAACCGCATCGCGCTCTTGCATCACTTTTTTAAGTGTGTACTTCCAAACCCAAAGAGCGGCTCTTGCGCGGCTTTTTGTTTTTGCGTGATCATAAGCACACGCCCCCAAATAAGTCGAAGGGTCTGTAAGTACAGTTAGGATTTCGTTTTTGCTAAGACCTGCCGAGATAAGGGCGCTTGATGCCGGCAGTAAAAAAGCAGAACGGTCACTAACACCTACGCCGTCTACAATGCTTGCGCGCATTTTATCAGAAATAGGAAGCCACGCAATGTCGACCTCGCAAACTTCAAAGTCCTGAATAGTCTCAAGCTCGCCATTGGTCGCGGCTCCCAAAACTTTCGAGGTCTTTACCGGAGCAACCTCTTCGGGCATTTGAAATTCAACTAGCGGCAGACTCTCAACATTGGTGAGAGATGCCGCCCAAATATACGGCTTATTAGTATCGGGATGAATTGAGGGCGGAAGCACAACTTGTCTGCCGTCACTATAGAGAGACACTTCCCACGCATTTGCGATTCTAAGCCCTTGTGCAATTTCTGCACTCGTTAACTCTTCGAGTTCTTTTTTCGAAGGTTTTTTCGAAGGCATCATGACTTTTACTTTTTCATCGGAGACCGCAGGGTTGAAAGTTTTAAATGGCTTTGCAGTTAAGCAGTAGTAGTGACGACTTCCGTTGCCTCTGCCGCTTGAAACTGCCGGACACTTTAAACCCTTGAGAAGTTTTTTAGCTGCGGCAATGGCTTCTTTTCGGTGCCTCTCATCTTTTGATTTCACATCAACATCGACGACCGCGAGATATCCCTCACCAATTTTTGAAACTGTTCCAAGTCTGACCCCTACGTTTAAATTAGGTGCAAACGTCTCTTTTAAATATTCCCAGTCTTTACGAGGCCCCGACGTCCAACCCGATTCAACCGGGCGCTTTGATTTCGGATGTAACCAATGAATTGCAAATCCTAGTTTGTGTAACCTTGCGGCTTCTTTTAAAGTCTCGTTTGCTTTCATGACTGCCCCCTGTCGCTAAAATGTTCATCAATCATGACGTCGTAAGTGACCTGACCTTTTGAAAGCTTTTTGATTTCTCTCATTTGTTGCGCCTTCGGCAGGCAATGGCCGCTGCGCCAATGCCTAACGGTTGATTGCTCAACGCATAGTTGTTCCGCGATTTTGGATACACCCTCTTGGTTTATCCAATCTCGCAAGCTTATTTTGCTTTTCATAAGTTGCCCCTCAAGTAGTTGATTTGGCTTCAAAGACGACCTGCCGGTCATTTGATGCGCTTTGCTAAAATTTTTAGCGTTGACAAAGAATAGCGATAAAGTTTTTATTGTGTCACGAAAAATTCACAAAAAGACTTTTTCATAATGCGTGATGGCCGGATAAAGAAAAGGTAAAGACCGACAAAATGTTTAAAGGGTAAAGACGGTAAAGAGGGGATTCTAAGTTAAATGATTCTTACATTTCACAACGACAGATTCATCATAAGAAATTGCATCGATAGGATTGAATCAAAACTTATTTTAAGCAAACTATGGTTTCGGGAAGCAACTCCCAAAGACTTTAGTACGCACGACCCAAGGGCAGCGGTCAAGTTTCAGGCACTCGCAGACGACAAGGCTCGAAGAGTTTTAACTAGAGTATTTGTTAAGCACTACGAAGCCCCACTTGCGCCGCTGCCTGATTTTTTAGACCCCCACCAAATTGAGGGCGTCAAATGGATTTTAACTCGCTCGCGGTCTTACCTTGCTCACTCCCCGGGGGCAGGTAAGACCTGCGAAGCGATAGTAGCTTCTCAATTGATCAACTCCCCTCTGCAAACTCTCTACATCGTACCGCCTACGTTAACCGCCAATTGGGCTCGCGAAATTATTAAATGGACCGAGTGGACAGAAATGTGGCCTAGTGTTTCGATTGTGCCGCAAACAAACGACCAAGAGCAAATGGACTGGGATGCGGAATATATTCTTTGTCCAGATTCCATGATCACAAGGCCTTGGGTTTTAAAAGAACTGACTTCAAGAAAATTTAAACTTGTCGCAGTCGACGAGGCTTCGCGCTTCAAAGAGGCTCATTCTAAAAGAACGATTGCGCTTTTTGGCGGTCACTTCAAAGTAAAAGATAAAACTATTAAGTCGTCAGGGATTGTGCACCAAGGGGAGTTTGCGACGTTACTCGACGGCTCGCCAATGCCTAATAGATCAATGGAGCTTTGGGCTCCGACCTTTGCCATGGCCCCTGAAACAATTGATTTCATGAGCCGAGACGATTTCGGGTATCGATACTGCAACGCTAAGATGAATCAAATGGGGCAGTGGGAATTCAAAGGCGCCTCGAAACAAGAAGAGCTGAAAGAAAAGCTTCAAAAATCATTCATGCACGTCGTGACCGAAGAGCAGTTGAAACACCCGGAGCGAAAACGTGCGATGATTTTCATGACCGAAGACCCAAGATCGGTTGAACAAAAAGCTTGGGAACATAAGCACTTAAAAAATTTAAACTTCTCCGACATCGATGACGACATGAACGAAGGCGACCTTGCAAGATTTCGGCGCGAGCTTGGTCTCAACAAAGTGCCGTGGGTTGCAAAGTATGTGCGCGAACGAATTGAATCAGGCGAGAGTGTTCTACTGTTTGCGTGGCACCGGGAAGTTTGTTTAAGGCTTCGAAAAGCTTTAATTAACTTTAAGCCCGGCATCGTTTTTGGCGGAACCCTTCCGCACGAGCGCGAAAAATTCTTTGATGATTTTCAAAACAGGCGAAAGCCTTTGATCATTTTAAACATAGCTGCCGGGGGCCGAGGGCACAACTTACAACGAGCCGACCGCGTTGTCTTTGGTGAGTTCAGTTGGACCGACGAAACAAATAAGCAGTGCGAAAAACGAGCATCAAGAAAAGGTAGTGACAAGATTTCAGTTCCGTGTGACTACATTGTCGCACCTAACTCTTTGGACGAGCCGGTCTTGAACTCGGTCTTTACCAAAGCTAAAAACGTAAAGAGGGTTATAGGATGA
>CAZZDD010000012.1:0-44770 GCA_964652185.1 uncultured Candidatus Peribacteria bacterium | reverse complement strand
GCACATGGTGAATACGCAGCGGTCAGGTACCCCAGTGGACTAGCTCTAGCTATTGACGTGTTTCCAACTGACGCTAGGTACATAGCCCTTACCAACCCCGCCAACATCACCCGTATCCTCGACGCACTTGACAAGGCTGAGAAGTTTATTGCGCGCCTTGCGCAACAGCGAACCCCAGAGGAATACGAAGAGCAAGAAGGTGAAGAGCCTGGGGATGCCACCTGCGCCGAAGCATACAAAAGAATTGTGTTAGAGGCACGCGAAGCACTGAATGAATTGAGGCAGGAATGAAAGACGAGTGGAGTGAGTTGGAGGCGTTGGCTTTACTGGCTAGCTCACCAAGGGAAAAACACGCTGATCATCTTAGCGCATACGCCGATTGGCTGAAGTTTGCTGATAAGGCCACGCCCGCTATAGTGCTGACTCTCATCACGGAGGCCCGTATCGCGAAAGAGTTGGAGGCAGCGCTGCAGGAAATTGAACCGCTTAATAGAGAGGGCCCGTATCAAGCAATAAAAGCACCTGCGATTGCAGGAGACGCACTCACCCGCGCACAGAAAATGAGGGAGGGGGGATGAAATACCGCAACACGGAGTCAATCACGTTCGCATCTGAAGAACTCCCCACAAAGATGCCGAACCCACACATCACTTTACCAAGAGAAAAGCTTGAGTCCTTCAATGAAACACTCAAGGAGCTGGGAGACTGGGCGGCGCAGCTCTGTGGCGTTCCATTCGAAAAACTTTGCACATACGACACAATGCAGTTTTATCACCGGTATCGGCAACTCCAAGAGAAGCTCGCCGACTATGAACGTGTGCTGGCAGCCTACGCCAAGCGGCCCGGTCATTATTGGAGCAGTGGCACTCCAGGGGTACGTGACCCCATGGATGGTCTTATAGGTACCGTGAGTGGCTATAGCGACGACTACGCTGAAGCAAGAGAAGTCATTAAGAAGTGGAAAGACAAAGCATGACCCCCACCCCAACCAAACAAGACATGGAGCGGGCGGAGAAGTGGGCGGAGTGTTATGCCGATGAAATCAACCCACCATATGTCTCCATGGGAAACACTGCCCGCTGCTACCTCCACGCCCTACGCCGTATTGAGGCGCTGGAGCGACTGCCCGAAGCGGAAAGGCTTGTTGCCCAATACAAAGAGAATTTCCCACTGCAGGCCCAAATGGTAGCGCGGAGCAACGCTAGGACAGAGGCGCTAGAAAAGGTCGCTGAGGCGGCGCGTGAGATCATGGAAGACGTAAAGTTGTACGCCCCATCGGACGATAGCGGATACGCCTGCCTATTTTGCGATATGAACGAGGCAGAGAATGTACGCCTTAAGGGCGACGTAAACGGTCTACAGAGCCACCTTAGGGATTATGATGCCAAGCTCGCTGCAATGCAGACGCAGCTAGATGAGGCACTCGCCAACCTGGACGCCCTCGACAATGCGGGGAAGGATGAGGGAGCCCAAACATGAGTGATTTAGGTCGTCAGATGTTTATAGCCCAGTTTCAGTCAATGGGTATGGCGCACCCCAAAAGTAAAGAATGGGCTGAGTATGTTGCCGAGGTGCGCGAAATAAGAGCGCGTTGTGAATTGCTCGCGCAAGAACTTGAGAGCACGGATAAAGAGGACGCCGCTAAACCCAAGACACCAGAACCGGGCGGGATGGATAGGCAGGCGGTGGTGAAGGAGTTGGAGGGGATCAGGTTGAAACAGGTGCAGATACATCGGTGGGCCACAACATGTGGCGCAGACAATACTCGCGCGTTGGCATTAGACTCCGATATCAAACTCCAGCAACTCATCTCCAAACTCAGCGAACCCGCCGTGTCTGAGCCGGAGGGTCAGTGCGGTGGGGACGAATTGGATCTGCCAGATCATGGTGCATACGCCATAGATCCGAAATGGAGACCGGGACGTCCATAGCGCACTCCCCTCCGGGTGAGTCAGTTTGTTCTTTGAAATGAATGCGCGTGTATACAATCGGATAAGTGGACGGGCTGTAAACCCGTTGGCTTCGGCCTTAGCTGGTTCGACTCCATGCCACGCGCACCAAAGAGTTGAAGCTGCGGCGGCGTGGAAATGGACACGCGTCTGCGGATGGAGGCCTCGTCTTGGTAGACTCTGTCACCGTATCGGGGGCGGAGGGTGTTCGATTCCCCAGGGCCACCTTGCTCGGTACCCAACCCGGCCCGTAGCTTCAACACCTTCCCAGCCTAACCGCTGGGGAATGCGATGGGTGCGAAACGCTAGCGCCTGAGTTGTGGAGTTTCGGGGTGGCGACACCGCATGAACTGACGATCCACAGGCCCATCGCAGGGCGGGGGTGTCATCGTCTTTGCAACGGTGACTGAAATGACCATAGAGGCGGCCCCAGCCAAACTCCACATGAAGAGGGAAAATGAGAAAAGACAAACGTATGATAGCAGTGGAAGAGCTCACCCAGGCCCTGGGTCCCTGGATGAATGATGATGCAATCGCTGCCCATGGGGTGGCCGAGGCCATCGCCCGGATGGTGGAAGCCCTGACGGGGAAGAAATCCCCCGGCAAAGAACCCTCCGAAGGGGCTCGGATATGGGACGCCTACAAGGATGCATTCATCAATCGGCACGGGCATGAGCCCAAGCGGAATGCCATGGTGAATGCCCAGGCCGTTCAGCTCGTCAAACGCCTTGGGGTGGATGATGCGATCGCCGTGGTCCAGTTCTATCTCCAGCAGTCGGATGCGTTCTATTTCCGGAATATGCACCCCCTGGCCTTGTGCCTTAAGGATGCGGAGACCCTCTTTGCGAAGATGAAGACGGGGAAGGTGATCACGCGCAGGGCGGCCGATCGCGTTGAGACTTCCTCTGCCACGGTCTCGGCAAGTTCTACGTTTCTAGCAAAGAAATATGGATCCACTCCAAGGGGAGCTGGTGAATGAAGAGATCCAAGAACCAATCGAGTGATTTCATGGCACAGGTCCCAGCAATGCCCGTGCCCGCCCCGGCCCGGGAATTGCACCCCATTGCGTCATATGCAAAATCAACTCTATTTGATCCCCCCCGTCTCCCGGTTGTGCCGGACACGAAAGCTCTGGTACGATGACTCCATGGACACTCACGAAGAGCGCTTCCATAGGCTGCTAGCCCTCCTCTCCTCCCGAAGTCATGCGGAGATGGATGAAATTGAAGTCGAGATCTATGACCGGATTCTCTCCCCCCATGGGTATGAGCGGGTCAACAAGGCGATCGAGGCCCTCATTATTGAACGAGGCCCCACTGATTCCTTCCCCTCTGCCGGGATGATCCTCGCCCGCCTTGGAGTGGCACCCGCCTCCCCTCGGGCCATCGCCATGGATGTCACGAATCGTATCATCACCGCCATAGGACGGAAGGGCTACAACTGGTCCCAAAAGGTCCCCGATTTCCAGGCTGATATGCTCCGGGTCCTGGGGCATGATGGGGTCGCTGCGGTGAGGAGTCTCGGCGGGTGGGAGGCTGTGTGCGAACTCGATAAGCGCGACCCCCAAAGGCTGAGGACGTGGATTCGGGATTCCGCCGCCGCGGTCCTGGAAATCCAGGGGCCCGCTCCGATGGCCCTGGAGCACAAAAAATCCAGGTAGGGGTATACAATCCTGGGGGTCCCCGATAGTTGTGATCTCACACAACCTCAGGAGGATAGGATGAAAGTTTTGAAGACGCCGAAAGGCACCGAAGTGACCCGTGAAGTGGAACTGAAACTGGACGACGCCACCCATGCGAAGCTCTCCAAAGAGCGTGGCGAAAAGCTCCGGGCCAAAGCAAAACTTGAAGAAGAATTTGCCGAGGTGAAGACGAAATGGGCTGATCGCATCAAGCCCCTATCGAATCGCCTCGCAGTTCTTGATGAGTTCGTCGAGCACGGGATCGAGAAGAAGACGGTCAAGTGCACGATGGTGAAGAACCACGAGCAGAGCGTCGTCGAGTTCTGGTTCGAAGGCACGGTGGTGGATTCCCGCCCCATGACTCCATTGGATCGTCAGGAAGATCTCCCCATCCGCAGGGGTCGGTCGACCAAGACAGAGAAGAAGCGCGACGTGCGCAAGGCCGCATCCGGGGATAAGGACTGGGAAGACGACGACATCGCCCAGGTCCGCAAAGCAGAGACATCCAAGAAGACGAAGCATTCCAGCACGGACGGCCCTACACAGAATGGTCTCCACGCTGTAAAGTAATCGAGTTGGCAGCAAGCATCCGGACACCCGCGACGGCGGAGGAGGTCAGTGCCGGGCGGTGAGAAACCGCTCCCAACACAGACTTATCGGTGCGGCGTGGAAGGAGGCCAGCTTTGATTTTGAAAGCATGTAAATATTGTGGGGCCATGTTTGAGGCCCGGACCTCTGAGCATAAGGCCGGACGTGCTCTTTACTGTAGCCGCAAGTGCGTAACAGACGGCCGCGACCAGTATGGCGAGAAGAATCCCAAGTGGTTGGGAGGTATCTCCCTTTCGCCAAAAATAAAGGGGCGCAGATATCGGGCAAAGTATCCACAGAAGGCGGTAGCACACTATATGACCCGTCAAGCGCTGGCCACCGGGCTTTTGAAGCGCAGGCCATGTGAGGTTTGTGGAAAACTTAAGGCGGAGGCTCACCATGACGACTACGCGAAGCCGCTGGCGGTTCGCTTCTTGTGTAAGAAGCACCATGTGGAATGGCACAATACGCATGGTCGCGCATGAGCCGGTATCAAGCCCGGCCACCGATAAAATCCTCATGAAGAAGGAACCATATGCACAAGATCATTTTCGCCATAGACCCAGGACCAAAGCAGAGCGCCTGGGTGAACTATCAGGACGGGCGTCCCAAGGCCTTTGGCATCACCGAGAACATGGCTCTGCGCGAATGGATGAATGATCCCGATACGCGGAAGACCCTGGGATCTCCAGATGCTGTGACTGTAATTGAAATGATCGCCTCCTACGGGATGGCGGTCGGTGCCGAGGTTTTTGAAACCTGCGTGTGGATCGGCAGATTCATCGAAGCATCCCCAACCAATCACGCCCTGATGTACCGCGGGGATGTGAAGCTCCACCTCTGCCGGTCTACACGGGCCAAGGATTCGAACGTGCGACAGGCCCTGATCGATCGGTTCGGACCTGGGAGAGAGGCGGCGATGGGCACGAAGAAGAATCCCGGACCACTCTACGGGATCAGTAAAGACGTGTGGTCAGCGCTTGCCGTGGCAGTCACCTACAATGACCAGCAGAGGAGCATGGCATGGAAGAAGTGAATGAGAATATGGGTTTCCTCGTTATCACTCGAGCTCCTGGAACAGGTATAGCGATCGGGGAGAATGTGCATATATACGTGAAGGAGTTCCGTAGGGGCCAGGTTCGCCTTCTGATCAGTGCTCCGAAATCATTTGAGATCTACAAGATCGATCTCCCGATCCAGGGGGAGGACTGATGCAAGCGCTGATTGATGTTTTTGGGGAGTGGGGGCTCGTCATCCTCGCGGCCGCAGCCGTCGGGTCATTCTGGGGCTTCGCCGCGGGGATGATTTCCGCCCATAGGACGGAGAAGAAATGCCAGGAAATCTATGAGAGATGGAACCAGAATGCGACCCAAGAGTAGTCCCTATCAAGACAGGGACTTCCTCGATCGGGTCCAGCGCATGCCCTGCGCGGCATGTGGATCCACCCCATGCGATCCCGACCATATACGTACCCGAGGGGCCGGAGGAGGGGATGAGTTCCATAACGTCCTCCCGTTGTGCCGATCCCATCACTCGGAGCGCCACGCCAGGGGATGGAAATTCATGTCCACAAAATATCCAAGTCTCAAATGGGCACTCATGCACCGAGGGTGGACCTACGACGAGGTCCTGCTACGATGGTGCCATTCCCCGGAGGAAAAATGATCACCATACTGATCCTTAGCCTACTCTTCGCAGGCTGTGCGACCCCCAGGCCCATCAATCTTAACCCCTCATCCATGCGCTCCTGTCCAAGTCAGGACTGGGAAAAGTGCCGAAAGGAACAAATCCACCTATGAGGTCAAGTGACACATCCCCGCCATTATAATCAGGGCAAAATCGAGGTCATCGAATTCATCGAAGACCAGAAACTCGACTTCCATCTCGGGAATACCCTGAAATACATCTGCCGCGCCGGTCGGAAGGACCCCTCGAAGCACCTGGAAGACCTCGAGAAAGCTCGTTGGTACCTGGATCGAGAAATCGAATGGGTGCGTGCCACGAAAGAGGGCCGCCCCATGGTTCGTCCCAACGACATGAATCCCAGGACAGAGAAGTGCCCCAAGGAAACTCCCGGGCATCCCTGCCGCGGCCTCTTCTCACCGTGCGATATGTGCGGAGACTGGATCGGCACCTACGGTCAAAAATCTGACGGCAGACATCCCACGAAAGAATTCCAGGAATCCCTGAATGCCAAACTCGAAGAACGAGAGCGCTGGAAGCAGACCTGATCGGTGCTACCCTAGAATAGTGCCCCATCTCCTGGGCGGGCCGCGTTCCCTCTCTTCCCCGCACGTGGTCCAGGGCGACGGCTCAGTCATGAGGGTCGTCGCCCAACCGTGTGGTACTCTTGGATAATGGCCGACAGACTCCCCACCCTTGCCGAGATCGTGGAACTTGCCATCACATCCGCCCTTCTTCGTCATAAGGGGAATCGTACCCGCACGGCGAGGGAGCTCGGGATTTCAGTGAGGACGCTCCGGAATCACATCTACGCGCTGAGCGAAAAAATTGATCCAGAGCTGAAGGAATACCTCGGGAGATGGAAGAAGCAAAAGGTCCTCTGCTGCAAAGAGGTGCTCAAGAAACCCATAACCCTCCCTCCACGCACTGTGATCAAGGATATCCGACCGCCGGGGATATACTACTGCTCAGGTTGCGCAACCGCAGTCCCCAGAGCCGCCCTCAAGGTGAACAAGCAATGCAAGAGATGCCTTGCGCCCTTCCCAAAGGACCTCATCAATCGTATCTTTGACCCCAAGATCGACGGCTAGGGTTTTTTACACAGCGATCAATCAATCCTCTGCCTCGCTGAGCCGTCGATCCACTTGACCCCCCACGAAGAGACTGAGCACAATGGATGGGAATGGATCTCCAGCCCCTTCCCAAGTCCTGTGCTCGGTGCACGGCAACCATAATCACGGCAACGGCAGCCCTGGCTTGTTCCGAGTGCGAACCGATCCTGGGTCCCAGGCCGAACAACACCTCCGTCGTCTGCCATCACTGTGGGGACGCCTGGGCACATCCGAAGACCTATTCCTGCACCCAGTGCCTCCAACATCACTGGACAGCAAACTGGGAATCACATCCCATATAACGCATATGGCTTCCACCCCGCAAATTTTGCCGGTAGGATTTACTGATGACTGAGGGCAATAGATCGAAGAGCGGCGGAAGATTCACGTCCGAGAATCGCCCGAAGACGCACGGGGACAATAAGCCCACGGAACTGCCGACGGTCTCGAAGAACGATCCCATCTTCAACGTGGACGTGCTGCGCAGCATCCTGGAGCGGATGCAGTCGATGACGATGGAGGGACTCCTCCTGTACATGAGGGATAAGAAGAAATGTACGGTCATGGAGTCCGTCGTCGGGGGTATCCTGATCTCTGCGATGAAGGGGAATACCCGCGGCTTCGAGGTCCTCATGAACCGGTGCTACGGCGCGGTGAAGCATAATATTAATCTGACTGGAGGGGCGACTCAGGCCGCCGTCTCCGTCGTGGTTTCCCTCCCCTCCAATGGTCGGGAGGTCTCCTCATTCGTCCAACGTCCGGATATTGAGACCACTGCCGAGAAGGTCGAATGATCCACGCGGAGCAGGAGAGTGTGATCCTCGCCCCCCAGCCGGGACCACAGACGGAGTTCCTATCCACGAAGGCCGATATAGCCCTCTACGGTGGGGGAGCCGGGGGTGGGAAGTCCTATGCCCTCCTCCTGGAGCCTATCCGCCATTATAACAACCCGTTTTTCTCGGGGATGATCTTCCGCCGCAATACGGTCCAGGTCCGCACGAAGGGTGGTCTCTGGGAAGAGTCCATGAAGATCTACCCCCAGTTGGGCGCGGTGATGAAGGAGTCAAACCTCAACATCACGTTCCCCTCCGGGGCGTCGATGAAGTTTGCCCATCTCGAGTATGACAGCACGGTCCTGGGGTATCAGGGCGCACAGATCCCCTACATGGGATTCGATGAGTTGACGCACTTCAGTGAGCAGCAGTTCTTCTACATGCTCTCCCGGAATCGCTCCACGTCCGGAGTCCCCGCCTACGTCCGCGCCACCTGTAACCCGGATGCCGACTCTTGGGTCAGGAAGCTCATCGATTGGTATATCGGTCCTGATGGCTACGTGATCAAGGAACGCTCCGGCGTGGTGCGCTACTTCATCCGCACCCCCGATGGGCTCATTCTCTGGGGTAATACCCCGGAAGAGCTCACCGACAAGCATCCTGGAGAGCGCCCGAAGTCTTTCACCTTCATCGAAGCGAAGCTTGAGGACAACAAGATCCTCATGGAGAAGGACCCTGGGTACATGGCCAACCTCATGGCCCTGCCACGTGTGGACCGCGCGCGCCTCCTCGGGGGTAACTGGAACGTCAAGGCGACCTCCGGGGATCTCTTCCGCCGGGAGTGGTTCAAGGTCATCGACACGATGCCCACGAACGTCGTTCGTATCTGTAGGGCATGGGATAAGGCGGCGACGAAGCCCTCCCCGACGAACCCCGACCCAGACTGGACGCGGGGGGTGAAGATCGCAAAGCTTGATAACGGGAAATTCGTCGTCATGGATATGGCGAGCTGCCGGGATACCCCCGGTCAGGTGGAGAACCTCGTCGTCAACACCACAACCCAGGATGGTCACTCCACCACGGTGCGGCTGGCCCAAGACCCTGGATCTGCCGGCGTGGCAGAGCTGGAGTACTATGTGAAGCTCCTTGCCGGATATCACGTCACGTCGGAGCGCCCCTCACAGAACAAGGTCACGCGCGCTAAACCCCTGTCCTCTCAGGCAGAGCACCTGAACGTGTGGGTGCTCAGAGGGGAGTGGAACGAGGCCTGGTTTACGGAAATGGAGAACTTCGATGGGGTCACAGGCCACGACGACATCGTCGATGCGACGGCGGATGCCTTCAACGAATTGGCTGGCGGGGTCTCAATTCTTAATGTGTTATAAAATCAATAGGGAGAAATGAATGGCTCACAAGAAACCCGGGCGCACCAAGGCCCCCGTACGGAATGCGGTCGGTCGGAAATCCAAAGCTATCAGCCCGGAAGTTGTGAAGAACCAGGTGCAGAACGGATTGCAGGATGCCCTCTTCGGGGGACTGCAGACCCGATTCGGGACCCAGCTCTCCCAGGTCGATACCCTGATGGTGAACGAGCGCTGGTACCTCATTTCCAATATGAGGCAGCTCCTCTCCCAGGCCTACGTCGAGCACGGGCTGATCAAGACGATCGTCTCGGTACCCGTGGAAGACGCCCTCCGCGGCGGAATCGAGATCAAGTCAAAGCAGCTCTCCCCTGAGCAGATCAAAGAGATCGAGATCGTGATGGAGCGGGATGAGATCCTCTCCGGTCCGGTGACGGAATCCGAGAATTGGAAGCGCCTCTTCGGGGGTGCTGGCATCCTCATCGTCACCGAACAGGATCCGAAGGAACCCCTGAACCTCGAGGCCCTTGGGCCGGACAGCAAGATCAAATTCGAGGCCGTGGACATGTGGGAGCTTTACGGCAACCGCCAGATCGACGACCGCCAGGATATGCTCGAATTCGAGGATGCCGAGGAACTCGAGTACTACAACTTCTACGGCGTCCAAGTTCACAAATCCCGGGTCATGCGCCTCAAGGGGGACAGGGCCCCGAGCTTCATCCGTCCGCGCCTCAGGGGTTGGGGCCTCTCCGTCGTCGAGTGCTTCGTCCAGTCCATCAACCAATACCTGAAGACGAAGAACCTCACATTCGAAGTCCTGGATGAATTCAAGATCGATGTCTTCAAGATCAATGGCCTTGCCCAGACCCTCCTCTCTCCCGGGGGCACCCAGGCTGTCAGGAACCGCGTTCAGCTCGCCAACACGGAGAAGAACTTCAACAAGGCGCTCACCATGGATTCCCTGGACGACTGGGACCATAAGCAGCTCACCTTCGCAGGGATCGCCGACGTCATGAAAGAGGTGCGCATGCAGATCGCCGCAGATCTCCGGATGCCCATCTCGAAGATCTTCGGCATCTCGGCCACGGGGTTCAATTCCGGGGAAGATGACATCGAGAACTACAACGCGATGATCGAGTCCTCCATCCGTTCCAAGTGCAAGGGGAACATCTTTCGCATTGTGGAAATTTTGTGCCAAAAACACTTCGGCATGATCCCGGATGATCTCCAGATCGAATTTAAGCCACTCCGGGTTCTTTCCTCCGAACAGGAACAGGCGGTTAAGACCCAGAAATTCAATCGCCTCCTCGCCGCAAGACAGGCCGGGGAATTGACGAGCAAGGAATTCAGGGAGGCTTGCAACCACGATGACCTCCTCCCCATCCAGGTCGATGAATCCGTCGTGATCGAGGATGAACCCGAGGACGAGGTGGATGCCACCACCGTGGCCGCACCTGCTGCACCTAAACCACCCGCACCGAAGGAGGCGAAATAATATGGAAGTCTGGAGCCCTGGTCTCACATTGGCTGACGTAGAGAGGGAGAGTATCCTGGGGGCGCTAAGGTTCTTCCGATGGAATAAGACGAGAACGGCCCAGGCCCTCGAAATCTCAGTGCGCACCATCGACAATAAGATCGCCAAGTACCGGAAGGACGGGGTTGAGATCCCCGAACTCGATGAAGAAGCGAAGGGAGCTTAGGCCAGTCCGGGTCGATCCCAGGCTCATCGATAGGATCGAAGCCGAGGTTCTCAGGATTCTACGGAAAGAGATATACGCCCCACTCCTAAGGGAGCTGAACGAGACCTCGGTGGTCCAGAATGCCAAGGGCGGCCTGCGCCAAGCGGTCGCGTCTGGACAAATACAGTACGTGGACGGACACTTTGAGGGAGCGTTTGACGCTTCCATCTCTAGAGAAATCAAGAGCATGGGGGGGGTGTGGGACCGGACACACGGATGGTGGAGGGTCCCTCGCTCTGCGCTTGGTGCAGATCTCCGATCCGCCATCGGTCAATCCGTCAGCCATTTCCAGGCCATGGCAAAACGAGTCGATAAGGCCCTAGAGAAGGTCCTCCCCGAGGCTGTTGCCGGGAAGATGAAGCTCGAATCCCTCTTCGATAAGACACTCTTCATTGCGGACAAACAGTTCCGTGAAAACGTCTCCTCCCTCACCGTGGCCCCTGTCCTGACCAAGGAGCAGCGCGGCCGGATCGCAGCCGAATACACCGAGAACATGCAGCTCTATATCCAGGAGTTCGCCGACAAGGAGATCACGAAGCTCCGGGAATCTGTGAAGTCAGAAACTTTTGCAGGTCTGAGGCGCGAGGGGATGGTGAAGGCCATTCGAGATTCCTATGGAGTATCCGAGGGGAAGGCCAAATTCCTCGCCCGCCAGGAGTCGAAGCTATTGGTGACGAAGTTTGCTCAGACTCGCTATCAAGCTGCTGGAGTGAACAAGTACCGCTGGCAGTGCGTGGTAGGCTCCCCTGCACACCCCGTGCGTCCGATGCATAAAGAACTTAATGGGAAAATCTTCTCATGGGATAACCCCCCTGTGGTTGATGAAAAGGGGAATCGTAAAAATCCAGGACAGGACTACAATTGTAGGTGCACATCCATTCCAGTGGTCGAATTCTAAGGAGACTCATTTGAAAGACATATACTCAGCATTCGCGCTGATGCTCGCAGCCCTTTTCTGTATCCCTGGTGCCTTTGCAGAACAGACGTTCAGGAATGACTATACCGTCACTCCAGTCAACACCGTCACCCCACTCACCGTGCTCGCCTCATCCTCAACTTCTATTATCCGTGCCTCGATCTTCGATTCCAGCGGGAAGACCCTGGAACTCCTAGTGGATGGTTCGCGCCGGATCCTCATCCCGCCCGGTGGCGTAGACTGCAGCGTCGGTATCGCCAAGGGAGCACTGGTTCAATTGAGAGCCATCTCGGCAAGTGCCACGTCCGGCGAAATCGATATCAACTTCTTCTGAGGCGACAATGAAAAAACTATTCGCACTGACACTGGCCCTAGTTGCGTTCTCAGCCCACGCGAAGCCCCCGGTCGTCTGGGATGCCTCCTGCTCCCTCGGTATCCTGAACCTTGCGACCGGCACCTGCCTCGGTGGCGGGGCCTCAGTATCCTGGGGTAACGTCACAGGAACTCTCGCAGATCAAAGCGATCTCCAATCCGCACTGGATGCGAAACAGGACACGCTCCCTCAGGCGGATGGATCACAGGATGGATTCCTCTCATCCGAAGACTGGACGACGTTCAATAATAAGCTCGCATCGGACGGATTCAATGCAGGAAGAGTCATGGTCACGGATGGAGGTGGCTCAATCATCACCAGTCCATCTCTCCAGATTGGAGCTGAGGACGGGCTGCAGGCTTATCTCTCGTACACACCACCCGCGGATTCGGGTGATATATACCCCAGGCTGCACTCATTTGAATCCGAAGTGGATCCCGATGGGATCTCGACCACACAGACGTACGTCACTGGCATGGCGAATGATATCCATTACGATCGGACCGGATCTGGCGGTAATTTCGGAGGAACATTCACTGGAACTTCTGGATCAGTAACCCACGAGGGTTCTGGGACGATGGCAAATATAGTTGGGCGCAGTGAATACCTGGGGCTGGGGAATGGGTCCGACGGATCGACCACGCAGGCCACGCTGAATAATTGGAATATCAATATCCAGAGTGGACATGCGGTAGGATCTGTTACTTCAATGAATCTCGGAATCAACGTCCAGGGTTCCTTGAACGATTTCTACCTTTGGAATATCGGTGGATCTTTCAGTGTGGCCGGCGACGTATATGCGGACAGGTGGGATTTCCAAGGAAATATCGGGGATGACTATCTCGGATTTCGTAGGGCTGTGAACGGCAACGTGACCGGCGACGTCGAGATGGGAAGACTGGAATTCAATGGTGATGCGGACACATTCCAGGGGCTAACGATCCGTGCAACAGGAACAATCACCGGATCCTCAAGCCCATTCGTCATCGATGTGAGTGGTCAGACTTCAAATGGAGGATTCCCCACTCCTGCTATGCAGACGAACGGGATAGTCTCAGTGGGCGGTAGCATCCCCATTCTGAGCTCTCAGACGTTTCAAAGCGGTAACCTGATCGTTCCTACCACAACGATTGCGGATGGTTCTCCAGTAACAGGAACAGAGGTTCTGGCAAACAACTTTGCCTCTCTCCTAGTCGCAGAGGATGACATGGCTATTGGTCCCCTGGGCCTAGGCTGGAGTGCCATCGGATTCGTAGGACAGCTCAGCGTCGCCTCCGGGAAGGTCGTCGAAGAGGTCAGCATGGCACTTTCAGGTGCTTCGATCCCAGTATCGAGTACTGGTGGGGAAATCACGACATTCAACCTCTACCGTGGATTCGGTGCCTTCAGTGCCGGGGGTACGATCACGATCCCGAATGTGAATCTCCTCAAGGGTGATAATGGGATGTGCTCCGGGGCGTCAGTATCCTGTCATGGTCTCAATATCCAGGATGCGAATGCTTCAAACTACGTGGCCGGTGAGCTCAATGCCGACGGTGGGATTCGTCTCTCAACTGCAGGCGCTCAACCGACATGTGATTCCGCTCATCGCGGTCTCATGTGGAACGTCGAAGGTGGTGTCGGTGTGGCCGACATTTTCCAGGTCTGTCAGAAGGACGCCAGCGAAAACTACGCCTGGGTCACCAAATAAGGGGATGTCATGAACAAAACGGCAATCATTGCAGCACTTTTAATTGCAAATTCGGCCCTCGCATTCCCTCCGATGAGAGTCTTGAGCGGTCCTGCGGCTTCGGCAATCACAATCAAGTTAACACCAGCTCCGATTCCCACACCCACACCATCGTCGACTCCATCGCCCGATCCCGAGTGAAGTCAGAAATATTTGCCGAAAAATCTTCGTCATAAGTGACGCGACAGTAAAACAATCGCTTGCGTTGAATTTTATTTACATCAAACTGAGGTAATAACGGAGACACCCATGACCAAAGCTTTTCTGCTCGCCCTCACACTTCTCTTCGCCGGCGTAGCAAACGCCCAGAGTTTTAAATCAGCTCAGGAAGTTCTCGTGTTCAGTCGAACCTGCACGATCACATCAGCAGCAGCGGCAACCGCAGTGCACTGTCTCCCAGACTCCGACGTCCCTTTTGGCCGAAAAGCCTACATCACGAACTGGATCGGGAAAGTGAATGGCGGCACCCTCTGGGCTACAACCACGAGTTGTTCGATCCAAGACACCGCCTCATCCCCGGTCTCCCAGATTCAGATCCCTGTTGCAGCTCTCGCAGCCAACGCGGTACTCGGTCCACACACGGAAAACCTTGTTCTCGGCACCGGCGTATCCCTGGGACTTGGAGCAACTGCAGCCAAGGGCCTCGATCTCAAATGTAACGCCAACGGCACAGGTTCTGATCTCGTGATCACGGTGAGCGGGGTCTACAAGTAACCCATGCCGAAACAACTCCCGAAGAGGTACTTCGGCCTCCACATGGCTGAAGGCGTTGCGGAGTACCTGGATCGCAACGTCAATGACGGCGAGCCTTACCGAATCCTCGTCCTTGAGAACGCACTCAAGGAGATGGATCAGACCTTCACTGGTCGCCCCGTCTACGTCCGTCACGTCAATGACGTGGATATGGACAACCTCCAGAACGAGGCGGACGGCTACGTCGTGAAGAGCTTCTTCAACAAGGCGGACGGGAAACACTGGGTCGAATTCCTCGTTGTTTCCGATAAGGGACATGAGGCGATCTCGAAGAAGTGGAAGCTCTCCAACTGCTATTCGATCAAGAACCACGCCGGCGGCGGTCTATGGCACAACGTAGAATATGCCAAAGAAGTTCGACAGGGGGAGTACGAACACCTCGCGATCGTCGATGACCCAAGATACGCTGAATCGATCATATTGACGCCAGAAGAGTTCAAGACCTACAATTCCCAGAAGGAATTTGAGCTTGATCGCCTGGCCAATTCCAAACAACAAGGAGAGAGCCACATGGCCAAGCTTAATTTCTTCAAGAGATCCAAAGTCGAGAATTCTGCAGACCTCGAGTCCACGTCCGTCACCCTCAAGTCCGGTAAGGACATGACCATCGCGCAGATCATCAATGCGTATGATGAGGCCGAAGAGAAGAAGGCCAACGAGGAGAAGTCCGGTGAGAAGCCGATGTGCAACGGTGAGCACATGGTGAACGTCGGCGACGAGAAGATGAGCGTCAACGCGCTCGTCGAAAAGCACCTTGCCATGGTGAAGGAAAAGAATGAGAGCCAGGGCGAGCACGAGGCATCGGAGTCCGAATCTGAAGAGTCATCTGAGCATCAGAATGAAGATGATACCGACGAGGCTTTAGAGAAGAAAAAGAAGGAAGAGAACGAAGCTTCCGAGGAAGAGAAGAAGAAGGATGAAGAGAAGAAGGCCAATGCCAAGGACAACTTCGACAAGCTCGCGAATGCCCGTCGTGAAGCCGAGAAGGCCGAAGATTCCTTCGTCGATACCAGCACCGACCAACTGGCGCGCGGCAAATCCCGCTACGGCTCCAAATAACCAAATTCCCATAGGAGAATGACAATGGCCCCTCTCAATCAGAATCAGTTCGCTCAGATCCCAGTCCAAGGCATGCTGGACCTCCGCATGAACCCCAACACGATGTCCGCCCAAGTGGACTCGTCCGAATCCGGCACCCTCGTTCCCGGCCAAGCCGTGAAGATGGTCGACTCCGCCGGCGGTGTTCCCAAGGTCGTCGCCTGCGCTGCGGACGAAGACGATGTGTTCGGCTTCATCAACTACGATCTGAAGGATGCTTCCTTCGTCGCTGGTGACCGACTGGAACTCTCCGTTCTCAGCGGAAACGTGATGTTCATGACCGCAAGTGCTGCGATCGCTCGCAACGCTGAAGTCATGATCGTCGTGTCCGGATCCAAAGTGGCGACCGTAACCAGCACCAACCGCATCGTGGGCCGCGCCCTCGATAAGGCCAGCGCAGACGGCGATCTCATCCGAGTCGCAATCATGCTCCCTGGTTCCATCGCGGCCTAACCCATAACCCTATCTAGGAGATTGAAAATGTCCAAGCCAATGAAAGTCAGGAACTCCAAGGGCGAAGTGATCGTGCTGAATAAGCGCGAGGCCGCCCTTGCCCAGATCCTCCAGAACCAGATGTCCGCCCTGAAGAATGCTCTCGGCTACGAGATCAACATCACGACCCTCACCACGATCGTGAAGCAGATCTCTGAGCAGAAGTTCTTCGAAGTGGCCCCCGCCGATTACCTGCCCGTGCGGGTAGGCGAGGGTGCATGGAGCCAGAACCTCACCACCTACCGTTCATTCTCACTGAGTGATGACTTCTCGACAGGTATCATCAACACCGGCGCGAACAACGACCGCTTGGCACAAGCCGACGCAGGCGTTGATTCCGTGAACGTGCTCGTGAAGAACTGGGCCAAGTCCATCGGCTGGGCTCTCCCCGAGCTGATGCTCGCCTCCAAGTCCGGCAACTGGGATGTGGTTTCCGCTAAGGAAGAATCCCGGAAGAAGAACTGGGATCTGGGCATCCAGAAGGTTGCCTTCCTGGGTCTCTCCGGTGATAGCTCCGTTCAAGGCCTCCTGAACATGAGCGGCATCACCAACGACACGACCACGATCACGAAGCCCATCAGCTCCATGTCCGTAACCGAGTTGAAGGCCTTCATCGCGGCCCTCGTGAACGCCTACCGCGCCAACTGCTCCCGCACGGCATGGCCCTCGGTGTTCATCATCCCTGAGTCCGACTACCTGGGTCTCAGCTCCCAAGCCAGCCCCGACTTCCCCGTGAAGTCCACCTTGGAACTCCTGGAAGAGTCCCTGAAGCTCGTGACCCGCAATCCCGGCTTCAAGGTCCTTCCCTTGGCCTACGGCGATGTGGCTTACAACAGCCTCACCGTTCAACGGTACGTCATGCACAGCGGCGACGAGAAGTCCCTGCGCATGGATATCCCCGTGGACTACACCAGTACGTTGGCCAATAGCCTGGACAACTTCTCCTTCCAGAACGCGGCCTATGGCCAGTTCACCGGCGTGGTTCCCTACCGCCCGGCAGAGACCCTGTATTTCTCCTTCACTCCCGCGTAAGTAGGAGTCCAAAGCTGGGCCGGGTCTGGGTGTGTCGTGTTTTCCACACTTAGATCCGGCCCTTTCACCATCAGGAGGTTAGAACATGGCTTTTACATTCCCCTCCGTCGCAGATTTCAAGGCCTACTTCTTCCGGGACTTCGCCTACGATCCTGCCGTGGCCCCTCCGTACGATCTGACGAAGATCCAGGATCTGGACATCACGAAGGCCATGGAAGAGGCGAAGCGCAACTTCAACAGCGCCCTCTTCGGGACCCAGGAGGAGTACACGATGTGTTTCCTCTACCTCACGGCCCATTACATGGTGATGGATCTCCGGGCCTCATCCCAGGGGATTGCCGGCTCCTATGCCTGGTTGACCACTGGCAAATCCGTGGGGAGCGTCTCCGAGTCCTTCGGCATCCCTCAGAAGATTCTCGATAACCCACTTCTCGCCATGTACTCGAAGACGAACTACGGGGCCAAATACCTCTCCCTCGTCCTCCCCTACATCACGGGCCCGATGTTCACGGTCTGCGGGGGGACTTCCCCTTGACCGGATTCGACCACAACACTGTCGAGCTCAAGGATAAGGGTCTGAAGAAGCTCATCAAAGCCTTCTCCGAGGGGATCCCGTCCGGTCGTATCGGTATCCTCGGAGCCGCGGGGAAGCGCGAGGGCGAAGGCCCCAGCAACGCCGAGATCGGCGCAGCCCATGAATATGGGACCACTACAAATCCTGTCCGGTCCTTCCTCCGGGAACCCATCAACGATCACTTGGATGGGAAGCTCAAGAGTTCAGGTGCGTTCAGCGCGGACACGATCAAAGAGGTCATCGCTACTGGGAACATCCGCCCCTACGTCGAGAAGATCTGCATCGTCGCACTCGCCGTCGTCAAAGAGGGCTTCGCCACGAATGGCTATGGGAAGTGGAAACCATCCAATATGCTCCACAAGACGAATAAGCAGACCCTAGTGGAGACGACCCAGCTCCGCGACTCCATCACCTGGGATGTGCCATGATCCCCCTTTCGAATGCCTCAGATCTGAACCTGGGACAGAATAATGGGACGCTCCCGGACATGTCGGGGACGATCTCGGGATGGTTCCAGAACCTCACGATGACCGTGGTGACGAAATCCGTGGTGAACTTCGAGACCGTCGAGGTCCTGACCCCCACCGATTTCATGGGTGTGCGGCAGCCCCTGAGTCCTCAGCGCCTGGCCATGAAGCCAGAAGGACAGAGGAAGTGGCGCTGGGAGCAGATCCATTGCTGGCCCAGCCTGGCCCTGACGCCGGACGACATCATCGTCTTCCAGGGAACTCGGTATCGCGTCATGGCGAAGAAGGATTACAAGGAATACGGCTATTTGGAATATGAGATCATGGAGGACTTCGTCCCGTGATCCTCACCCCTTCCTCAGCCACAGTGAACCAGGGCGGCTCCCGCCAGTTCGTCGCCTCCGGTGGAGTGGCCCCCTACACCTATTCCCTCGTCTCCGGGGTGGGTTCCATCCATCCGACGACTGGGATCTACACGGCCCCTGCTCAAATGGGTGTCGCCGTGGTCCGGGCAACCGACTCTGACGTCATCCCCTCGACCGTGGATGCGAACGTGGCCGTGGCCTCGGCCCTCTCTCTCCTGGCCGACATCATTCGTCAGGAGATGGGCCTTGCGAACGATCAGGTGTACCTCTGGGACCAGAAGTTCGACATCCCCAACGACTATCGCCTCTACATCGCCATTGGGGTTCAATCGGCCAAGCCCTTCGGCACGTCCAGGGACATGGACACGTCCGGCGTGGGGATCATTGAAACCATGTCCGTGAACATGCAAGCCACCGCAAGTATTGATCTCTTGAGCCGTGGTCCCGACGCACGGGATCGGAAGGAAGAAGTCCTCCTTGCTCTGAAGAGCACATATTCCATCCAGCAGCAGGACGCCTATGGGTTCATGGTCGCCCCCCATACCGTGGGCTTTGTAAACCTTTCTGAGTTGGATGGACCCGCAATTCCGTATCGCTTTAATTTATCGCTGAACTTACAGTATAAAGTAACCAAGGCTCGGGTGATTGAGTACTACGACAACTTCCCCACGCCTGAAATTTTGATCAATCCATAGGAGAATGAAAAATGGCTGATTTACCCATCACGGAAGTCGTCAACGTCTCGGTTTCCGCAGCCCAGCAAGGCATCGGCAAATACAACGTGAGCAACCTTGCCCTCTTCACCCGCGAAGTACCCGGTGGCGGATTCGGCTCCCTGGGATACAAGATCTACTTGGAACCGAGTGAAGTGGCGACCGACTTCGGATCTGCTTCGGCCACATCCGATATGGCGACGGGTGCCTTCTCGCAGCAACCGAACCTATTGGCAGGTGATGGCTACCTCGTCGTGATCCCCTTCGATGAGGATCTCTACGTGGCCCAGATCCAGCATCTGGCCTTCTCCGGTGTCCCCGCAAGCGGTGCCTACAGACTCCAGTCCCCATTCGATACTTCGAAGACGAGCCCATTGGCATTCGATGCCGCGGCCTCCGCAGTGCAGGCTGCCCTTCGACTCCTCGTGGGTCTCGAATCCGTAGTGGTGACTGGTGACTACAGCGCAGGATTCGACATTCAAATGGTTGGCGTCGTCGGCAGTGCTCCCCTGATCACCGCTCCCGGTGGTGATAACACCCTCCAGACCTCCGCCCCCGCGGCAGTCACCATCACCCCATCCGAGGATACCCCTGGAGAGTACGAGACGATGGAAGAGGCGATCCTCCGCACCGAGGGTCTCGTCCAATATTTCGGCATCATTCCCACCGAGATCATGTCCGAAGACGATCAAATGGATGCAGCAACATTCGTCCAGCCCCTGAACAAGATGCTGGCCTGTGTGTCCCGCGATCCCGATGACGTCGCAAACGGCGGTCGTCTGGATCTCCTCCGCAGTGGGAATCTGAACAAGTCCCGTGGTCTCTTCTACGGCTCAGACAATGACAGGGATGCCCTCGTAATGGCGGCCTCCTACTTCGGTCGTGCCCTGGGTGTGAACTTCACTGGAAGTAACACCACGATCACCATGCACCTGAAGGATCTGATCGGCGTGCAGCCCGATCCTTCGATGACCGTCACCCTCCTGAACCTCTGTAAAGCCGCAGGTGCCGACACCTACATCAGCATCCAGGGCGTGCCCAAGGTCTTCTGTGTGGGTGCGAACGACTTCTTCGACCAGGTCTATAACCTCTGCTGGTTCGTCGGCGACCTGATCGTTAACGGCTTCAATGCCCTGGCAACCACAAGCACCAAGGTCCCACAGACCGAGGCAGGTGTGGCTGTGTTGAAGGGTGCATATCGTGAGTCCTGCGAGCAGGGCCTGACCAACCAGTACCTGGCCCCCGGTCGGTGGACGAGCCCCACGACCTTCGGGAACCTCAACGACTTCCTCCGGAACATCGAAGAGAAGGGGTATTACATCTACTCCGCACCCGTGGCCCTGCAGTCCGCCGTGGACCGTGCCGCCCGGATCGCCCCACTGATTCAGATCGCTGCCAAGGAAGCCGGCGCGATTCACAAATCAAACGTAATCGTTTACATCAATCCCTAAGGAGATGATCCATGTCCACAGTCGCTATGACGGGGGATGATACCCTCAAGATCAACAACCGAATCCTTGCTGACCTTGCCGATGGCGAAGTTGCTACTCTGACCTTTCCGAACGACATCGCAGGTGTAAAGACAGGCAAAAACGGCAACTCCCTGTTCGCCCTGAATGAAACCGGTCGTCAGTGCGAAACTAAGATCCGCATCATTCGGGGTTCCGCTGACGACAAATTCCTAAACGCCCTGATGGCAAGCCAGCGAAACAACTTTGCAGGGTTCATCCTCATGATCGGTGAATTCGTTAAACGGGTCGGCGACGGTCAGGGCAATATCGCTAACGATACCTACGTCATGAGCGGAGGTATCTTCGTCAAGAACGTGGAAGCCAAGAGTCAGGTCGAAGGCGATACGGAGCAGTCCGTTGCCATCTATTCTCTGAAGTTCTCCAACGCTCCCAGGACGATCGCTTAAGGGGTAGCGCATGGATAACAAGAAGGTAAAACTCCCTAGCGGAGCTGAACTCGAAATCACCATAGGTTCCTTCGCCGAATCGAAGGCCCTCTATGTCGCGATGATGAAAGAGATCAAGTCGTTGAAGGTCGATGCCTCCCAGGATATCGACCACAACTTCCTGAAGGATCTCTTCTGCGCCGGGTTCTCTTCTTCCGAGATCGACGCCTGTCTGGAAGTCCTCATGAAGCGTTGCACGTACGGTGGGATCAAGATCACGAAGGACTCTTTCGAGGAAGTCGACAAGCGCCAGGATTACATGCTCGTCTGCTTTGAGGTGGCATCGGCTAACGTAGCCCCTTTTACGAAGGGCCTCTTTGCCGAGTTCTCAGCCCTTGTGGCGAAAGTGAAAGCTCTCCTGAAATAGAAGTGAAGGAAGACGATCTCCTGTTGATGCTCCGGTTGGTCAAGGCCGGTTATGGAACCCTCAGGGAGGTCAGAGAAATGACAGCCAGAGAAGTGATCCAGGCCCTAAACTACGAGAAGTTCCGCAGTGACTATGAGCGGGCCTACATGGAGAAGAACAATTGACCATCGCAGAACTCTTCATCAAGCTCGGTATCACCGGTACCGAGGAGAACGCGAAGAAGCTGAAAGAGACCGACAAGGGGATGAAGGACATTGGGTCCACGGCCCTGGCGACCAAGGCCGCAATCATCGGCATGGTTGTGGGTCTGGAACGCCTCACCGGCTACGCCTCTCAGGTCGGCATGGATCTCCACAAGTTCAACGTCACCACCGGTCTGTCCACGGAAGAGCTCCAGAAATGGCAGTACGCCGCCATGCGTTTCGACGTCTCCGGAGAAGAGATGTCGAATACGATCCGTGGCGTGCAGAACTCCATGTCCGATATGCTCATGGGCAAAGGGTCTCCCGAGGCCCTGGGTCTCCTTGCCGATAAGGTCGGATTCGACCCCGCCCGGGCGCGCGATACGTTCTACGTCATGTCGAAGATCCAGGAATTCGCCAAGAAGATGCCTCCTGATATCGCATCGAATCTCCTGAAGTCCTTCGGTATCAGCGACAACATGTTCCAGGCTCTCAAGTCCATGGACCTTGCCGTGGATAAGATCTCGAAGAAACACATCATCAGTGAGGGCGAGATCAAGCGCCTGAAGGACATCAACATCGCCTGGAAGGACTTCTGGTTCTCTCTGAAGACGATGGGAATCAAATTCATCGCAGCCGAGGGTATCCAGGGGATCAAGATCCTCACGAACGCTTTCAAGGGCCTGACGACGATCGGGAAAATGGTCAGTGATCTGACGAAGAAATTCGTGGGGCTCAAGGGCGTTCTCATGATCATCGGCGCGGCCGTGGCGGCCTACTTCGCCCCCATCACTGTGGCCGTGGCAGGCCTGATCTACCTCCTCTCCGAATTCCAGAAGTACAAAGAAGGCAAAGAGAACCTGTTCTCCACCGTGGGCGAAGGGGCCAACAAAGCCGTCAGCGGTGTCACGGGCTGGTTCAAGGGCGGGGGTCTCGGCAACATGCTTGGAGCCGGCGCTGAGAGCATCAAGGGGGGTCTCTACGGTGCTCCCAGTGCCCAGGAGAACGCCTCCCCGAACGTCATTCCCATCAATCGTGGGCAGGGCGGTGGGACGAACATGACCCAGACGAACACCTTCCATATCGACGGGGCAGAGTCCCCAGAGGCCACAGCTGATGCGGTACAGAAGGCCATCTCCCAGACGGCACGACAGATGAGCTCTCAGCGCGGGGGGATATAGCCCATGCCTGATATTACGTCACTCGTCGAAGCGGCCACGGCAGCCAAGGGACTCGGGAACCTCCTCCTCGTCATCCCTGGTCAGGATGCGGGTATCCGGGCCGATGTCCCCGGGTCCAAATCGTTCCTCTTCCATTACGAAGGGGAGAATACGGCGACCCTGGACAGTGACATCACCGACCATTTCGTAGAGGACAATACGGCCCTTCAGGACCAGATTGCTTTAAAGCCCATCCTGGTCAATACCGAAGGGTTCATTGGGGAGTTGAATGACATCCCGCCTCCCTTCCTCGCGGCGATCAAGACGGCCATCGATCGCCTGACTCCCATCGGTCCATATACCCCCCAGATCAGTGTCTCCGCCCAGATAGCCTACAATAGGGCTGCTCAGGCCTACGCTGCGGCCGCCGCGGTGGCGAACGTCGGCGTCTCGGCTTGGGACACGATCGCAGGGAACGGCTCCCAGAACCTCCAGCAGAAGGCCTATTCCATGTTTGAGGGCTATTGGAAGCAGAGGGCCCTCTTCACGGTCCAGACGCCATGGGCAATTTTCAAGAATATGGCGATCAAAACACTCCGCGCCGTACAGGACCAAGACACCCGAATGGTGACGAGTTTCGCCATCACGTTCAAGAAGATGAATTTCGCCACCACAACCACAACGGTCGCGTTTGAGGGTCGTGCTGACGCCATGATGTCCGTCCCAGTGGACCACGGCGTCAGCACCCCCGTACCATCGAATAGCTTGTCGACTGGTCTCTCACAGATGGGGGTCGCGTAATGCTCCTCATCAAAGAGATCACTGAAGACCCCCGGCAGAAGCACACCCTGATCCTCCCTGACGGCTCCCAATTCGCCATGAGCCTTGAGTTCAAGCCCCTCCAATTGGGGTGGTTTGTGACGAACTTCACCTACGGGGATTTCATCATCAACAATTTCCGCATCGTGACCCTCCCGAACATGCTCCGCCAGTGGAAGAACCGCCTTCGCTTCGGCCTGGGATGCTTCACGAACGACACATCGGAACCCACCCAGATCCAGGACTTCTCTTCGGGAAGGGCCAAACTCTACGTCCTCACCGCCGAGGAGGTTGATCAGTACGAGGAGTTCCTGCGTGGATAAGAGGCGCAGGAATTACCAGCTCCTGATCGGACCTGCGATGGTCAATGGGATCGTGGTTGGAGACCCCACGGCGGTCCTCATCGAACCCCCCTTCACCATGGAATTCGATATCCAGCGGAACAACCTGGCGTCGACGAATAACGGGACGATCCGGATCTACAACCTCTCGGAAGACGTGCGGAAGAAGGTCTACAAAGACAGCTTCCGATATGACATCCGGAAGACGATCCAGCTCAAGGCAGGCTACGGGGACACGATCCCTACCATCTTCAAGGGCTGTATCCGCCAGGCCTCCTCCGTGCGCCAGGGTGTGAACTTCATCACGACAGCTGAATGCTTTGATGCCGGGGATGCCATGATCAACGGGGAGATCAATCAGACGTTCATGGCTGGGACCCCCAAGGACCAGATCATGCGGCAGATCATCCAGACCCTCCCCGGGGTAAGCGTCGGGGCCGTGGGTCAATTCCCAGGAACGAGCCTGAAGGCTGAGACCTATAGTGGGAATTCGGCCAATATTCTGAAGACTTTGACGAATGATGGGTTCTTTGTGGACCTCGAGAAGGCCTATTGCCTCAACAACAACGAGTGCATCACAGGGGCCATTCCAGTCCTGAACAGCGCCTCCGGACTCCTGGGCACCCCTGTCCGGGAGGAGACGAAGCTGACTTTCGACATCATCTTTGAGCCCAGGCTTCAGATCGGGCAGCTCATTGAGCTCCAAAGCTCGACTGAGAGGAACTTCAACGGCCAATATAAGGTGATATCGATCAAACACAGGGGCACCATATCTGATTCGGTTTGCGGCGATGCTGTGACGTCTGTAGGCTTGTGGTACGGGACGAAATCTCTCACGGTGGTGAACTGATGGCTGGCCAGAATAACCAGGTCACGGAACCGGATCTCCGGGCTCTCCTGGATCAGTTCAAGATCGAAATCATGAAGGAATTGAATTGCCACGCCGTCGGCACAGTGCAGCTCTTCGATCCCGTCCGCCAGGTCGCCCAGGTGTCGATCAACTATCAGAAGACCTTCTTTACGGGACCGAATCTCACGATTGAGAAATACGTGGAATATCCAGTCCTCGTGGACGTGCCGGTCATCTTCCTAACTGGTGGTCTACTCGCCGCCCTGACGTTCCCTGTTCAGACCGGGGACACGTGCCTGGTGTTCTTCAACGATCGTGACATTTCCAAGTGGTTCGTGTCCGGCCAGGTGGGGCCTCTTCCCTCCTTCCGTATGCATGCGATGTCGGATGGGTTCGCCCTAGTCGGCATTCGCTCGATGTTGAAGCCCATCCTCCCCTTCGATCCTGTGAATGCCTCCCTCCAGTTTGGGGCCTCCTCTGTGAAGGTGGGCCCTGCCGGCGTCGTGATCACGAGCGGTCCCATCGTCCTGACGTTCCCTGCGGCAGGGGGTGGATTCTCAACCGAGAGTCCCAATGGGGCCATGGGTCAAGAACCCAGCGGTAAATTTAAATTTGAAAACACCGTGACGTCACTCCTTGAAGTAGTGGAAGGGCTCATTGACGTGATCAAGAACCTGCAAACCCAGACGGTGATGACGAGTGAATTGGCCAACGTCACTGCAGCATCTCAGACAGCCCTTGATAATTATAAAACCATCGTAGGGAGTCTTCTCGTATGATCGTGCGCGGCCTCGACCTTGATCACGACTGGCTTTTCGGGAAGGGGAAGAATGACTTCCTCCGCGACGGCCCGGCCGTGAACCAGAATATTCAGACACGCCTCCTCTCCTTCGTTGGGGATTGTTTCTTCGATATGGGTGCGGGGGTGGACTGGTGGAACCTTCTGGGCGCGAAGAACCTGGCCGCCCTTGATCTCAGCGTCAAGACTGTGATTCTCAATACCGAGTTCGTGACCGGTCTCGTCTCCTCTAACGTATCCCTAGACCAGCAGCGTCTGGCGGACCTAGACTATAAAGTAACTACAGTATTCCGTGGCTTTGTCGGCGGCACTCGGGGGAAACTCCTCACTGAATTGGGTGAGATCCTTACGACCGAAGACAGCATTCCATTCGAGATATAGGGGATCAAATGCCGAACGTCTTAGACGCAAATGGACTAACAGTTAAGACGAGGCCGGAAATCGTCGCCGAAATGGAGGCCGCCCTCCGTGACATCTACGGGGACGACATCAACCTGGCATCGGATACCCCGGATGGTCAGGTGATCGGCATCACGGCCCAAGCAGCCGCAGACGCCCTCGATCTCCTGGTTCAGATCTTCAATAGCTTCGATCCCGATCTCGCCATCGGTGTGACCCTCGACATGCGGACGGCCATCAATGGCGTGCAGCGCCTCGCCGGCACGAAGACCGAGACCAATGTCACGATCGTCACCGATCGCGCTCTGACCCTCCTAGGATACAACGAACTCGAGACCAATCCAGACACCCAGGTCTATACGGTCGCGGATAACGCCGGGAACCAATACCAACTGAAAGAGACTCAGTCCGTGGGAGCGGCCGGCACCTACGTCATGGTGTTCCAGGCTTCAGAACCCGGAGCCGTGCAGACGGTCCCGAACACGATCATCAACGCCGTGACTGTGGTTCTTGGGGTCATCTCGATCAATAACCCCACGGTCTATACGTCCCTTGGTATCGACGAAGAGACGGATTCCATCCTCAAGATCCGCCGCCAGAAGTCCGTTTCAATTGCATCTCAGGGATACTACGAAGGCCTCCTTGCCCTCCTCGAAAACATAAATGGCGTGACCTCTGCCCAGGTGAACGAGAATACTACGGATGCTGTTGACGCCGATGGTACCCCTGGTCACACGATCTGGGTCATCGTCCAAGGTGGGGATGCAGCAAGCATCGCCCGTGCCATCTACGTGAAGCGCAATGCCGGTTGCGGTATGAGGGGTGCGGTATCTCACATCATCACTCAGGCCGATGGGACCTATTTCGTCGTCCGCTGGGACATCGTCACTCCGCAGGATCTTTACATTGAATTCGATGCCACCTCCATCAATGGCGTGGACACGATCGATACGACGGCGATCAAAAATGGGCTGGTGGATCTCTTCAATCCCGGAGTCAACCAGACTGTAGACATCAACCACCTGGCTACCGTGGTCCAGCAGATCGATCCAAACTGCCTCATCACGAATGCGGGATTCAGCCTCAGCGGAGGTGGTCCTTTCACAGCCACCCTATCCCCTACAAGCAAGGATCGAGAGTTTGCCGTAACGTCGGCCAATATCGATATCACGGTGATCTGAGATGACGACTGACGAACTTGTCAAAATCTACGTGGACCTCCTGATCCTCCAGTACCGTGGGAAGGCGAAGGCGCGTGGAACCATCGATACAAACGTCCGTCCGTTCATCATGGACCAGCTCCCCATTGCAGTTCGGGACGCATTCGACGTTGAGACCGCTATCGGGGCCCAACTCAATGTCCTAGGGAAGTACGCCGGGGTGCAGAGAAGTACCCGAACATTCACGGGTCCAATCACACTTTCGGATGATGATTTCCGCCTCCTGATCAAGGTCGCAATCCTCAAGAACAACTCCGGATCTGACCTGAATACGATCCAGAATCTCCTCCAGATCTACTTCCCGGACACAATTCGGGTCTTCGATTACCAGTCGATGCGGATGAGCTATTTCTTCGACTCAGCCTATGGATCGATTTATTTGGCAGAGGTACTTGTCCGACAGAGATTATTGCCCCGTCCCATGGGGGTGAACCTGGGCGCTCTGATCTACATGCCCAATATCAAAAGCCTGTTCTGCATGAGGACGTATGAACTTGCTGTGGTGAACGGGAACGGTTTTAATAACTACACAGACTACCAGACCGATTGGCCCTGGCTCAGCTACGCCAACGCCGTCGTGGGGTAAAGGGGAACCATGGCAAAGATTACACGGGCCACACAAAAACGATTCGGCAGCACAGCCGCGCCAGAAGAGATTGGGAAGTTCGGGAGCCTGGCTGCTGGCACCCCCGAATACGCCGCTAGCCCTGCAGAGATTCAGGAGTATGTGAATTTCCTTGGCGGTTGGTTCGATGCCATTCTTGGTGAAAACAGCCCCCCCATTGAGGACATGAATGCACTGTTCATCCTGGCGTTCTACCAGATCGGATACATACTCCAGACTGGTGTCGCAGAGTGGGATGCGGACACCGTGTATTATATCGGTTCACTGGTTAATGATGGAAACGGAACCATCTATTCATCGTTGACAGACGACAACCAGGGGAACGATGTCTCAGACACCGCGGAATGGAAGCGTGTGGGGAACGGTATGGCCTCCTCTGCTCCAGGCGCGATCATAAATTCTAACTATACAGTATTGCCCTCAGACAACGGTCGAATCCTGAATGTTGATTGTTCAGCAGGACCTCTGTCCATCCAGCTTCCTCCTCCAACTCCTGGTTTTGTCGTTACCGTGAAAGACATCACGGGATCTGCATCTGCCAATCCAATATCTATAAAGAGGTCTGCAGCCGAAAAGATCGATGATGTTGCTTCGGACGATCTAATCTCTGTCTCGTATAGTGCAACCACCTATGATTCAGACGGTACTGACTGGTCTCGGATTGCATCATTTGCTGGAGGTGCCCCAGTAACAGTAAATCGTGGTCTGTTCGGCGGAGGCGTCAATACCGCATCCTCGTATATTGCTCTGATCGATTACGTCGATCTCAATAGTGGTGGTGGTGGAACTAATTTCGGAAATCTAACCATCGCAAGGTCACAGCCTGGATCATGCGCCTCAGCTACTCGCGGACTATGGGCTGGTGGTGAAAACGGTTCGAATAGCAACATCATCGATTTCGTCGAGATCGTCACTATAGCCAGTGCCACAGATTTCGGGGATCTAACCGTTGCCAGATATGGCCTGGCAGGGCTCTCAAACTCAACGAGAGGTGTGTTCTGCGGAGGCATCTCCCCTGCTGTGGCTACGATGGATTATATATCCATGGCTTCTGCCGGTAATGCTCTGAGCTTCGGATCACTGTCGGCTGCAAATTATTATCTTGCAGCTTGTGCCTCAACCACACGAGGCTTGATAGGCGGAAGCACAAATGTACCCCTAGACCTTATCGAATATATTGAGATTGCAACGCTCTCAAATGCGTTCTCATTCGGAACTCTTTCCGTTGGCCGCTACGGACTTGCCGGATGTTCTGGAACAACTAGAGGACTATGGGCTGGCGGATACGACAACTCTGTTTCTAGGTTAACGATTGACTACAGCACGTTCGCAACCTTAGGAGTTGCAGCTAATTTCGGGGATCTGACGACCCAGAGATATTTCCCTGGAGCTTGCTCCTCGAAAACAATAGGTGTGTTTGCTGGCGGTGCAGGCGGGGGATCTCTAATCCCCTCAGGAAACGTCGCAACGATGGATCAAGTGACGATTGCGACCTTGGCCAATGCTACAAGTTTTGGTTCATTAACCACTGCAAGAAGCAATATTGCCGGTTGTTCTGGTTCACACGGGGGCCTTTAATATGAGACGAATCATTCGTTATATGCTGGACGGAGACGGCTCCATTCCTAAATTTGTTTCTGACGGTGGATACTTCCCATTCATGGGCGAGCTCATCGGTATATCTGTCGACGAGGACATGAGGCACGTTCCATCATCCGTGGCTCGTTTGACAAAGTCAGAGCTTGTCGAATGGATTAACACCACTCAGATCGATATCAAGGGCAAGAAAATAACAAAGAAGGCATCGGAAGAGATGGCCTCTATGTTCCTATCCTCAAGGGGTATGGTCTAATGAATCTACAACTGGTGCCAATATCGATGCACAACGGAGTTAAGACTCTGATCGACGATATGCCTGAACACGGAGCAATGATCGAGCGCGTGAATGAATCGATGGAAGCCGTTCAGGAATCCACCAGTCTCTTCTTCAAGGCCCAATCGCAGTTCATGGATAACATGCTCACGGTGTCTCATCCGACTCCGTTGAGAAACATCCGTCAGATCCTTGCTCATATGCAGCGCACTCATGAAGCCATTCGAGATCTTCACATCAAGATCATGAGGACAGAGGCAAACCTTAAGTTGAAGATTCGGGATATGGAATCCGAATCCGATGAACTAAAGCGCGACGTGATCCGAGTAGACATCGCAGAATTGAATTTGACGATGGAGGCATCCAAGGGATATCTCTCTGGCGCGATCCGTCAGCTCACAAACTACACTGAACAGTATGATGCTATCCGCGCTCATCACAACATCACCAAGTTCACAGAAGAGGATTTTGAGAACGAGGAAGAGCGATACCACATCATGACGGCATTCACTCAGGCGGTGAATTCAGCCCGCCCACGTGGTGGGATCGTCGATGAGGGGAATATGATTTATTTCTCTCAGATCGGGATCAACGGCGCTCATGCTCAGTATGAGATCTCTCGATATCTGGGTGAAGAGGCCGGATTGCTAAAACAAGGCAAGGCCCCAACACACAAGATGTTCCGGATGTTCATCGAAGAGATGGCCGAGCACTTTGCCGGATGCTCAAAGGAATATGCACAGCACAAAGGTATGGCCGGCACATGCACTAAAACTGCGTTACTTACGAGGAACAAATGAGAATGATCACAGCTTTATTGCTAGTTATTTTCAGTTCCCTCGCCTCTGCAGATGTTAAGATCTCGGATCTTCCACTCGGTACTGGATCAGCAGTACTCACAAACGATTCCTTCCCATACGTAGATACATCGACAGCATCAACGAAGCGCCTTCGGATTAGTGATATTGCAAACGTCCCGTCATTCATCGCGGGTATCGCCTCGTCTCTAGGTCGTACTGTCAGCACGGTCTCTGCAAACGTATCAATTCCAATTCTGACCAAAGATTACATTCTCAATGTGAACACGAGTTCGGGACCAGTAACAGTCACACTTCCATCGGCATCATCATCCACTGGTTTCTGCATTGACATAAAAAACATTGGATCTCCTAGCTATGCTGTCACTGTGAATCCTACAGTTCCACAGCTCATCGATGGTTCATCTTCTAATTCTGTGGATCTTGCTCTTGATTCAAAACATTATTGTGCAGTGTCTGGAAACTGGTTCATTTACTAGAAAAGGAAATTTGTAATGAAAAAAATTGCATCAATGTCTCTTGTCCTCCTCCTCACTACGAGCTTGGTATTTGCCTCCTACGTCAATCCACCCGTTCCCATCACAAAGGGTGGTACCGGTTCCGTAACTCAGACAGCATCAAGACTTGTCACAACTGATGGCACGGGTAAGCTCGTCTCTTCCAGTGGTGTAACTTCGACCGAAGCAGGCTACCTCTCTGGTGTGACCAGTTCGATCCAGACACAGTTGGATGCGAAGCAATCCACAACTCTAGCGGATGCAAGCATCCTTGTCGGTAACAGCTCAAACGTTGCGACCGCTGTTGCACTATCTGGCGATGCGACACTGGCAAACACCGGTGCTCTGACTCTGGCCAGCACGGCAGTGACTCCTGGATCCTATACCCTTGCAAGTATCACCGTGGATGCTAAGGGTCGAATCACAGCAGCATCAAGTGGATCTGCTCCTGTCCTTACAGTTGCGAACGGCGGAGATGCTGATTACACGATTCTTTCAGGAGACGGATTGGTCCGTTCTGGAACAACCCTTACGGCGGATCGAGTCTACACCCTTCCATCTTGTGCATCGAATATCGGCGAACAGCACACGATCAAAAATCTAACGTCTCAGACTTTCGACATTACGGTTGAGGCTGATGGCTCCGAGACTATCGATGAAGTTGCAAACTTTGTTCTGAGCCCTGGCGACGCCGTGGATGTGATCTGCGCCGTTTCTGGTAACTGGGATGTGAAGTAATAGAATGCGACTTGGGAGATCCTAAATGATTAAATTAATTACGATAAGTTTGCTTTTGATCAGTAGGGTCTCCCTTGCCGCATATTACAATAATCCGACATCCGTCACCCATGGCGGAACTAGTGCTTCGACACTTACGTCAAACAATGTGCTACTCGGTAACGGAACGTCTGCGATTCAGTTTGTTGCCCCTGGAACATCTGGGAATGTACTCACTTCAAATGGGACTACATGGCAGAGCAGTCCATCTGCGAGCGGTACCATCACGCCTTGGGCACTGGATTCTCAAATAACAATTACTGGAGCGGGTACGATCGCAAATAGCAAGATCTACTCCCGTCGTGTCGGGGATAGCCTTGAGGTCCGAGGATTCGTAACATACGGAACGATAAGTGGATCTGGAAGTCTGGCCATGAACCTAGGGACTTATACGATCGATTCAGCAAAGATTGATTCTGCTACAAATACCCAAATGGTGGGTTGGGTCGGAAAAGTAGGAAATGGATCTACAAATTTTAATACAGACGATGCCGCTGGGGCTATGGGATTGATCTACGACGGTTCTGATACAAATAATCTGTACATAGTGCGTAGGGTCCAATCCTCGCAATATCAGAAGGATAATAGCAGTAATATTTTAGGCGAGAGCGATCGGGTTTTGTCTATTTGGGGTATAAATATCCCTATTAGCGGTTGGTAATTATGAGCGATTTCTCGGTGGAGATGGAAAAACGTCTCGATCTGGATGGACTCGTGGGGCGTGGCGAGAATCCAACCCCGTGGAGCGATGGGAATCCGATACTCGAGACCGTGATTGCGGTCATCTACGAGATCGAGATCGGTGGGGTTCATGCGAATAAAGCCTTTCTTGCTCGACTTGCTGACGCCGTGGGCAGGTGCCAGTTGCCGAATGGGAGCTTTGATAAGAACCCGGAGCGACCGGATCAGATCACCCACGATGATTTAAAACCTGCGGCAGGACTCACCCGCATCCTCAACGTACCCGAGACGAGACCCCTGGCTGCCCGACTGTGTGCCCTGGGTGAGTCGAATGGATGGAATCTCTCGAACACGGGGCTGCCGTACTGGAATGCGTTTGCGAGGCCCTGGGACGTGGCCTATTACCGTCTCTGCAATACGAAGACACCATCATGGTATGAGCTGGCCCTCCTGTGTCTCTCCTATGGACTCTCCTCCGTGCTCCTGCTTGCCGGGAAGACGAATCCAAGTGGGGACCGGATCCGGTGGGTGTGCCTCAATGCCGTTTGGGGAGCGAATCCCTGGCTCGATGCCATGTTCTATATCTGGTGCTGGTCCGCAACCAGGGCCTACGTGAACGTGGGGACGATGATGGGGTGGTACTATGGTGACCTCAACCATCAATATGTCCGATGGGGGAAGCTTCCATTTCGTCCACGGAGAACCTAAACTAAAAGGATGAGTTCTATGGAAACCCGGCTCGCACGGATCGAAGAGATCGTGAAAAGAACAGATCGGGCAATGGGGGAGATCCAGAAACTGGTTCCCCAACTCCATACTGAGATTGAACTCCTAAAGAGGGATGTGAAATGGCACAAGACAATCGGTTCGATAGCGGGCGCTCTCTTCGGAGCATTCGCAGGATTTATATTCGAGGTCTTCCGTAAATGAGCCCCATCATGAGTCTCGCCGATGCCGAAGACCGTTACGGTAAGATTGAAGAGAGACAGGCCCCGGGAGGAGATCCGGCCTTGGTCTGGCCAAACGCATCCGCCTTCTGCGAGATCTATAGTGTCCCTCAAGATCTCCATGGATACCTCCTCAATTCTGTGACCCGGGTGCCTACGAAGAGGATTTATGCCAATAGGGACTTCATCCCCTATCTCCACAAGGCTTTTCTGAACGTCTTGGATCGGGGATTAATGGGGCAGCTCAAGACCTATGACGGGTGCTGGAACGTCCGATACGTCCGGGGGAAGACTGGTCGAGTATCGAGTCATGCCTATGGACTTGCGATCGATATCAATGCGGCCACGAATCGTCTGGATACCTACGGGGATATCTCACTTGCGCTGGCTGCCTGCTTCACCGATGCTGGTCTAATACACGGGCGAGGATTCAAGAGGCCCGATCCACAACACTTCTCCCTGGGCTGGTAGCCGGGGGAATCACAGGAGAACCGCATGATAAAGCAAGGCATTAAAGAACTCGAAGACGTAATGAAACTGGCAATCGGGATGGCAAATGCCGGTGTGAAGATCGGCGAAGACGGTAAGGTGGATCTGAACGACCTGGGCACTGCCATGGGCGTCCTTCCCCTCTTCCCCGCGGCGATCGATGGGATCGATAAGCTCCCTGCGGAAGTGAGCGATCTCGACTCTGCCGAGGGCCTGGCCCTCCTGGCTCTGGTCGAGGCTGATCTGATGCTCCCACCCGGCAAAGCCAAGCCCATCGTCATGGCTTCCGTGAAGCTTGCTCTCGCATTGAGCGAATTGATCGCAGCTATTGCCGCTCCCTCGGCTGTTGCTCCACAGGCCTGAATGGAATCCGCGGACGCCAGGAAATCGAAGTCGGTCTTCACGTCCAAGACGTGGATGGCTAACATCATCTTGGCGTCCGCCATGGAGCTCTTCCCATCCCTCAGGATATGGGCTGGAACTCATCCGGAAACACTCATCATTATAACCATGGTGCTCAACCTCGTATGCCGTCACTTCACCGAGGAGCCCATTCATTACTTTAGGAAACCATGTACTCCTCAGACTGCTTCTCCTGGCGTCCCACCCTCCTCATCCTCTCCCTCTTCGCCATCATCATAGCCTCCTGTGCCTCCCAGGGTCTCCGTCCCGATGAGGCGATGGCAGCCCTTCATGTGCGCGATGCCCAGCAGGCCGGCGATGCTACTCTGATCATCGAAGGGACAAACCCTCCTCCAGTGGGCCATCATTTCCTCCGATTCACCGAAGGGGAAATCGTCACCGGGGCCATCTACCTTCAGGTCCCACCCGCCGCCTGTCGTCCCGAAGGTGCCTCCTGCGTCTCGTGGAGGATCCGTCGTCCCGATGGTGTGACGATCGGGGGGGATGTTCCCAGAGGCCAGACCCGCGTCGTCGTCATGGTCCGGGATCTCCTGGGTTCGACAACAGCAGAGCTTGGGCATCGTGGTCCATTCTTCGCCCTCCTCACCGTCCTTTGGGTGGACGATCAGGGGAATGATCGGACGAGTGTGACCGAGGGCATCATCGATGTCCGTGTCGTCAAAAATGGCTATCAATCCCTGCACGCCATCCCGACCTCACGGGACTTCGCCTGGGAGTGGACGAGTGACGGGCGGGTGTACCGCATGACTACGGCCCTCCGCGCCTACGCCGGTGCCCGCTGATGTGGGCCGTCATCGGGAGTGCGCTCTCCCTCCTCGTCCTCATCATCCAGGAATACCTGAAGGCCAAGGATCGGGAGAAGATCGAGAAGGAGGAATTCGATAGGACGCAGCTCGAATTCGCCGTCATCGCACAGAAGGCCCTCATTGCCTGGCAGAATAGAGCGGCGGCAGCATCCCAGGCATCTCAGTCCGGGCAGGACTGGCTTGACCAGGGGAAGAAACCTGGGCCAAAGTAACACCAGGTTTGCGGAGTAGTTCAATTGGTAGATCGGCGTCCTGTTAAGACGATGGTTGCAGGTTCGAGTCCTGCCTCCGCAGCCAACAACTATATATAACTATGACCACCAATAGATCTATTTTCGACCACACATCTGAATCCGACCTGTTGGATTATCTGCGTCTGGTGTCAAAATTCCGCCCATCGCTGGACATTGAATCAGCGAAGAAGATCGCCATTGCCTCGATCCGCTATTACAAAGGAGACGCGAAAATGCGCGATTTCCTGGTGTCGGGGCACACCCTGGAGCTGCGCTGGTACGAATCACTAGTGAAATGCAGGCCAGACTATTCAGTATACGATGATGATTTTTTCGTGAGCGACGTGTGGGCGTGCTGGATCGTCTATTCCAGAAAATATCTCCTGGCCCTGGATTCGAACAAATCTTTATCCACGAACAAATCGATCGTGGACGTGATGTCCCCGAACATCTCTTCGGTGGTGGATCTGGGATGCGGGTTCGGATACACGACCGCAGGCCTCAAAGAACTATTTCCGGCAGCTAAAGTATTCGGGACCAACATCGCCGAAACGTTTCAGTTCAAGGTGGCCAGAGAAGTAGGGAAACATCGTGGGTTCGAAATCGTCCCCGACATTTCATCTATAAAAGGCTCTACGGATCTCGTGTTCGCGTCAGAATATTTCGAGCACATACAGAGACCAATCGAACACCTGATCGACGTAATAAACCACGGGAAACCCAAAGCGTTCATTCTGGCGAATTCATTCGGGTCTAGGTCCGTGGGTCATTTCAATACGTTTCTGCACGGCAGAGAACGCATCCCAAACAAATCAGTTGGTAGGGCGTTCGGAAAAACCCTGCGCTACGCAGGCTACGAACTGATCAAAACGAATCTATGGAACAATCGCCCGTCGTTGTGGATCAGGAGATAGTCTGATCGTCGGATTCTGCGTTTGTGCATTCGGGGCACACGCGGGATTTGCAGCCGTTGTCTTCGACTACTATCCAGGATTCGCCGTGTTCGCTAAGGACGCTTTCCTCTGTACCACAGCCGATGCAGGTCATTCGTTGGCTATCGGGTAGGGTGTTTTCCATCATTCTATTATACCAAGACCCTCCGAAGTGGGGAATTTATGATCTGTGCTTGGTCCGCGTAACCATTGGGAATACCATGTTCACCAGAGGTGAAACGTGGCGAAGAAGGCATCAGCTATACTGGAAGAGAACGGCATCAAGATCCATTGTGCGCACGATGAGATGGTGCTTGTTGAGGACCTAAAACCAAACCCGAAAAACAGGAACCACCATCCCGAAGATCAGATTATAGAAATGATGGAGATCATTAAAGGAAACGGGATGCGCCGCCAGATCATCGTCTCTAAACGATCTGGGTTCATGACAGCGGGGCATTGCCGCCTGGAAGCCTGTCGGAGGCTCGGGATGAAGCGGGTGCCCGTCAATTACCAGCCATACAAAAGTGCCTGGCATGAATACGCAGACATGACGGCGGATAACCGCCTCGCTGCACGCGCCGAACTGGACCTAAACCTGGTGTTATCTGACCTGCCGGACTTCGGAAAAGACGTGGATCTGCGTTTGGCTGGCCTAGATGATACGGAAAAAACCGTAAACACGGTGAACAAAGGGGATGAAAATTCCGCTTGGGTTGGTATGCCGGACTTCACACCCGGGGATAAAGAGATCCGATTGACTCTAGTTTTTAAAACGGAACGCGCCCGTGCAAAATTCGTTGAAGGTCAGAACATAAATGTCACGAGCAAACACTCCAATCAATGGCTAAGCAGACTCTAAAATACCCAATATATATCGTTTCCAAGGGCCGCTGGAAAAACCCCATGACGGCCAAAAAATTCCTGCGCGACGGGGTGCCGTTCTTCGTCGTGGTCGAACCCCAGGAGTACGGCTTGTACTGCCAGTCTGTGGGCGAAAAACATGTACTGAAGTTGCCGTTCAGTA
This sequence comes from uncultured Candidatus Peribacteria bacterium, assembly GCA_964652185.1. GTDB lineage: Bacteria > Patescibacteriota > Gracilibacteria > Peribacterales > Peribacteraceae > DALYDP01. Next base: position 7,150 of record CAZZDD010000012.1, on the reverse strand, counting down.
ACTTAGGCCTAGGGAGCTATCCCGCCAGAAACTTCTGCTGGGACCATGCCATGGCGGCGGGGTACGCTAAACATTTTATATTCGACGACAACATAAATGGTTTCGATAGACTCAATAACGGCGTCAGGAGAATGTGCGACTGTTGGGAACCTATTCTGACTCTCCAGGATTTCACGGACAGATTCCAAAAGGTCGGCATATCCGGGTTCAACTACGATGGTTTCGTGACTCGGGAAACTAAAAAACCGTTCAGCATAAATAGTCACGTCTACAGTGGGATGCTGATCAACAATAAGCTGCCGTTCCGGTGGCGCATGAAATACAACGAGGACGTGGACCTTTGCCTACGCGCCCTCCACAACAAGTGGTCGACCATTCTGCTGAATGTTTTCTTGATCAATAAAGTTTCTACGACCGCCAAAATGGCGGGAGGAAACCAGTCGGAACTGTACAAAAACAATGACCACCACAAGAAAATGCTCAAAACAAAATCACTAGAATTGGTGTGGCCGCAGTATGTGAAAACAGTTTTCAGGTTCGGAAGGCCGCACCATCAGGTCAACTGGAAAAAACACTTCACCCATCCACTGAAATGGGCCGACGCAAAAAAACCGTCCGCCAAATAAAGCCATTTACATTCCGTTCTCGGCGCATGATAAGCGCTTCAGCCCACCAGGCACCTGTCAAAATTCAACCTTGCCCCACCACCCTATATGGTGAGGCTTATGTACGCGGGGGATCCTCTGGTGGGTGTCCCCCGCGTCAGACAGGAAGCAATGACTACGGAAGATACGACGCTCCAGATTCTCGCGGATCGACTGAAGACCCATCCTCGCATGGAACCCGTCCTCCCCGAGTTCGCGGGTCCCGATTACAAACCCTCTTGGATCATGGACATGACCATGAAGGAGTATCATTCGGAATTGGGGCACGTCTCCTCTTCTGGACTACGGAAAGCCCTCGTCTCGGCAGCGACATTCCGGGAATACTGCCGACCTCAGGAGGAGGACAAACCAGAACCGGACCACTTCCGTATCGGTAGGCTCGTCCACCAGGTCTTAATGGAACCGAAGAAGGCGCTGGAAGGCTTCCGTGTCATGCCGGATTTCGGAGACATGCGCTCTTCAACGAATAGGGCTATCCGGGATACCTGGCTCAAGGATCTCCCGAGGGGTACCACGCCCTGTAAAGAATCGGAGCTCCGGGACACGCTCGAAATGGTCGAGTCCGTCCTCCGCCATCCCGAAGCCCGCATCCTCTTTGAGAAGATCGCAGACGGGGGGAAGGGGATCGTCGAAGCCTCTGGGTTCTATGCGGATGAGAAGACCGGCCTCCAGTGCCGTGTCCGTCCCGACTTCCTGCGGCCCGAGATTGGCCTGATGGTGGACGTGAAGACGGCCCTCTCTTCGGAGAGGGAGGAGTTTTCAAAATCCCTCTTCAAATACGGCTATCACATCCAAATGGCCATGTACTGCGAGGGCGCGCGACGGATCTCGGGCCACAAGATCGATCTCCCCACGTTCGTTGTAGTGGAGAAGGAACCCCCCTTCGAGGTTGCCGTCTACACCCTGGATTGTGGGGCTATGGATTTCGGATCCACCGCCATGGAGCGGGGGCTCGAAACGATCGCAAACGGGGTGAGGACAGGGGTTTGGCCCGGTCGGCAACCCTGTGTTCAGAACATCAGCATTCCACATTGGGCATTTAATCAGGAGGGCACATGAAGACCGACGACACGCTACCGACCCCAGAAGAAATGAATCAAGAGGTGGCCCTCACGCGGGCAGCCATCGCAGGGACTGTGGAACCCCCGAGGACCGAAGTGGTTCGGGCACCCATCAAAGCCAACGAACAAGGGGTTCTGGTCCCTAAAACGATCGAAGAGGCCTACCGACTGGCGACCGCCTATCACAAATCAAAGCTCCTCCCGGAGCGGTTCGACACACCTGAAATGATCATGACAGCCGTGCAGTTCGTCCAGGAGTTGGGACTGAAGCCCCTGACCGCCCTGCGGCAGATGGCAGTGATCAAAGGAACCCCATCCCTGTTTGGGGATCTCCCCCTCGCCCTCTGCTACGCCGCGGGGAAGGTCGAGAGCTTCCGGGAGTGGCACATCGACAAGGACGGCAAGGAGATCTGCAGCACCAATCAGAACCTCGCTGCAGAGGCTTGGGGGGCTGTGTGCGTCGTTCGCCGGAAGGGTGACCCCGAACCCCTGGAGTCTGCCTTCACGATGGCTGATGCCCAAAGGGCGGGCCTGGCCAACGGACCGGTGTGGAAGTCCTATCCGAAGCGCATGCTCCGGTATCGGGCCCGCTCCCAAGCCCTCAAGGACAAGTTCCCTGACGCACTGAATGGGGTGGCTATCGGTGAATACGACTTCAACGTGACGCAGGAGGCTTCCGGCCAGGTCGTCGGCGACGTCCCCGAGACCGATGGGGCCAAGCTCCTCCAGGAACGACTGAAGGGGGATGCATGAGCACCTGGACACACCGCCTCACGAACGAGGAAGTCGAATGGGCCGAATCCATGGCGCTCCAGGCCACACTGAAGCATGAGGAGTTCCTGGCCCGAAAAGGGGGGCTGCGCCCGGACTACAATCGGGAGACCCTCCTGGCGCGTCAACGCCTGAGCTGGATGGGCCAGATTGTCGCCTCCCGTGTCACCGGGTTCAAGGTAATCACTGATTATAGGGATCGACTCTCCGGGGATCTCGCCGGAGGGATCGAGGTCCGCACTGTGGATCAGCCTCATTTCGGGATTGTGATCAAAGACAAAGACCCCTTCCTTCGGATCTTCATCCTCGTCTACCTCGACGGAACATTGGGGCTTGCCAAGGGATGGATCAAGTTCACCGAGGAAGCCAAGGAGAAGGGCCGCGAAAGAGTTTATGAGGGACGCAGGGGGCCGGAGTACACCTGGACGATCCGGGAGATCCACTTGAACCCGATGGCGACCCTACCGGGGGTGGCCCCATATACCGAGGCAGCGCTGGATGTAAACCAGGGGCCCTAAAAACATAATCCCCGGAAAGTGGTTTAAAAAACACCGTCCGGGGATTATGGTCCTGATCAGCAACGAAAAGGAATGTGCGAGCACTATCACGGGTCATCCCAAATTGGTAACGCCCATTCTTTAAATTGCTCCAGGAATTTGAACCCTAACCTGGTCACAACAGGGTCGATCAGTAGGGGCGTAGAGATACGCTCCGGGTATGGAGTTACCTAGAACGTGGATTTTGCAGACTGGCTTATCGCAGCGGCACGTCAGAAGAGACCGGGGAACCTCAAGCTTGAGGCTGGTTATCTGTTGCGTCGCATGGGGGAGCCAGAGCCAGGTGAGTCGGTTCGTCACATGCACAACTGGATCAGGAACAGCCTGGCCGACGAACATGAGAGGACCGCAGAGCACAAGCGCCTGGATCGCCTTTATAGCGAATACTGCCGAACCCACAGAGATCTCCAGGGGAATGGAAAACCATCTCCTGCCCCACGCGGGGGGCGAAGGCCAGTCGAGGCGAATACCTGCACTGGGGCCTTCGAGTTGCCAAGCCGTGCCTACACTTCCCCGGGGAAGAGGGCATCAGCGGATTCCAGCAGCTCCCAATTGATGAAGAGGAAGCAATGAGCAGAGTTGAGACACATGGAGCATGGGTAGAGGTTACAGTGGGAAGCATGCCGTTCAGGCTCTGTGGCCGCTGTGGCTTAAATAACCAGTTCTCTCTCGTGTATCCGCTCTGCCCGTTTCCTTGGGGAGACGTAAAGTTGGAGGGGAAAACACCATTGCCGGGCGGGCTCGATAGGCTAGGGGTAGTAAAGGAGCTGCGTCCAATCAAGGACGCCATCACCAACTGCATCGTGCATGCTGACGAGAAGAAGTGGATCGCATCCACGGAAGCATTGTTGAGGGCGGACTATCTGGTGCAGCAACTCATCTCAAGGCTCGATGGCCAGCGAGGGGACGAAACCGGAGGAGCTGATAACTCTGGCCGGCACACCCACCCAAGCGAGCCGGAGGGGCAGTACGGTGAGCTACGAAAACAACAGGATCCCAGGATGGCAGCACTTCTGAAGGAGTGCGAAGATCTTGGCCATGACCTGGGGCTTCCATTCAGTGTGGACCCAGATCTGCGTCACAAGACTCAGGTCTGTCGTCGGTGCGGCCGAGGTTTCGTAGCTTAGCGTACTCCTCTTCGGGGGAGTCGAGAGATGGGATCGCCAGCACGATTGGCGGCAGTACCCTGACCCTCTGAAAGGGTAGGGGGAAAGGGTAGAAATCCGGAAATTAACCGAGCCGGTGCCGACGTAGCAATGCAAGTCACCGCCAGGATCGAAAAGGAAATATGGAACAGAAACCAGAACAATTGAAGCCGGATCTCCTGCCGTGCCCCTTCTGCGGCGCGGAGGCAAAGTACAGAAACACGAGCACATGGGTCGGTGGAGGTCCACTTATCGGGACAGTGTGTTCGGAATGTAAAATTGTAGGACCAGTGCGCAGTGGCGGAGATAAGGCTCACGAGAAGGCCGCAGCCGTCTGGAATAGGAGAACACCATGATACATGTAAAATTCTGCTGGCACTGCGGGAGACGCCTGCGCGGCAATCACCACATCGAATTGATGATCCATGGCTATATGCGCACACTGCACAAGTCTTGTGTGGACGGATGGAAGTCGAGACACGATCAGGACTCGATCCCCGATGAGATCATGAGCCCGAGATACCGGGACACCTCAGCAGAAATTATTCTACAGGAGAATGATGGATGAAACCCTTTAAGGTCGGCGAGCGAGTGCGTGTTTTTATTGCGGCTTGTGACGCGCAGGATGGGACCATAGCAAAACCATGCCCCGGTGGATGGACAATTGTATTAGATGATCCGCATGACCATGTGACAATGGATGCTCACCCTAAACAACTCCGCCGTCTAGTAAAGAAGTCCCGGCGGGAGTGGTGGATTAATGAGGAGACGTGGAAACTTCACTTATCTTATAGAGTATTACCAGGCGCTGGTCCCTGGTCCGAATGGTTTGAACAGCCATATGGGACATACATCCGCACCACCCGCCCCAAGAACACAGACGGATGGATATGTGTGCGTGAAGTGAAGGAGCGCAAGTGAACCTGAAGCAATTACGTGCGGAGACAAAGCAAGAATGCCAGAATTTTATAGATACCTGCTCGGTAGACGATCAGGATTTTGTATGGGCCAAGCTCATCCTAGCCCTACTAAAAGCCGTGGATACGGCGGAGCGAGCTTTGGAGTTTTACGGCGACCCAGACAAATATTTCAAGGTGGACAAAGAGGTTAACCTTCAGAAAACGACAGCGGCGTTCAAGGTCGATGACCCACTTAGCCTTCCAGATAAAGCCATTATGAGATCGCATGAGTGTTCGGCACAGATAAAGGCCGACATGGGCAAGCGCGCCCGTGCCGCGCTTGCGGAGATTGGGGGAGCGTGAAGTGAATCAGGACCGTAGATATCAGCGGTATCAAAACGACGCGGACTTTCACCAGGCGGTGCGCTTACTGGGAAAGCTTATCGAAGAACACGACTTCACTCACCAGGATTTAAGGGATGCGGTTTTTGTTGCGTGCATGAGACACGCGGAGATGAACCCCACACCACTAATCATGGTGCCGGACCCACTCGGGAGGAAATTCCCATGACCACCAGCATCCTACTCGGTCTCACCATAGGCGCAGTGTTTTACAAGATTGCTGAATGGAGTTGGAGATGAAGCGTAAGAGGGTGAGGAAGCCGCGAGAAATGGCCTTCTACATGGAAGGCTTGGTGTGCATCGGTCCGTGCGGGGACGACGTAATTATCATTCCCAACTACACACGGGCCATACACCTGGAGAAGCCCGCCGACTGCCGCCGTCTCGCCAAATGGTTACTTCGGGCGGCGGATTATTTGGAACAGGAGGAGCGCTACAAGTGAGGTACCCAACCAAGCACGAGGAGAAGAACATCGAGTGGGACCAGATCCCGGCGGGAACCATCATGCGGAAGTTCGTCGCAACCGATGTCAATGCAGACGACGAAAACCCATACCGCGTGGTGATTCATGGTTTTGTCGATGACGGTGGAAATGTGTACATCACAAATGAGTTAATGACCTCAGATCCGGTTATTGTTGGTCAGCCCGATCAGATGCGGGATGAACCATGACTAAACCTCTTAACCAACTCCTCACCGATCTCACTGAAGCCGCCGGGAGGGTGAGCAAGTCGAAGCGTTATGTTGAGCGCGTGGATTGGGACGATGGGTCTACTACGTGGGAGATACACACCAAGGGCGGGTTCGTAGCCTTCTCAACTCACAACTATGAAGAACCAATGCGGGCCAAGATGGATGCCGACCTATTTGCGCTGTGCTCTTCCCAAAACACCCTCCGCATCGTCGAAGCGCTAAGGGTGGCTAGGGAGGCGCTGAAGTTTTACGCGGACAGTTACAACTGGACCAGCAACAGCGGCAAGATCGGGGTGACACCGATATGGACTGAAGACCATGAACACGACACAAGCACTAGCCGCATGTACGGCGGTAAGCGCGCCCGTTCCACGCTGACAAAGATGGAGGAGGGGTGAATGGACGACACATCACGAGAGTGGAAATACCTAGCTAAGATGGCGACAGGTGAAGTCACACGGCTAACAGAAATAGTCGCCCGCCAAGCCCGCGCTATTGAGGTGATGAGGACAGCCCTTAGATACAATCGCAACGAAATGCATTACCGCATGGATCAAATTGAGAATGGTTGGAACATCCACATGACCGGGGAAATGCACACGGCTATTAAAATGGCTGATGATGCACTCGCCGAAGCCGAGAAGATACTGGGGGAGGGGTGAGTGGACAAAGAAGGCGCTGTAAAATGGATCCCTTGCTATTGCGGTGGAGAGGTCAAGATGGTCTACCAGCGCGATAAAATTGTGTATTTCTCGGAGCGCGCCTATCGATATAAAAAACCACGTTGGCAGATTGTAAATTGCTACCCAAAGAGGAAGCCATGACCCCCCTCCACCAGTTACGCGCAGAGATTAGGGAAGCAGAGCAGGCCAGAGTTAAGCGTGAAGAATGGCACGTCACCGCACATGGTGAATACGCAGCGGTCAGGTACCCCAGTGGACTAGCTCTAGCTATTG
>CAZZDD010000011.1:0-45166 GCA_964652185.1 uncultured Candidatus Peribacteria bacterium | reverse complement strand
AGATTTACATCAAAGACAACCTGAAAGAGGAGTGTAGGAAGTGGGGGTATGGATGGTGGAAGAGCATGAGGGATTTAGTTGGCAAAATTTTTGAGGTACAAATTCGACCTAATAATCTTTATTTGGTTGAACATAGCATTCAATCCTTTTACATCCCACGCACCGCATTTACTCTCGTACTACCAGAAGAAGAAACTATCACACTCCAAGTATCTCTTTCTGACTACAAGAAGCTGAAAGACGTGAAAGGTGTAACATTGAAAGAGGTGACATAATTATATGGATAACATATTGAAGGCTATCTACAAACTTGCAGAGCATCTTGAAAGAATACAACCAAAAGAAGACGCATACGAAATAGAAAAAGAGATAGATGACATTTTGTATGAACGTGAATTGACAACATCATATTACAAAAAACATCTATGAAAAAACTCACCATAGCATTCGACGTAGATGACACAATTATTATTCCCTCTGTTGTGACTGGATTTCCCACAGACACCCCAAACTACGAATCAATCGCTGTCTACAGGTGGTTCGAGGCTCAGGGACATGACATGGTTGTGTGGTCTGGAGGAGGTGTGTCTTATGCTGAGATGTGGGCACAGAAGCTCGGACTAGGTGGACGTGTAATCGCAAAAGGCTCTGAGAGAGTAGACATTGCATTTGATGATTGTGATGTTGAACTCGGTGCTGTGAATGTGAAAGTATCAAGAATCAAAAATAACATCAGTCGTAAAGACTGGAACGAACATAGAAAAATATGACCCACCCATTCATTCCATTTAGTACTAGAATGTCTAAAGGTGCAATGGATAGACTTTTGCGAATAAACATACTCCAATTTGAAATAGCTGAATTGGAGGCAGAGCTTGCAGAGCTACTGAACATGAACTATAGGTATGAAACAAACAATCCAACAACTAAAGGAGGAGATAACACAATAGTATATGCCACACATAAAACCACCTATAGAGCCAGACTACGACATCATATATGACAGACTAGTAGAGGCACAAAACCGTACACTATTGCAAAGATTTATTCATTGGTTAAAAAATGTATGACACAACAAAAAACAGAATGCCCCACCTGCACCAAAACATACGCTCTGTGTGAGCGTGAGCCTATTGGACACGCTGTGGTGGGGGGTTACCAAAGAAAGCAGGCTAAAGAGGTGTTTCATACAATGATGGACTACACTATGTCCTATTCACTAGAAATACCACAAACAGTTATTGAGGCTTTTGACTTTGTTGCAAACTATGTTGGTGACGTATCATTTGGACGAGAGGTTGTGTTAGAAAAACCAAGCGATGCTTTTCCAACACTTATCAACCAAGCCATACTCCAAGAGCGTGAGAGATTGGTAGGGGAGATAGAGAAGATGAAAATGGCATACACGGATTTAGATAGTAAGAGACTTAGATACGAAAAGCAGGCAAGGAATAAGGTAGTAGATGACATTATCTCACTTATTCAATCTAGTAAGTAAACCCCAACATAGCTGACCTTTGACGGCGACGAGCGGATAATGAGTGTAGGAGTGTTCCACCACTCTCAATACGCCATAATACACTAGCCGTCGTCATGGCTCAGCTATAGGAGGCAACCATGCAATCGTTCTTTTGTGAAAAACAGACTTAAAAGATTTATATATGGCTAGTATCAGTGATTTAGTCGGACAAAAATTTGGTAGGCTAACGGTTCTAGAACTTGCTTATACAAATGGGCGTTCATATTGGAAATGCGAGTGTGATTGCGGTAACAGTGCAATTGTTCAAGGTAAACAAATGTCCAGTGGAAAGACGAGAAGCTGTGGCTGTCTTCAAGATGAAACAAGACGAGCACTCTCTGGAGAAAAACATCCTAATTGGAGAGGTAACAAAGTAAAATATAGGACGTTACATACTAGGATGTATCCACTTGTACACACAGACGGTGTGTGTGAGATTTGTCTAAAAAAGAAAAAACTGGATTTAGCAAATAAAAGTGGAAAATATTTGCATAAAATAACAGACTGGACATGGTTGTGTAGAAGATGCCACAGAAGAATTGATACTGGATGGACTTTTAAGAAAACACACTGGATGAAGACGTGCAAAGGGTGTGGAATAAATAAAAAAGTGGATAAGGATAATTTTTATTTTCGGAACAATGGGAACAGTGTTGGTAAGTGTAAGCCATGTTGTATTGCAAAAGTAAAAGAACAATATAAGTAGCTAGTAGTAAAAATTGATAGTTTGTTTTTACAGAGAATTATATTTGGCTTTGTCTCTGTAGTAATGAGCTATTAACCAAAGGAGAATGTCTTGCAGTCGTTCTTTTGTAAATCGTGTAACACCGAGACACCATGTGACATCGAAATCTTCGTTGAGGAGGACGAAGTAATCTATCAAGTCACGCAGATCAAGGAGACCACCTGCCAGTTTTGCGGGTGGGGCTATGAAGAGACCATCACCGAGGAGATGTGCTGATGAGCTACAAGTCGGTCGTCAGGAAGGTCTGTGCTCACTGTGGCACGGTAACAACTCACCTCGTAGGCACTGTAGACGGCGTGAAGCTGTCTGAGTGTCTCAGGTGTCACACGCTGTCGGGATGAACAACGGGTCGCCAGTCCCCTCTGACTGGCAAGGATAATCAATAATTGTATGGATTGGAGAAAAGTATTTAAGAAAGCAAAAGAAAAGGAAGACGTAGAGGATTTTTACCGTGTAGCAGAATTGATACAAGAATTGTATATGATGTTTGAAAAAAGAGGAATATACAAAAAGAAGTAAAACCCCACCCACTCAATCTCTCTGAGGTTGGATAGGATGGGCGTGGTATAGAGATAAAAAACATTGCCCCCTACACTGAGCCTGTGAACAGGAGTCTACATGCTCGAACGTGTATTGATCGCAGTCGTTCTTTTCACATGCATAGCCCTAGTTTTGAAACTTGTGCTGTGCTTCACACAATAGGTTAGAATGGACTATCTCGAAGACGTGTTGACGCTTTTTGTTGTTCCCTCGTTCCTTTACATCCTCTACTACGGCATCTGCCTGTGGGCAGATAGCCTCTAGGAGTTCATCATGGTATTGCGTCGTACGCTCCACATCACCAGCATCTCCGAGGGCAAGAGCATCCACTGCTCTTGTCGGTACGGCAAGATTGTCAAGGCGGTGTGGGACAATCGTCAGGAAGCCTACAAGGTAACCTGTCAGTGCTCTCAGGTCATCTGGGTCAATCCAACTGGAAGCTACCCTGTACAGGAGGACAGCAATGAGTAACTTGCGAAACAACTACAAGTGCGACATCCACGGAGCTACCACCTTCTTTACGGTCAAAGAAATGACCTACAAGAAGTGCGGTGGCATCGCCATCGTCGTCTACGCCTTCTGTCAGAAGTGCAACACGCACTGCCATGTCAAGGAGGACGATGATGTACCGTCTGCGTCACACTCCTGACGTGACCCTGTTCTTCGACTGCGACTGCGGTGTCGGACAGGTCGACACGTTTCAGATGTCGAGAAGCGGAAGGATATGGGTCGTCTGCCGTCAGTGCATGAGCTTGTCGCTCGTCCACGGACTGCGAGATGTGCCTGTCTATGTCCATTGAGGACACGGTGCCCCCTGCCGACTCAGGGGTTCTCAATTAACATTAGAATATGAACATAGAACTTATACAAGGAGATTGTTTAGAAAAACTAGACGAATTAAAAATGCAGGGAATAGATTTTGATGATGTTATTTTTGTGTCAGACCCACCGTTTAATGTTGGTTACCACTATAATAATTATAAAGATAAAATGAGTGAGGGGGAATACTACGAATGGTTGTCAAGTATATTTGGTAACTATGCAAAAGTGATTATACACTATCCAGAAAGCCTATACCGCTTCGCGTATTCTGTGGGTGAGTTTCCTGAGAAAGTTGTGAGTTGGGTATACAATGCAAACACACCGAAACAACACAGGGATATTGCGTTTTTTAACGTAGTTCCAGACTTTACCAAATCAGGGCAACCATACAAAAATCCTAAAGATAAGCGAGTAAAAAAGTTAATGGAGCAAGGGAGAACAGCAAGACTGTATGACTGGTGGGAGGTACAGCAGGTGAAAAATGTTTCAAAGGAAAAAACATCCCATGTTTGCCAAATGCCAGAGCTGATTATGGAAAGAATTATCGAGATATTGCCAGAAAACAAAATCATAGTTGACCCATTTATGGGAAGCGGAACAACAGGAGTAGCCTGCAAAAAACTAAACCGCGACTTTATAGGCATAGAGCTTGACCAAACATATTACGAGATTGCAAAAAAGAGAATTGAAGATACACCTGATAAATTACTTTTCTAGGACACGGGTGCGACAGCCGTTCTGTCGCTTCATTCTTAATATAGGAGTATGAGAGGAAGAAAGGGAACTGTTCACAGAAATTATAGAAAATATCCGTTACGAACTTGCAAGACGTTACATCAATGTAGGATATGTGAAAGAGGTATCTTTTATGGAGAAAAGTATCATGACGGAGGGTCTGATGCGAGAGTTCATGAGGGTTGTGCTGAGTTTCAACTTTAATTACTAACACCGAGTGCAATTTTTACTACATACCACCCCCTACCATGAGCGTATCATGGTATATTCAACATAATAACTATATGAACAAACTAATTGAGGAGCAGAGAGAGGAGTTTAATCAAATAATTTTAGATGTGTGTGATAACTGCTATCTTGCAGGTCAATATGCAGAGGAAGCTGGACGTGACTGCAAAGACGATACAACACACCAAAAAATTGCACTATCGCATATAAAAAGATTATTTGAATGGCACATCCAATCCCTCACCCAATTCATTGATAGTGAGATTGAGCGATTGAATAGTAAAAAAGAGGAAAGTTATTTTGAGAGTGGTTGTTATGGGACTACTGATGACGGATGGTGTTGTGTATTACATAAAGTAATGACAAACTCATTCCAAGACCAAATCACCCATTTAGAAAGCATTAAAAAAGAACTTGTATGACAGATGAAATAAAAGAAAAAGGTGAATTGGAAGAAATGGGACTCTATAGCAAAGAGTATTCTAAAATATATATTTCGCAAGATGGTGGTAAGGAGACAGTGTTTGTGCCTGTTGAAGAAGTTGGTAAAGCCATACAAGCAGAACGTGAGAGGATTGTGGAGGAGATAAAACATTAAACAGCGGGAAAGGTGGTGGAAGTCCAGAAAGTTTTGATTCAGGTTTTATAGAAGCACAAAAAAATGTTATCAATCTTATTCAAAACAAATAGCTATATGACATCCGTATCAACATCACCTGAACTAGAAGATTTATCAGAAGTCTGTGATACATGCCAAAAAGAAATGGGAGAAGAAGGACAAGAGCATTTTTGTGAGTGCGGGTCTGACCTTACAGAAGAACAATGTACCACCTACGCAGGCTTCTGTGAACCGTGTGGATGGAGGATAAATAGATAGCACTCCTAATACTTTACCTTTATAAATATATGTTCAAAGAGATTTCTCACTCATAACAAAGAAAGACGTATGAGAAATAAAAACTACCAATGGTTAGTAAGATTTGCACTATATGAGTGTGGTTTTTGTATGGGGTGGACTTTAGGGAGAATTTTGCTATGACCCAAAAAATAACCTACACAATTCTATTCATAGCCTTTGACATCCTAGCTCTCGTATTTTTTGCCTCGTCTATCTACCTTGAATACCAACAGCTAGAAGTAGAGCGCGCTACTCACCGTATCATAGAGCAGGCGTGGGAGAGTGTGTTAGAGAGTAATCCATAATCCTATGTCCTACCTAGAAACAGACTTCACAGCTGAGATGTCCCCTCTTATATCCAAAGACGCTGAGGCGTATAATTTAGACATGTCGTTCGCCGTAGAATATAAGACAAAGAAAGCAGGCACTCGTCTTAACTTCAAGTCCGACTTCGAACCTCAACAGATACCGTATCTCTTAAGAGCGCAAGACGGATGTGTGTACAAGAAGCTCTCAGACATCGACCGGACACTCAAGCCTTTTGACGCATTCCAAATATGCAATGTGCCCTCTTACGTCATAATTTGCTGGTATAAACCTAGGAAATACAAAAATGTCTACATCATCTCTGCCAAGACATTGAAGATGTTTATGGATAAGAAGAACAAATCTATGACAGAAGATGACGCGCGGAAAATGTGTGTCAACTCATTCGACATCATGGGGTACAAGGTTGGGCAAGAAAAAAAGCCTATTGTCACTGAATAGGCTTTTTGTATATACTAGATTAGCTTCTCATAGAGCACCCGACTAACCGCGTTAAGCGGTAAAAGACACTCTCGAAAGGGGTGTTTTTTATTCTATCACCCACCCTATCCGCTCGTAAAAGTTTTTTCGTACCCAGTATTGACGCAAAAGGATAGGGTTTTTATCGTCGTAAATATCATAGATAATAGGCTCAGGTTTTCCATCAAAAAGACGCAAGATACGACCTGCCCCCTGTTGCACGAGCACATCACTTTTCATGTCTGACGCAAAGACTACTACATCCAAAGATGGGATGTTCAGACCGGTTGCCAGCAGGCTGACTGTCCCAAATAAGACAGAGAACGGTCGCTCTTCTGTACTCAACTCGTCGAGCAAAGAGAACCTCTCCTTATCGTCTGATCTGATATGGTACGCCGTCTCCCAGCCTACAAATTTCTCCATCAATAGTTCCGCATGGCGGATTCGTTTTGTGAGCACGAGTACCTTTTTCCCGCTTCCAGCTTCACCCATGACAATTCCAGAGATGAGCTTGTTCCGTTCCTCATTTTCCACCATGAGCTCAATCATTTCACCGTATGCCAACACAGGTATGTCTATCCCAGTTCTCACTGTTTTTACTGTGGGCTGGAGCTGTGTGACCTCATACTTGTGAATGACCGGCCCGCACAGGTAAAAGATAGCATCCGTCCTCCCGTCGTCTGTTGACCGTCTTGCTGATCCTGTCAGCCCGTATATCTTAGAGGGGTTCAATTTGCCTATTATAGCCTGTCTTTTATATGAAACGGCTAAATGGCACTCATCGATGTATACGTGGCTTATAGAGGCTCTCAGTTCGTCTACGAGCTCGCTAGAAGCTAAGAGAGACTGCCATGTGCAGACAGTAGTGCCTTTTATCTCACGTTTCCCGTCTCCCACTTCTCCAATTGACACGCCGAGCGACTCTCCTGTCGTCACAAACTGTTTTTGGATAATACAATTTGGCACTATGATGAGTGCTGTACGCCCTTGTCTTCGTATACTTTCTAATACACAGAACGTCTTTCCAGCACCAGTTCCCGCTATGACTGTCCCACCACGCACAGCATCCACCATATCCGAGACGATTTGTTTTTGATAATCCCTCAGCTCGACTGCCTGCGGTATCCACAGACTGTTCTCTCTGTCCACAGTATTATCCACAGTGGTATATCCGATCTCTTTTTTGTCGAGATATGCGGTAAAACGAGACAGGAAACCAAATGGGATAATGATACTACCCTCTTCAGACCCGTTCTTCCAATATCGAAAGAACTCAGACGCAGCCCACCTGTTTCCCGTCATACGGATAACCTTTTCATACGTTGGATTCTTTATGCTGAGAGCATTTTTCGCGACTTCAAGAACCTCAGGAGCGCATCCTGTTACAGTAATCTCACCGCCGAGGGTAAACGTTATCATACCGCTCTCATACTAGAAATGAGAATAGGATTCTTGAATGATGTGTCCCAAGGAGCGAACTCTTTTTCCACTCTAATAGCTTCAATATTCTTCTCTACTTCAGCTCTGGCGATGTCTATCAGTGCAGGGTCAATCTCAAACGTTTGTGTGTGGTAGATTCCCCATGGATCTTTCTCTACCGTAAGATGTCTGTAGATTATTTTTTTAGGTTTAAAATTATGCTCGACCAGTATTCCATACGTTGCAAGCTGTCTGAAATATCCATACTGCAAACAATGAAAGAAATACTTCTTCTCGTCAATTGTCTTTGCTGTTTTCAGGTCTGTAATAATAGCGATGCCAGTTTTCTTATCAAAGTGAAACAAGTCTAACATCCCACAGAGTCCAGTGAAATGTTCTCCCACGTCTATGTCAGCTGTCAGCACTACTTGACGCTTGTGTTTGGCTACCTCAGCGAATGCACTTGTTCTGCTCACAGCAGTCGCCAAACTCTCTACCATTCCACTTTGTGTCTTATTGAGCTGTGTTCTTGATATGTCTGACTTTGAATTTCTTCTTTCTACACAGACAAACTGTTCATCAAATGCTTCTCTCCCGTCAAACAGAAGAGTGTCTACTGCGGAACCTATGATGAGTGCGTCAGAGGTTTCGTGTGGGACACTCTTCTCAATATGTTTATTAAAAAAAAGACGTTTATCTTTTATAAAATCGTTCATCTTACTGTTCGAGAGAAACGTGTTCTTTGGTGTGTGATAATTCTTAGCTGTGAGTTTCATAGACAAAAGGTAACATTAAAAAGGAGAATCTTCGTTCCTATATGAGTTCTTACTTTTCCTGCATTCCTCGCATCTGCGGGCAGTTGGCCATGTAGGCACGAAATATTTGCCACATCCTGATCCATCGCACATCTTAGGAGGTAATACAGGGGGTGAGCTACTTACCTCAACCCACCCCTGTTCTGTATTATCGATCATATTACATCGCGTCAATTGCCTCATCCACTCCTGGCGTAGATGGTGCACCGACTTCTCTCATTGGTGCTTGGCGTGCCATCACCTTGAATAGAAAGTATGCCTTCCCGCCGTTCTTAGGTTTCTGTGTCCCTGTCATTTCAATGCGAACCTCAGACCCGACAGCCACCTTCTCCATTTTATCTTTGAGGACAGTTGACCCCCAGACAGCAAGTGATCCGTGGTCTACTGTATCAATAGTGTAGACAGTAGCACCGTTCTCCCCTACGCCCTCACTTTTGTTAGAGTATACCCCCTCTACGACTGTCCCGACATAGACAGTTTTGTCTTCTGCACCTTTCTTTGCTTCTTCTTCCCAGCGAACAAACTTTCCTTGTTCACTGCTGATCTCCTCCCATTGTTTTTCTTTTGCCATAGGACAAAAAATTATATTAGACAGACTCCTCTGACTGTTCAGAGATTTCTGTTTGAGCAAGCTCACGTACATCAGCGACCAATTCAAACTCAGTCGTCATTCTATATTTCTTTCCATCAATAAACACATACCCAATATGTTTTGATATACTCACCGGGCGTGTGAAAATTTTCAGTGCGTCAAAGAGTAATTCTTCGTCTACCACATACACTCTGACTGTTTTCCCTTTTCCTCGTTCCTCTCCTTTTTGCCATACCGCTTCTGTTTTAAATCCATACTGTGCAACCACACGAGAGAAGGCTACCTTAGAAATGAAATTTATATTTTTATGTTCACAAAATCCCACGTATACTTCGTATAAATTCGCTGCTTCCCATGATGTCAGGAAATTCTTTTTTTCCCATCTATCTGCGATGTAGTACATAAACTCTGAGATAGATGTATGTTTATCACTGTACCGTACTTGTATAGACATATAGTTCTTGTTACTAAACAAATTTTTTGAGTGATTCTATTGCTTCTTTAAATGTTTCGCCGTGCATTGCCATGTAGAGGTCTATGACGTCCCCTCCTTTTGCGCAACCGCCAAAACAATACCATGAATTTTGTTCTCTATACCAACAAAATGATGGGCTTTTTTCTTGGTGTAAGGGACAAGTGTAAAATTCTTTTCCACCACTACGACTATCTACTTTGCCGTTAAACAACTTTGGTATTGGTATCTTTTTTATGTCTTCTAGTTCAAGTTTCTCTGCGGTTACAGTTCCTTGAGAAAGCCGAAGTAACCATTCATACCTATCTATGACCTTTTGAATTTCAGGGAGAGCGTGATCATATTCAAGCGCATACCAAAGAGAATTATAACTAAACCTATTATATCTTCCTGCCTCGATATCTTTTTTAACAAGCGCTTGCGCTGTCATCATTCTGCGCGTTACTTCATCTTTTTGCTTTTTGAGTGAGGAAAGAATCTTTTTAATGACAGGGGCAACCTCTGAACGCCCCTGTACCCATGCACCGAATGGAAGTTTCTCGTATTCTCTCAGCCCCATTTGGAAAATTGGAAGTTCTATTGGTTCATGTGCAGTAATTTTGTCAATCAGCATCTCTAAAATATATCTTCCGTTTTCTCCGAAAACATCAAATGCTTTATAGTGCGCAATGTCCCGCTCAAGCTCGTATTGTTCGTAGAGTGTTTCCGTCATACATCTCCTTAGTTATTTGTTTAACAGTTTCAAGATCATTAAAGAAATTGTAAAAATTGAGTGCTTTCTTTCCTCGTCTGAGTGACCATGCAACATACTCGTCATACATCTCCTCTTTCGTCATTACCATTCCAGCTTCCTTACCGATACTTTCAAACGTTTCTCGGCAGAATAGTACCGCAGAGGAAAGAGCTTCCTCGAACGTTCCCTTTGAATCATTGACAGACTGTGGAATAGTGAACTTGTATCCTTGATTCTGTATTCTCCTCGATCCTTGTAATGCCCACAACGTGATACCTCGTATCTCTTTTAGTATTTTTCTTGTGATACCCGTGTCTTTTTTGTCTTCCGGTATCTCATACAGAAAAGGGAGAAGGTAGATACGCCGCAACAGTCCCCTGTTAAACCCTGTAAATGAGGGCATATCGTTTGTGGAGAATATATACTTGACCGTCGGCTTCCACATGAACCCGGGTTCATATAATCTTCGTATAGACATGTGATCCCCTGACACAAGGTTCTTGAACTTGTCGGACTTTATGTACTTTGACTCTTCTTCTGAACATATATTCAACCGCTTTCCGAGCAAATCACTCGCAGCAAATTCCTTATTCGTAAGCGTGTCTATGCTCTTCGCGTCGCAGAATGTATCCCCACCCATCATGTCCCTTATAATGTCTAAGATAACAGATTTTCCGTTTCCTCCCTTTCCGATAAAGAAGAAAGAAGCATGAGATTCAAGTGTTGGTAATAGGATATACCCGAATATCTCTTGCAGGAACGTCTCGAGTTCTTTATCATGGTTACCGTGTACATCCACTAACACATCTTTGAGGAACGCAGAGAACACAGGAGTGTCAAATGTATCTTGTTCAAGATCTATGCTTGATATAGAGGCATAATGGAAACAAGGTATGTTTGGAGTAGCTTGTTGAACTGAGAAATCCCTTACATTGAGGACAGTAAAATCATTGAGTCCTAAGTATGGGGAGATAACATCCTCAAATCTTCTTGTAACGTGCATCTTTGCTTGCGTCACTATGTCTCCCACCATAGCCATGGTCATATTTTTCTTCACTTTTTCATACAGATACAAATATACTTTTCTTTCCATCGCTTTTTTGTCTAACAATTCAAAGTATGAGAATGTCTCATTCCACCATGCAAACATATTGATGTTCTCCACGTATGCCAGGTTCGCCAAAACTACGGTATCCGAGCAAAAAGAGTGAGCCAATTGTTGATTGGTTTCCGCCATAAACCGTTATAAATAAAAAACCACCACATGAATCTCGGGTCACTGCTGGTAACCCACCAAGAGAAGAGCCGTAGCCTTTCTCCCAGAAACATGTGGCAGTTTTATGTTTACAACGTTCATAGTCCAGCAGTGTTTGAGAATTTTTTTCCCGTGGAAAAATACAACAGATGTATTATAGCACTCGACAACACACAGAGCAAAGGTAAACTGTTGACAACGTGTGGATAATGTGATAGAGTTATGTATTTCTCTAGTACAGCATTGAAGAGTTTCCGTAGTAGTCAGCGAGTATAGAAAGTATTTCAACTTGCAAAGGATCACTATCATCACGAGCATTTTCAATTATGTTGTCAATCAGCATAGGGACAAACAAGCGATACGATTCGTTTTTTACATTTATTTCGTTTCCAAACTCATCTGTCAAATTTCCGTCTTTTGATTTTTGAGCAGTTAGAAGGCGGACAACTTCACTGGCAATTGGTGCTAGTTTGTTGGTGACGAACTTAGCTATCAATGAACCTCGTGTTGGCGGTTTGTATCCCTCTCCTAAATTGTACACCTTTCCGCTTACCGAGCTTTTTGTTTTTCCTGCAATAAGACGCGCAAGCAGAACAGCATACGTTCCATTTCCGCCTGTAATGTCTATATGATGTTTTCCGATTGTTACTTTTCCAAAATTAGCGCTCGTTGGGTCAAGCTCAATATCTGCCCCAGCCGCCGAAGCAAGCCCTAAAACAGTAGAAGTTATAAGAAGGCTTCCTAGGAGCTGCCGTGTAGCGGCCTTTCTAGCGGTTGGACTTCCCGTCACATAGGCTTTAGGATTCAGCATGTTTATGGTTGCCGAAATTTTTCTTGCGGAGAAGAATGTATTTGAGAGTATCGGGGTAATATTTGCGTACCTGTCCCCCTTACCTATATTCCCAGAGCCGGTGAAATTGTTTACCACACTTCCAAGTTCTCGGAGCACTTCAGGATCTTTTACGTTTTCGCCTCGTAACAATGCAGCGTTGTATAATGTTTCAAATACATCTGCACGCAGTTTGGTTAGAAATCCAACGTTTGCTCGTTCAATTCCACGCACAAAAGGTAATTTTCCAAGCAGTGTCGTCATGTAATCTTCTTCTCTCTTAGAAAGTGTATCTCCAGCAACCCCAGAAAGACGTAATTTTGCGGTTTTCATTTGAGGGTATAAGGGATTTGAAACCAAGTCCGCGCGGAGTGTGTCGTAGGCTTTTTTAGATACCAGATATTTGTGCATAGCACCAAACGCTTTGAACCACTCACTCCTACTCATCATCCCCCAACCCTGTCTAAATGGAACCCCAAGATCTCCAATGACCTTAACACTTCTCGTAAGACCTAAAACATTGAGTGCAAAATTTGGACGGTTAGGGTTTATTTCGTCTAGGTAATCCTGCATTTTTATCACAGCTTCTCCGTATTTGATACGCTCTTCTTCTCCGTCAGCAGCCACCTCTCTCCATTTTTCAACCTCTTTTGACATCCCTGAGATGTTCTTCATTTCTTCTTCGGTCACTGCTATCCCGAGTTTATGCTCTGCAAGGTCACTCAGCATCTGAGCTTCCGTCTCAGGGTTTAGAATACGTTCGTCAAACTTTCCAATACGAGATATAATATCTCGTTTTGCTGTTTCTTTCAGACCCGCAGTCTTTTGCGCCCATGAGATATATCCTTGCTTCTTATTCTTTAAAAGCATTTTGCTCTCAAACAATGCGTTCACCTGTTTTGCATTATCTTCACCCATAAAAGACGCAAAGTAAGCCCTACGCTCGCTTGAGGTTTTCCGTGCGAGTTCCTCTGGATCAATTTCCCCCTCTCGGAGTCTCTTCAAGAACTCGTCTACACTGTCTTTTGTTAAACAAAATGCCATATTAACATTGAATAGATTTTATAAATCCTTCCCAATCTCCACGTTTAAATGGAGGAGCCTCTTTTTTCATCTCATCTACAATCTTCTTTTTTTGCTTTGTGATGCTGATACCTTTTTTCTTTTTTGTGACTGCTTCCGTCCGTTGATCTTGTATTTTCTTAATAGCTGAAACAGCTGAGTAAGGATTCCTTTCAGCGGCCATACGCAATTCCGAAGCGTGGATACTCAGTTCAGACGCGAGAGGAGAAGATACAAGCTCTCGAATCAATTCAATATCACCAGTTTTACTGGCTAAGTTACTCATAGCAGAGTACACGTATGTCGGAGATACGTCGGAAGGGACTGGTACTTCCCCGCGAATCATAGCTCTTACGTTATCCACATCCTGAGAAATCAAGGACTCTACCTTAGTGGCTTGCTCTTTGATAACTCTTGGAGAGTAACTAGCAACATCTGGAAAGTCTTCCGTGAGACCTCTTTCAATAGTTTCAGCTTTTATGTCTTTTGCTATCCCTGATTCTTTTGTATCAGTAATACTTTGTTTGGATTCTAAAATCTGTGCCTGCTGTCTAGTTTCGTCTCCTACCGTCGGTAGCATATACGCAGGAGATTGAGATGTAGTCTCCTGTGCTTTGTTCCAGATGTCGGTTAGTTGGGATTTGGTTTGTGCTTTTATAAAAGTTAAATCTTCGTTTGGTTTCCAATAAATTTTTACATTATGTGGTTCATTTCCTGTTAGTTTACCACCAGTGTGCTCTAGTCCTCTAAAACCATCTTGTTCTAAATTATATTTTATATCGTCAAACTGACCCTGCGCTTCATCAATTGAAAATTCTCCAGACGCTGACAACTCTCTAATATCATCATAAACTTGTCTAAGTGTATCTCCATTTTTGTATGACTCAAACTCTGCAATTGGCATTTTATTTATTTTTTCAAGCAGACTTTTATCCATTGGTTTTTCTAAATCATAAACTGGAACATTCTTATTTTCTGATATTTTATAAACAGTAGGTTGTTTACCTTTTCCTTTTTTACTATAACCTTCCCCAATACTTAAATTGTCAGTGGTATAAAAACCTTGACCATAAATATTTTGTGGAGAATAAATTTCTTCATCGGTAGCTAATTTTTTAATTTCTGTGGAGGTTCCGTGATACCTATCTCCTTGTGCCTTCACAAACTCCTCTGCACTGTTATACTTCCGTGCTTCCTCCACAAGAGCCTCTGCGGCTTCAGATTTGCCCGTTTCAGGAGTTTGGGTTGGTTTCTGGTCTTTTGATACGTCTTTGATTGCAGGTGTTTCAATGGTATTACCTGCCTTCAGCACTAAATTATTCCCTTCGAACGTAGCTTGTATCTCTCTTCCTGTGGCATTTCGAGTTGCCATGATCATGTCAGTTGTTTCAGGTGAAAGAGACGTCGGTGTGTCACCTGAAAAACGTTTTTTGTATCCCTCAAATATAATAGAATCACCTTTCCCTTTTACTTTCATTTTGAGATTTTCTGATATAGGAATAGTAATATCTTTCGTCTGCCCCTTGATAAATGACTTCCCCTCTTCCAGTGGTCTCGTAACCGTTCCAGTTTTCTCGAAGAGAGCAAACTCTTTGGCGGCTTTCGTTGCTCTCAACCCTAGCCCGACTTCAAGTGCCGGGTCTCCCAATATGTTAAAAAATCCAAGAGCACTGAGTACGGCAACGTCAGCAATGTTAGGGTCTTTCCCCCCGTATACTCCGACCTCTCTTTTTTTGAGCCACATCTGTGCTGCGGTATTTACCCCATCCTCTGTATCTACCTTAGGGTCAAGAGCAATATCTTTCGCCATTTTTAATGACTCCTTAGCAGCTTGCCATGGGGTGACATCGTCTTGTGCCTGAGCAAACACAGCCGCGAAGGGGGATGCAGCGGCCTGAGAAGATGCTCTTACGTTTCTAAATATCCCCGCCGCCGCTGTTCCGAGTAGATTTTTGGTAGTATTCGGGTCTTCTAATTTTTTTATTTCTCCAGACAAAGAGGGAGGGCGTTGGATGCCTAACAGGGTATTCACAGATGAAGCTGTTGCCGGGGCGACCCGTCCAAACAACTTAGTAATAGCGGAAGCAGTCTCCACTGGTGGCGACTCTAAGACAGGCTTTATTTTCTTTTGAAGTGAGGTGAACAAACCTCTCGCGACATCTGTCTTCGTGACAGGTTCAGGTTCCAACTTTTTAACATCAGTGAATGTTCCTCCTCTTTGTAATATCTGCCTTGTTAACTGAGGCTCAACTTTTGCAGTTTTTACTTGTTCAGAGATAAGGTTTTCTCTTCCTCGTTGCGCGAGGGACTCATAATAATCCTGCAAGGTACTAGAGGGTTTCTTCTTTTTCTTAGAAAGAGAATCGTAATAGTCCTGGAGAGCGGACATAGTATCTGTTATTTAGTAATCGTCTTAGCCCTTCCATAGGCTGCGGATGTGTCGAAAGTATTGGTTTTAGCATCGTAAGGAATACCACCACCAAGAATTTCGTTAATAGCATCGCTTGGCATATCAGGATGCTTTATTTTCATTGTATCATACATTTCTGGCCACACAATGTCTCCCTTAGCATATTTCCCTATCAAATCAGCCGCGTCATTTTGGATAGCAACCATCTTTTTCGCGTCGTCTTCATTCCCTCCACCAGAACCTCCGCTACTTGGTTTGTATTTTGGACCAAGATTTATTGGTTCTCCAATTTGCGTAAGTGTTCCTGTAACAGGGTCGCGCTTATATTCATATCGGTATTCATTCGCCCCAATAGTCTGTATCACATTTACAATTTCAGGGTCTTTAGTTCCGGTAATAGACATTCCAGATTCCTTATCATAGAAAACTTCACCAGCTGGAATGTTCTTGGATATGTCAAATTTCTGAGAAAGTACACTCAAATTTTCCTTACTCTTCTTATCTGCGTATTCATTAAGGGAGCTAAGTAGTCTATCTGGATCGATTCCTTTTTCTGTTGCCATTTTTTGTAGTAATTCTATATCTTTTACTGTATCTCCTGTCAGTTGGGACTGGAGTGCTCCTAAGGAAGATTCAATCTGCCTATCTTCCTGCTCCTGATTAAACACTGTCCTCGCTTGCAACTGCTTTTCATAGGCATTGATAGCGTCTACCTTTTCTTTTCCAAGAGCTATCTCATCCATAGAAACCTTCTGTGCTCGGTCAAAGGCGTCGGCAAAAAACTTATAGTCTGTCTCCTTCCCAGAGACTATAGCCGCCCTCGCAGCTGCTTCCGCCTGGGCGATAGCGGATTGTTTCGCACTTCGGAGATTATCTATATTCCTGTCATACACAGACTTGATGTTATTAAGCTCTCCGCCTTCTCCAACAAAGGTTCCTCCTTCAGTCGGCGCAATCGCGGAAGCACCTGCTATCTGTGTGTTCATAAACCCTCCGCGCTCCCCACCACCAATGATAGCTTTTGGAAGACCTTTTCGCTTTTCCTCAATCGAGTTACTGATAAGTGGATCATACTTTGCTCCCTCAGCCTGACCAGCCTGCTCTATTTGTCTGTTCTCGGCATCGGTAAATATGCCAATACTTTTTCTCACCTTTTCCAAATCAGCCGCAGCCTGCTTCCCTGCCTCGCTTTGAGAGTATGGAGTGAAATCCATGATACTTTGAAGTACATCTGTTGTAGACTTTTGAAACGCATCTAAAGATTTTAATCCTTCAACTGCGGAGCCCTTCACCATTTCTTCACCCTGACGAAGATTATTGGTAGAAGATGTTGGGTTCGTCGGTGGAGGAAGTGGTCCCAAAATCTGCTCTTGCCCTGGGGTAACACTTTTAGGTCCGCTTGTATATACAAGATTCGTTTCCTTTGGAGCTATGGTTCCAAATCCGAGTCTTTGATTTCTTTCAGCGACTGTCTCGCCTGGGTTGATAACTGGCATATAATTATTGAAAAGCCTTAAATAAAGTACGTTTTTCTGGTTGAGTAGATTCTTTCACCTTGAACCCGAATGATGTTACTTCCCAAAAATCATTCTCTCCTTCACTCAAAAACTCAATCTGCAGATTATATAGGTCTACAGGACGAAAAGATTTGTTCAAGTATACACGAAATTTCTTCTTAGAAGAAGCATCGCTTGACCCAAACGGAAGGAAGCCGAAAGGATGAAGCCCAAATGGATTCAACTGTTCTGCTGAGAAAATATAATCAGTATCAGTTCCTGACAGTGTGGTACTGAACTCTTGCGTGACACCTTGCTCATCCAAGAAAAGAGAGATGTTGAGTGTAGTGTTTTCCGTGATATACCCTTCGATATAAACAGAGTTCAGCTCTGCCATGCTCTCTATTGGAATACCAAGCTCTGAGAAGGTAAATTGCTTACTCCGCCAAGATGAAGTAAACGAAAATCCATTATCCAGTTTTTCGTCAGTGGTTATCTTGTAGACGTTTGCCGTATTAGAATCACCAAAGTACAGCTCTTCTCCTGTGCCGTCGTCATAGATAGTCCAGTCGCTTGCTGACCACCCAACAGTAGGAGAGTCCCATTGATTTGTTCTCTCATTCCATACGAGGACAATATCGTTTACAGCCCCATTTGGATCTGATTTCGCTGAGAAGTACGCTTTATCTTTCCATGAGATACCTGATCCATTCGTGAAAGAGATACTGTCTACCGTAGGCTTGATGATGTCTGAGATAGGAATCATCTGTGGATAATCCACACTCTCAATACGAGTAAGATTCATTATCTGATTGTCTGGTGTAACAAAGTAGACACCATTTCCACCTGTGAACACAAGTCCGTCTTTCACCGCTCCTGTAGTCTGACTTTTTCCGTCAAACGGTTTGAGTGGGGTGAGAGTGTAAAGACTGTCTGACAGTGTTGCCTTATAAATGATTGACCTCTTTGTAATGTATACAGCTCCTTCGTCCTGTGCCATTCCTGTTACAGCTCCACCACCTTCTCCAAGGTTAAATATACCTGCTGCGTCTGCGGTAGAATCTGATATTAGTGTAGTAAGGTATGTGGTTGCATTACCATACGTTGAAAAGTATACGGCTTGCGGTGTGCTTGTAACCCCTGCAATGAAGATTCTGTTCGATGACACCAGGTAGATATTCCCTCTTGGGTTACTTGGAAACTCTTCTACCGCCTGCGTAATACCCCTCCCCGAGGCACATGAAACAGGGGCTGTCCCTGTGAGAGTGACCACTGTATCTGTTTTGGAAGTGTATGTAGCATCAGTATCACAATACCGTATTGTTCCTGTTGCAGTAAGATCAGCGCCGTCTACAATACTAATAGTCGCATCACCTGCGGTCACAGCGGCTGAGAGAGTCGTCTTAGCGCCAGTCCAGCGAGCAAAGGGGTCGGTAGCATTCCCGAAGTATGTGTAACTTCTTAGGTCTGTATTGATATTATAGTCAGCGTAATCATACACCGCACCATCGGTTGACGTAGTACGGAGGCTCTCCCATATATCATTTGCTTCCTCGAAATATTCTAAGTATGTTCCTCGTGAGCGCATGAGGATATTATCCCCGTTTCTCTTTCTGAATGTATGAAGTGACGTGATAGAGTCTTCTGTGCTTGTCACCGTCCCGAGTACTTCATAGCCAAACTCTCTCACAGAGATGCGATCTCCATTGTTCACAGTGGTGTTTTGTCCGTTAGGATTACCACCATTTGAAATCTTGGAAGGGTCTATCTTTGTTTGGAAACCTTGGAAAGAATTTACTGTATACCAAGTTGACCCTGGAAAGTCTGAAGATGCACCGATAGTAAACAGCTCAGTGTTCTGTGTTTTTTGATATATGAGAGAACCAAACGCAAGAGCCAGGAGAGCGACGGCAATTCCTGCTCGTATCAATGTTTTTTTATATAATCTAGCAAAGGTAATCATACACCTCGATAATATGGTTGGGCGAGCTTACCCTCGTGAGAAGGAAATCTCCACTTATGAGTAATCATATATGGTTCAATACTTGGGTATCGAGCCTTGACATCTTCCCAAGCCTGGTTAGCGCGCGCAACAAAAAGTGATATGAGCTTTTCGTTTTCCCTCTCAGTTGCACTCATAATAAGTGCTTCATACATAATACAATCAACGAATCTGTCATCGCATACGATGGAGGAGTCAGAAGAATAGATACCGTCAGAGTCTTTGAACGTAGGTTGATCTGCTATTGCTGACGAGAGTGTCTTTACCATATTCGCTCCGTAGTACCAGTTATCCATAAGCTCCCATGCGCGGAGATAAGATGCATCCGCATAGTATCTTCCAGCCGTTGCGCCTACAAGGTCAAATTCTTCTAATGTAAAGGTAGGAGATGTGCCTACTGACCCAACCACTGTGGCGGTATTCAAGTCTTGTGCAACGAGGTTCCACGCATTTGCTTTGAGCGCTGCACCTGAAAACTGAGTAGTAATACCTGTAGTTTGTAGATAGTTTGACGCGTCAACCATGGCACGTAAAGAGATGCTCGTTGGAACGGTAGAGAGATATATCCATTTGAATTGGTACTTCCTCTTGTATTCACTATCAGGTGTTCCGTTAGCTATAGTATTTTGTACGGTTGCCGTTCCAGCTGTGACATCAAATGAAATAGAATACTGCCCCTCTTTCACATTTACCGTTTCAAGGGCTATATTGCTCGCTGTTCCTGACGCTGACCACCCTGTTGTAGAGTCTGCTGTATTTAGAGTTTGTGCCCCAGCCTCTATCTTCTTGTTTCGTATCCCATAGCGCACTGATCCGTCTTCCCATATCTCGGCGATTGTAGAACGTCCATTCGGATCTTGAAGAAACTCAGTGAGAGAGGTGTAGTATGGGCGAGGTCTGTCGCCAAAGTTTTCCTGTGTACCGTCTAAGAGTCCCATGCCGATATAGTCACTTTCCACTGGATACTCAAAAACATCACGAAAGACTCGGATGCTACTCTTCTTCATAAGCCACGGTAACATAAAGTTCCGTGTTCTATTATAGATAGCACTATCAATATCTTCGACAAGGTATTGCTCTTCTTCTTTTACAATACTCTGCCAGCGCTGCATTCGAGTGATGATACGTGCTAGGGTTGTGGATTGTAGCGCCATATAGTAATAATTAACAATTTTCATCCTATCCTCCCACGAGTGAGGGGATAGGTGAGAAGTGTTAGATTTGGATTGTGTACGTTTTCCCTGTAGTACCTGAGTAACCAGAAGCTCCGTTACCTCCGTCTGTTACTCCAGCGCATGAGCCAGAACTCGTACCTCCTGTCCCTCCAGTTCCAGGAGATCCACCTGCTACTGATATCGAGCCATTATTACTTAGAGATGAATACATGAGAAGGATAACTCCTCCTGTTCCACCGTTTCCGCCGTTTCCACCTCCACCACCGTAGCCACCGACAGCTCCACATCCGCAGATACTACTCCCCCCTTGACCTCCTCGTCCTCCAACTCCACCGTGGCTTCCAGATGAACCTTGCATCCATACAAACGTGGAACTTGAGAAACTATGAAGAGATGTTATCCAAGCTGGCGTCCTAGGCATGATTACGGGTATCGCAACGGTCGATGTTGTCCCCCCAGAAACACTTGAACCACATCCATTAGGACTTTGTGGCCATGCTGGGCCAACAGAACCTCCTGAACCAATAGCATTTGTAAGATTGCCTGGAGATGTCGGGGTGGACGGTGCACTAGCACAACCCGAGTTTGTTCCACCTGTTCCCGCTGATCCTGCTCCTCCAGCAGTTCCTCCATAAATACTACCATCTCCGAGTCGTGTTGCTCCTCCACCTCCACTTCCTGCTGAGCCAGGACTTCCACTTCCAGCACACGCCCCCGCTGAACCATTACCTGCATTTCCTCCATTTCCTCCTTTTGCTTCAATAGCTCCAGTTGAACTCACAGTGATGTTTTGAACAAACATTGCGATTATTCCACCTGTTCCGCCAGCTCCTCCACCGCCTCCTCCGCCTCCTCCTCCGGCCGATGCTCCTATTCCATTAGCTCCTGCACTTCCGTTTGAGCCATTTCTTTGGATAGTCCCGTTTACTGTTAGTGTGTCTAATACAAACACTCTATACCCAGCTGGTAAAAGTACTCCGTCTATAGTGAGATTGTTGTAGTACATGTCCCGTGAAAGGGTTGTTGTGGAACCACCAGCTATCGTTACATCACCGTCTGATCCGTCCCCAAACCAAGGAGAAACAGAGGTAAAACCACCTATCCAGTCAGAATCAATTTGTCCACTACTATTTGCTTGGACAATAGCGTCCGCAGTAGGAGTACTTGTTGCACTCGGATCGAACAAAGCACTTGTGATGTCTAGGGTTGTGCGTCCTCCAAACTCCTGTGGAGGTACTGGAGTTTTTTGTACTGACAAGAACAGAGCAATCAATGATATCACTCCGATTGTTGTCACTGCGAGGATTGAGAGTATTTTGTTTTTCATAGTTTATCATCTTTAGTTGCTCTTAAAAGAGTAGTTTGTAAATAACTTCAGAATAAATAGTTCCGCTTCCGCCACCATCACCGTCTCCTCCAGCAAATTGTATTACTATATTTTGACTTGACGTAATATCCATAGAAGTAGAGAACTCTGAAAAACTTTCGGACGTAGCACCAGACCTAGTGCCGTACATACTAACTCTCTGTGAAGTTGAATTTATTGTATATATGTCAAACCATACGCTCCAGTCATTTGACGTGGCCACACCAACTGACATAAAGGTCAGTCCGCTCGTACCTCCCAATGTAATATTCATATTTTGGGATTGAGAGAGTCCAGTAGTACCATCACCTGATATTTTGTATGAAACAACTGTTGAGGTTGACATCGTGTTTGCAGGAATAACAGTAGTTTTGGCAGTAACGTATGAAGTATTTGCACTTCCAGAATATGCAGTACTTGATACATCTATTAAGACAACTTGTTGAACGGAATCATCAACATACTTTTTATTCACAGCATCATTATCCCCAACAGGAGTACTCGAAACATTCAATTGTCCGTCTGTATCGTATATCGGTATCTTATTAGCTGTAGGAGTACTTGTGGCACTACCAATATCTCCATATATAGTGCCACTAAAATATGCATCCTTGAACTGTAACGTAGACGATCCTATATCATGCGTAGCGTCAGTATCAGGAAGCAAGTCTTCTGATACTTGTGACCAGTTCGCATTGTATAGGTCTACTGATACTACATACATGCCGATAGTATCAGAGTCTGCTACTGTGTAATTGAACACGATTGTATCGCTATCTGTCACTGTATAGTCATAGCTCGCTCCCTCGCGCATGTAGACACCATTCAAGAAGACCTGCAAGAATTTGCTGTCTGGCCATGAGCCTGCTGTAAGTGAGAATGTCATGTTATCTGATCCGTCTGCTTCAGACCCGAGCTTTATAGTACGATAGACTGTTCCTGCTCCGGAAGAACCGCCTGCGAGCACCCATGATGCTGTGCTAGTTGCGTATGTATACAGTTTATTGTCGTCTGTCGTGATCGCAATATCCCCAGCAGAGTTATCCGTAGTAGGGAGTGACGCAAAGTTATTGTATGTACCCCGCAATGAAAGAGGAACTTCACGATAGTCAGTTTCACCACGTCGTCTAAATTGAAATTGGTTTGTTCCTTGGTCGTATTTGATCCCTGGGTCTGTTGTTGTCCCAGTGTTGAAAGAGAGAGTGTGATCTTCATCTATCCCCGTACCAATCAGCGTATCTGCTTGGTTTGCGTCTACAAGCTGATTGTAGATTTGATGAGTATTACTGAGTACAACAGTAGACCCTGCATTATGAGTGTGTCGGTTTCCTGCTACTGAAACAGTAGAGGTACCACTAAAAGGGAGGCCACGAGTACATCCTGTAAAAGATAGTGTGTCTGAATCTATCCCAGTACATAGCACGATCTCTTCCTTATCTTTCCCTGGCTCAATTGAAAGGAAAATCTGTCCACCTAGTGTTGCTGTATCTAAAACAGTACCATCTCTGAGGGTCAGAGAGGATACTGGGACAGTACTCTGAGTGGCAGACATGGAAGTTCTGACAGTAGAGTTGTACCCTGTGGCAACTGATACGCCGAGATTGTTTTCTGGGTTATCAAGTCCAAGTGTTTCTCGAATACGTTGATTAAGAAGAATGTTTTGGTTTGCTGTACCTCTGTATTGGTGCACGCCAAATTGGGAAGCTAGTTCCGCACGATCAGGCACGCTACTCCATGACAGCCCGAGGTCCTGTGTGACTGTATCGTACAGTGTTGTATGTACGGTAGAAGCCCCACCAAGAGTGGCGAGGACTACTACGAGCAATGCAATTTTATTGAAGAACTTTTTCATAGATAACTATTTAATTTGCAACATACCTCCAAGTTTTCCACTGTCATCAGTCATCAAGTTCTTCGCAAGGTATGCGAACAGCGCAGACACAGGGAGAGCTACAAATGGATTCTGTAGAATTGGAATAAATTCTGCTACCTGTTCTAGTGGGAGAGTAAAAATGATAGTGAGGACGGCTACGATTGCACCGCGCAAAAGGTCTTTCCAGTCGAGTTTGAAAATCTTTGACATATTTCTATGTTAATGGATAAGGTTCGCCGAGTGGTACGGCTCGCAAGACTTCTCGGTTGACCCGAGTTAGTCCCACTGTGGATAATAGTTTTTGGAATGTTCGCATTTCGTCAGCTCCACTCACCCAGCGTTTTTGTCCGTTTTCTATCACATAGCATTCTGGTTGTCCGAAGTGATCATGTGCTTTCACCATAAGTCCCTCGTGTTGTTGTAAAAAGAGGGGGAGCAATGTTTCCATAGGTGGAAGTGGCGACCCGTCAAAGTCTATGATGTATACGTCGTAGTATGGAGAACTGAGTAGATCCTCGTTGTATGCCTTGCCGTTTTCTCCGTAGAGCTTTCCGAATGTCTGTCCATTCTGGAAGTCTGACCCATTCTTTCTATACCCAGTAATACGGTACTGATGACCTCCTATATAGCCTCCAGTGAAGCGTAAGAAGTATCCAGGGGAAACAGGTCGATTGCACCCATAATACCACTTGGAGGCGATAATAGGGACGTATCCACGGTCCAGTGCTTCCCAGATAGCTCCTTCGCTTGTGAGTTTCTTGTATTTACATAGTCCAGCAAAGACAGCTTCTCGGGTATAGAGTGTTTGTGTATTGTCGTCCCAGCGTGAGAATGTTCCCCAGTCCTGCACTTCGTCTGGCATAAAGTCTACAGGTATTACACCGTCGTCTACTATGACATCCATTGGAGCACGTTGGCTTGCAAAGCCGTTGCCACTAATCTTGCCATTTCTTTTTACCTTGCGAGTATTTGCTTTTACAGAAAAACGGACACTTGTCTGCTCTGAAAGTGCAAGAATACTGCCCGCCTGAGTGCAGATATTCAAAGGATTCTGGTTGTATTCAAATCTATAATATGAAAGTGCGTCGTATTGTGGTGTGTATGGAGCAAACGAGATACCAATGTCCGAGATAAGGTCACGAGAATCTGGCTCATGAATAAGACCAGTACCACCTCGTAGGCGTTCTGTAACTGCTTGTAGTCCTCGTTTGATGTTCATACTAGAAAATTATATCAAACATGTTTTGAAGATCAAAGTCAATTCCGTCGTCTTCAATAGTAATTGCATCTTTCCAGTCGCCCCAGAACTTCGAGTCGCGTCCAAAATAGAAGCTCTGCTCATTTTTAATCCATGCAATCTTCCCGCCTCCTACAAAATAGTGGGGTGGCTTGCCCTCGTTGCGTATCAGTTTGCCGTTGTATTTTGTGATAATCTTCGCCTTGTCTTGTGGGATGTCTTTGATAGCGTAAAACCCTCCAATTTCGCGCAAAGCGAACTCGTCAGAGTAAATATAAAAATCTCCACCGTTGCCCCATGCTTCGCCCCAGCTATTTTGAAATATGACATATTCTCGTCCGTCTTTATCAAATCCTCGCCCTTTCGCAGTGATAAGGTGTCCGCTCCAATTTCCCTGTGGGAGTGGCAAAAATCCGTTTACAGGGTGATTATAGCTCTCATACCATGGAAGCGTCGTCAGAAGCCCATTCTGTTCGTTCCATATAGCACTGACAACCTGAGAAGCAATAGGGAGGACACGCCAATAGCTCTCTATGCTGTATGGCTTTGCTTTCTTCTTCAACTCTTCGGTGAGAGGTACGCGCATGAACTGCTCTCTATCCATGTGGACGTTCTCGTCTATCACTCCCTCAGTGGTAGTTCCGATATCTATCATGCCGTCAAGCACCATGTGCACGTATGTCCCCCAGCCCTCGTACCCTTGTTTTTCTTTTGCGATTGCCCATGCAAGGCGCTGAGAGAGCCGTTTGCCGTCTTTCTTGCTCTTGATTGACATGGCTCCTGAGGCTACACAACAATCAATACCATTCTGGTAATATCTTGGTAGGTCGATAGAAAAGTTCTCAGGGATCACAGGAGTATTACCACTCGCAACAAGTTCATATGGATAGTCCCGTATGTCTTCTTTCAAATTGCATCCTGTGGTGAACATATAGATTTATTTTGTATTTTTGATATAAGCTAGTAGTTTTTTTGGGAACTTGAATCCGATACTTGCGCCATTCTCTAGTATCGAAGTGAACTCAGAAAAGATGAACACGCCTACTATCCCTTCATTTATGAGCTCGAGCTGGCTTGGTATTTGTGGAACAGACCACTCTACGACTGACCCAGCGGATATGAATATAAGGTACATTCCGGCTTTGATTCCTGTGGAAGCAATCAGCCTTGAAAGCACAAAATGTTCATTTGAAACTCTGGATGCTTGTAATCCAGTGATGAGGTCGAACATCATCAATACTCCGAGCCCTACAAGCGATATCCAGAGTAAGTCGCCAAAGAAAAATGAGAAGACTCCAAATGTACCACCAACTATGATTTTTTTTATAGGATGACTGAAGATACTTTGACACGCTGTCAATAGTACCTGCACTCTGTGATCATCCACTATGTAAGACATACTTTGCCTATGAACCCATCGGGACACTCCCGACTTCTAGCTCTACGACTGCATCTGTCTTTGTGTCTGTGAGGTCGCGATTGGACTGCCAGACAAGTTTTCCGACTTGTCCTGGTGTAGCGTTTTCTGGATCTACTGCCATTGCAATAAGATCGACCCTCTCTGCGACAACTGTACCAACTGCTAAGTCAAGAACAGCAATTACCGTACCTTCAGGAATGCGATCAAAGCCCTCAAGAGTAAATACAAGTTCATCTCCTTCCTCTCCGCTCCCACTAATAGTTCTAGTACGCAAGCTCGCTAAAACCTGCCCCAATGTGAACTCAAGCTCGTGTCGTTCTCCATCGAGCTGTGGTCTAAGTGCATTTGGATTTCCATCTGCGCTTCCTGCGACTGCTTTGTGCGTCATGGTAAGTTCCATCATATAGATATGATTACTAAATAAATTATGAATTACGATTATCAAGGATAAACCATACGCCATTTCCTACGCCGAACAAATGAACGTATCCGCCATTTGTGTTAAGCGTATAGGTGGGGCTTCCTCCTCCGATGTTATCTGATCCTGATGCGTGTATTGTGATATTGTTGGTACCTGAGTTTCCGGCGCCATCTACAAATATGTAATGGTGTCCTCTACGTGATGCATTATCTGGAAGAACAAAATTACATACATCTGATCCTGTATTGCAAATGTGAAAGAGTTGTGCATTAGAGATAGTAGAGGTCCCAGTTACAGGTTCGCCTGTATATGTCACAGCTTGATAGCCTACATTATATGCAAGCGAAGAACTTGCAGTGATAACTCCGTTCGCACCAAGATTGATGTTCCCTGTGGTACTCGTGAACTCCATGACCTTTGAACCTAAGACAGAGAAGAACAAATTATCAGATGAAAGTGACCCCATACCTTCCCCTGTGTTGCCTGCGAATGAGAATGCAGGGGCGGCGGCAGTACTGACATTACGTTTTAGGTAGGCACCACCTGTGCCTCCCATTTGGAAGCGTGTAGCGTTTGCTGTGTATGACTGTGTCCCTCCTGTTGTGACAGCCCATTCATCTGTTGCAGGAAAATAGAATCCAGTATTCAAGTCACTAGAACGAGTATATGAAGGTTCCGTGACTGATCCTGCCGAACTTGTGAATTTTGTCGAGCTTACTAGTGTTGCGCCTATTATATCGTTGCCACCCATGTTTAAGTCTTCTGTAGCAGGATTTGCGAATCCACCTGAGCCTGTGGCTGGGAGAGCTGTGCGAGCGCCTGGCAATACTTCAGTTCTTGGATAAAAATATCCACCAACAATAGCCAAAGCAGATAAGGATACAAGTGTAATTCCAATTATTGCATGTTTTCTGTGAAACATATATTTATTCATTATCTCCTACGCGACAGAGGACAGTTAGCCCTCCTGTAGAAGTTGTGAATGATGATGTATAAGGAACTACCCACGAAAGAAGATCAGAGTTAAGGACTACCATACGGTGATCCGTTCCAGCTATGGACACACCAGTGTCGCCGTCAATAACTGAACCATCCTCCTTATCCACAACTTGTATATCTTCAAAAGAATTGGTTACAGATTTCGTTGATGTGGGAACTGGGGGAATTTCTGCTATTGAGCCAGCAAACTTGAGAGTAGCTGTTGTAGACACGGCATCTATATCGCATACAATATTCCTAAAGTCTCCCGTAAAAATTGCGTTTCCTATCGTTGACGTTGTAACAGCATCCATGACAACCTCGGACTGTCGAGAATATCCTAAGTTACCTACTGGTTGTGTTTGAAGTAGGATTGTTGGAGTTAAAACGGCACATGATACGATGAGGGCAGATATAAGGAACTGAGTTCCAAGTGACAGTTTTGACCAAGATTTCATATAGTGTGAAGTTAAATAATCTTACCCCTCCTCTCTTTTGATAAAGAAGGGGAGTACGTAAAACTACTTTGCGAGTGTGTGCTGTGCTTTGAAGTCTTTATCACTAAGGTGATATGTGACTCCAGGAGCTGTGACAACCTTTTTCCCAGTCAAACCATTCGGGAGGATAATATCCTCACAAACAACGATTTGCTGTCCACCAAGGAGACCAAGAGCTTTACGCTCTGCCATCTTCTCTTCGTGAGTTGGGTGTGTTGACACGCCCAAAACTTCCTCTTCCTTCTTCTTAGAAGAAAGGGTGCGAGTTTTTGGGGCAACTTCTTTCTCCACCACCGGCTCAGTTGTTTCTTTTTTCTTTTTTGCCATACGCTAGTGTATTACGGTTTAAGTATTGTCAAACAATGTACCAACCGCTACTACAGTACCAACTTCGTCAGCGCCTGCAATGTAATTGCGAGCGGCGTAAACCTTCGATGCGATTGGAATAGCCACGTTTGCAGCTGCGTCAGCTGTCTTCATGTCGTTGTCAACAATGCGTCCACTAGATGCTGTGGATGATGTACTGACCAATACCCCGACAGATCCATCTGTTTGACCAGTCTGAACGAAGTTTCCTTTCACATCAAGCCCGAGGAGGTTTACGGCTGCTGCTGTAAGTAGTCCTGCTGCTGTGGCTGCGTGAACGACATAGTTGTCGTAGAACTTCAAATCGTTGTGTGCTGCGGCTGTGACAACCAAAGCGAGCTGTCCAGCGTCAGTGGTTCGAAGATAATTCCGAATCCATGTACATCCATCTGAGATATTTGCCGCACCAAGAGTATATTCATTGATGAAGTTGAATGTAGATGTAGCGTAGAACTCAATATCTTCGTATACTGTATTTTGCGCTGCTGTCGCATGAAGGAATGCCGTGACTACATCACCAATTCCAGCTTGCATTCGGAAATTTTTCCATTTGCAGTTTGGAGCAGAGACGTTGATAACTGAACTCGTAGCTCCAAAAGTCAAGGTTGGTTTCAATGAACCTGTACCAAGACCAATGAATGATACGCCTGCTACGTCACAGTTTATACTGGTTGAAGTAACAGCTTCTGAATGACCAGGCATTACATAGACAACATCACCAGCATTGGCTGTACAAGCATTGATTGCTTCGTCAATGGTGGAGAAGTAGCGGACGATTCCGTCCGTGTCTACGTCAAAGATTTGCTGGAGCATTGAAAGATTAGCCGTAGACGAATCTCCGACAATAAAGGTCTTTCCGCTTCCTGCGAAAGGTATGGAGCCAGCTACGGCTTGCCCATATCCTGCGTTTTTATTGTACATAGTACATGAGTTTATTCTTTACTTGTGACCTACCGACCATACCAGGTCTCACTAGAACAGTGAGTTTCCTCCACAATAAAGATGAATAGAGTGCGATTAGTTCGAGACAAGTGAGGCAACAAATCCGCGACCGCTCAAGAGACAGATACCTTGTGAACCACGCGCACCGAACTTCCAAAGATCTCGTGAGAAATCAATTCCAGTACCTTCTGGAGTTTTAACATTTGGCTGTTCGAAGACACCGTGGTACGCCTGCCAAGAATTACTTGGGTTGCCGTACTGTGCAACAAGGAACCAACGTCGTTTCTTTGTCGCGTCGCGCGCTCCAGTGGCCGTAGTAGCCAAGTAAGGAAGCTCGACGTGCATGTATTTTCCTTTGTATGTGTTGGTGATACCAGAGTTTGCAGTGTCAACGTCAGCTGTAGAGTTGAGAAGTTGACGCACTGCTCGACATGTTACAGAATCATCACCTGTAACAACGATGTTTGGTTTCATGGTGCGCTTTTCTCCAAGGTTAGAGTAGATGTCTGAGGTAAACAGATTTTCTGCAACTTCGAGTGCTCCCTGAGAAAAAGCAGGCGCTCCTGGAACGATATTTGTATATGTAACAGAAGACGCTGAAAGAGTGTGAGCACTATTTGCAAGCGAGAGACTGTCTCCACATGTCATGTCAACTGTTTCACCATCACGATCTGTGTAAGAAGAACTATCACAGAAGGTAAAGATGTGTGTCAAGTTGAGGTCAAAGCGCTGTGGAACGTAATGTGTGAGGGACTGGAACTCACTCTTTGCGCGAGTAGCGTAGTCCTGTGCATAGCGTCGGTACTCCCACGTGATTTCGATTTCCTTAGCAAAACGCTTTGCAACCATTGTCTTGCTGTAGCCAATGTTTGCCTGTGCGCGCTGAGTAGTTTCTCCTTCACGCTTGAGACCTGCAAATGTGTCTACGTCGATTTCAACGTATTTCTTTGTAGGCGAGTTGTATGACCCGAGATCTTCATTGATAAACAACTGTTTTGCAGCTGGCTGAACCATCATCGCTTGATGAGAGAACTGCTTCATTACCAAATCTGAAAGCTCAGGAAGTGAACTTGTAGATAGTAAGGTAGTAAGTGACATATTTTATAGATTAAAGGAAAGCCTTTTTATTGATGGTATAAATTCCTTTCCCGGTTGAAACAAACTGTTTCAATTTCATGATGTCAGTACTCGACGCTGCCTGATTGACAGTTACTGCATCTGTAAGGTCGTGAAGCTCTCCTTCATCTGTTACAGCAAGTGTTCCTGCTGTATCACAGAGAAATTCTGAAGAAGAATCAAGTGGAATTGCAACATGTACACGTGTGTTGTCAGCGTAATCATCGTCAGTCGAAGCAATAACTTTGATTGCGACTCCGATAACAGCTGCGTCACTAGAATCTGCTGGTTCGATTGTGTCATCGTCAGAAGATTCTGCAACGAGAGAGTTTATAGCGATTGCTGTTGAGGCTTTTTTTCGAAACCATTTGTATTCGAATTTCCCTCTGTAAGGTAGAATCATATAAGTATGAATGAATAAACAAAAAAATACACATTTCGTGTGTATCGCCCAATCTGTTTTTACAACGGTGTCTTCCGTGATGCTTTGGAAAGCAGGGTGATAGGTTTAGTATCAAGGTTCCCTGAACCTGCAAGTTGAATGTTGGTGTGCGGCTTACAAGCCCGCCTGCTGAAAGTATGCTCTGTCATCCTGAAAGTCCATTAGGACAATAAACTTCCAGGTGACAAAGGATACTCTATGAATTGCTTGACGTAAGTATATCATCCAACTTTTTCAGTGTCAAATCTCTCATGTGTTCAACACCAAAAAGTTTTACTTGAGCAGATTCAAATACATTTTGCAATGAATCGTTCGTCAATCTTTTTGCCTGATCGAAAATTGATTGAGTGATAGTAAATGTATAATTTGCGTCCGAGATAGTGAAATCATTCTCCAACATGAGTTGGACAATATCTTTCTGAATTGGAGCAAAATTCTCAATATATTCTTCGTGTGACAATGTTTTTGCGGATGGTGCATGTTTCACTATAATCTCTAAAATTTTAGAGGCCACTGGCTCACATTTGACATCTCGTTCGTCAACGATAGGATCTCCCACCTCTGCCTCCTCTACAGGTGTTTCTTCTACTGGTTCCTCTTCTACGACTTCGTTTTGAATATCTTCTGACATAGTAATATATTATTAGTTAACAGCTGATTCGTTCACGGTGACCTCTCGTCCGTCAGCAAGGTCTACAACAAAATCACGCTTCTTATACACAACCTCGACGGCGACATCCTTATCCCCATAAAAACTTCTGTAGCCATCAAAATCAACGACAAGCGCTCTGACAGTCCCGAACTGATCCTTTGTTTTTCTGACTTTTTCTTCCTTTACAGTACAGAGCTGGTGATTAGTTTCATCGTTGAAATAATCAAGAAGATGCACTACATGAATCTTATCATCCTCCGTAAAAAGTTCGATGTACAAACAAGGATTTCCATCTTCGTCTTTTCGCTTGTGAGTTCTTCCATACGCTGTGACCAGTTTACCGTCTATCAAATGCACTTTCACCTTCTTACCCATGTTCCCCTCATCATCGCGTGAGTGGGGAGCAAGACGCTGTTCGTTCGCGTCGAGAAGTTCCTCTACGCGAGACAGTTTACTGACAACATCCTCCCAGACACTTCGCTTAATTGTCACATTGTCATTATTTGCAGAAGTTGTTTTTGTTGGAGGAGGGGTCGGCGTAGGTTTAGTTGAGCCAACATTTGAAGTCTGACCACTACTTTGAACTTGCTCATCGTCGGTCATGTTTTCCTGTGTATTATCTTCCATATTTATTGGTTAGCTTTTGTAAAAGAATCCTTGCCCCAGATTTCTTCTGCGGTCTGACGTCCCTCATCTGTCTCAGAATAAGATTGCTTTGCTTGGTTTCCATTCTTATCAAGGGAAATACGTGGTGGGGCACCTGACCCTGGTGAGACTCTTTGAGGGGTACTATCAGCAGGCTGGGCAAGGCGAGACGCCTCGTCAACAAACTTGCGAACCTTATTGAAATCCAGCTCTTCACCAGCAGACAGCTTAGTAAAGTAATGTTCCACAACCTTTCTGTCTTCCTCATTGAAACTTCGAAGAAGTTCATCTTTGAACTGGTTGAGTGCGACAGATGTGGCTGCTTGTGTAGCCACAGTTTTCGCTTGCTCTAAAATCTGATCTGAAGAAAGACTACTTGTGGTGTCGATGATATTACCTTCATCATCTAATTTCTTCCCAGCTTGCGCTAGTTTCGCCTCCATGTTCTTCATCTTCTGACGAGCCAGGCGCCAATCAGGATTACTCTTGTCTTCGCTTTCAACCCTGAGAGCCTCAATATCTTTTGCAAGAGTGTCTGCTTGCGACGCCTTTTCCTGTAAGGCTTGGAGTTCTTCTTGGGTCGGCACTTCCTCTTCTGTACCGTCCTCAAGAACAATTGTTCTCGGCATATATATACTATTCCCCGGATATACTATGAGATGCGCTCCTAGTATATGACCGATTTGCAAACTCGGTTAAGGTTGGTGGGGTGAATAAAACCTTGTTGTGGTGGTTTGTAACCAATGGTACCTATAATTTATCTCTGTCTGTGTCATCCGGATTCCATATCTCCCCTAACATATCAAACATGAGATCTAATCCAACTATCAAAAACTGAAAATCTCGAATCTTTCTTGTTTCCTCCTGTTCTTCGAGGAGTGCTCGCTGTGCACCTGTAGCTATCAACTGATTTTTAATACTATTGATGATGTCGGATTCGAGAAAATGCTGTGCATCAGCATACGCGCGCCTATGTTGGTCTAGTGTCAGCTCATTCCAGTCAAACCATTCTATTCCATTTTTGAAAATCTTATCCACAACCTGTCTCGGATCGCCTTGTTTTTCTTTTAGGATGTTGTGTTCGCTTAGTAATACTTCGTATTCAGCCCTAAGATTTGAATATGACTTTTTTATATTCCAATATGTTTGAATTGTGCTCTGTATTCGTTTAAATATCTGAGAGAACCTCATACTACACTTGTGTTTCTACTGCCTTCTGTGCTCCTCGCGCAGCACCCTGAAGACCTTCAATAACCTGACTTCCAAGTGACCCTGTGTTCTTCAGCTGTGAGAGTTCTTGCAACTTAGATTTCATGTCAGCTGTTCTGTCCTCATTACCAGTGTCTTGTGCTGTGTCTTCTCCTGGAATCTGAGGGGTACGCTTCTGGAACCAGTCACGCGCTTTCCATTTACGTTCAAACGTTTCCTTTACCATATCACCATTAAGAGGTGTCTGAGTAACTTGTGAAATAGCAACAGCTTGATTGAATTGATCTTGAAACATAACACGGTCAAATGCTGTACCCTCTTTGTCTTCCATGTACGAAACAAACTTCCAATACTTTGTGACTTCCTTTAACTTGTTGACATTCAAAAATCGGACGCGAATAGCATTGCCGATAAGCTCCTGGTTCTTTTCAAACTCAAATACTTTTTGAATAGTTTCTGGACTGGGGTCTTCCCCAACCATGTAAATAGTTTTCTTCCCAATTTGGTGATTCTCAAGTTGCGCTTGGTCAATTTCAAATGTGCGGTACACATCAAAAGGTGTATTTGTTTCAGGATGAATACGCTTCTTGATTGGTTTCAAATAATTGTCGAGAATAGTATACGTTCTCATTTCAAGAAGTGTCCGTTCAATACGTTGCCGAGCAAAGAAAAGCACACCAAGAGATTTTATGAATTGTTTTGAAAGGGTGAGAATTTCAGTAGCAGACATTTCTCTGGAGCCTTGGATACCCTGCGCAACGTTTGGTGTCCCGATAAACTCTTCAATCTTTTGCTCAATCAAATTGTACATTGCAAAGTCAGACTGGCTGACACCTTCATGATCTATGAGCTTACTGAAGTCATCCTTCTTCACACCCTGGATAATGGCGGATGGATTCCACATGTCTCGCGTAGGCACGCGTCCTGTCTTCGGTGTCCCCATGGGCGGCTCAACCGCTTGCTGTGCTTTCCTGACAAGAAGACGAAGAAACTCATTTGAAAATGCCTGAAGACTCTTAGCCATCGCAGTGATAGGGCGTCCGAACAACCAGTCAGGGGTGTTCATTGGCTTGTTTACAAAAAATTGTACGTCATATCCTGGATATGACCAAGGGAGAGTTTGGTCTGGCTCAAATTGTGGTACTCCGTTTATAACAACCTGATACTCATCGTCTCCGAGCGATTCATAAATCAACACTTCCACCTCGCCTTTGTTCAAATCAGAGAATCTATAGTCGTACTGTTCTCCAATATACACATCCTCTCGTGGTGCCCCATGTGGTTTCACCTTCCCCCAGTTTGGAAGGTGTGAGAATAGTGAGCGCGCCGTGTCATAATCAAACCTGTCATACAACACAATGAATGGTTGCATGTTCCATCGAAAAGGGGAAAGTGTCAAAGACCCAGGAAAAACCTTCAAACCTGAGATGACGCGCGCCTGTGGTTGCGTGAGAACTTGTTCCCCGCGTCGAAACGTCCGTGACGACATGGTTTCTTGAATAAAAACACCACGCTGAGTTAACAGTTGGTCTACAATCTCCATATTTGTATCCTCACGCTGTGGATCTCTCTCCTGAGCGTATGTTCTGTGTGCAATATCAGTGATGTCGTCACCTGTTTCGCTTAATTGCCGGTCAAACTCATCAAATGCTTGCGCTCGAGCTTTGAACTCGACAGACAAAATTTCATTTTTAATGGCATCTATCTTACGTTCAGACGTTCCAGTGTTCATCATCACCTCAGTGTCGTTCGCACGTGGTGTGATAAACGTGTTGGCAACATTTTCATTCGTAATATGGTCCTCTGTGTATGTCATCCCGTCAAAAAAGCGTGATCGTTGTAGTTTCTGTTCGCGTGCAAATTCAAAACGCCGAAGAATCCTCCCATATTGTTCCTGAGCAGGCCCTTTAAGGTTCGTGGAAGTTACATAGGCTTCTATCTGCTCGTCAGATAGAGCGCCGGGTGATCTTGACATAGGTAAGAAAGATGATACGAGCAAATTATACCACAATTAGTTATATGGGTGCAAATGGATTGAACGGTCTATCTGTTTTTGGTGTGACAAGTGTGATGTCAGACGTGTTATCCTCAGCATATTTCATCCCGTGCACAGCGAGTGTGAGTGCTGTCAGAGCGTCAAAGTGATTGGTCGTCTCTTCTTTTTGCTTCGTCTGGGCAAGATGCTTCCGTCCGTACATTTTAATTTCTGTGAGCAGAGGCTCAGACACGATATTGATATGATGCTCGTCGAGCAGTGTCTTCGTTTCCATGAACGCATCCCGCTTTGTCTTTGCGCTCGTCACAAATCCAAGTTTGTCAGTTTGTTTTGTCTCCTCATACTCCTCCTTATGCTCAGTATAAATTTGGCTTGGTGGATATAAGTCCTTGAGACGGGTTAAAGTTCCGTGTCCAGTATTATTCCGCTCGACAACCGCGAACGCATTATTATACCTGAGTCCTTGATGTTTAATCTCATACGCAAGAAGATCAGGGTCAATTGTATTACTCTGGTACGTCGCGACAACCTCGACTTGTGGTTTCGTTGAAATGTCCAAGATGACAATAGCAGAGTGGTCTCTCCCTACCCCTTCAGCAGGATCAGCCCCGAGGGT
This sequence comes from uncultured Candidatus Peribacteria bacterium, assembly GCA_964652185.1. Lineage (GTDB taxonomy): Bacteria > Patescibacteriota > Gracilibacteria > Peribacterales > Peribacteraceae > DALYDP01. The sequence goes on along the minus strand of CAZZDD010000011.1, from coordinate 8,857 downwards.
ATATGTGTGCCTCTGGTTCGGCTCCTTGTAAAACGTCCACTCACCATTCGTACTAATAGGTTTTTTGATGTACGGAAGCTGTTTCTGAATAGACTCCTGAGTGAATACCTTCAACCCGGACGTAGAAAAAGCCTCTTCCGCAACTGTTGGAAAGTTTTCCTTCAAAATATGCCAGTCAGAACCTGACTCGATAAATTTCTGATACCAAAACGTAATCTGAATATCTGTGATAGGTCGATATAATTCAGGATTCTTTTCAGCAAGCTCATTGTGTTTCCTCTGATAATCTAAAAAGTCTTTTGGGAGGTGGTGGTCGGGTTGTGTTATAAAATCAATTTCAGGATCCCATTGCCAATTATAGAAAAACGGTTTGAGTGCTTTTGGATTTTTCTTATACGCGAACGGATTCGCCTGTGCTTCCATGTACAACTTATAAAAAATGTTATCCTCACCCTGCGCTGTAGACTCTATAGACAAAAAACCATCAGGAGACAGCGAAGGGATGGTTCCTGACATAATTTCTTTCGCTTTCAGTGGATTCTTGTCCGAGATAGGTCCAAGCTCAGATATGTGAATGTGATTATATCCACTTCCACGACCAGATGTCTTCACTTCAATCTGAGAGAAAGTCTTATCCCCAAAATCTAGTTTGAGTGTTTTAGCATTTGATGCGTCCACAACATACAGAGACTTCAATTCCTCTGGAAAATGATCCCAGTTGAACTCTATCAACCCATCAAACACTTTAGTCGAGGATGCGTCGTCGTAAGAGATAAAAAGACTTTGGAAATTTGGCGTGAACAAAGTGTTATCGAGCATGTCGATAGCAGAATATGTCGTGAAACCTAAACGTCGTGATTTCAAAATAATGTTTCTTTTTGCCTTGTTATGGTGAAAGTGAAGCTGAGGCTTATTCGGCTGGAATACAACAAGGTTTGCCCTGCTATCAACAATCTTATAGAGACTTTGAAGTCTACTCAGTTTATCTAAGAGGGAAAACTCTTGCTTTTCAGGAGGAGGCAGTGGAAAGGTATACGTCATGTTATTTAGTTTCTGTAGCACTTCTTATTGCGTCGCTACTATGGGAGATTGTAGAGTGTGCTGTTCTCCTGTTTCCTTTGTCCGTTTGAGCTCATCCAGGAAATCTTTCATTGTTTTCTTGCTTTGCACTACCTCTGTCTTATCGACCCAGTCATCAATGTTCTTCAACCAAAAGATAAGGCCTGGCTGTCCTGCCTTACTGTTGACAAGTTGACGTTCCACCATATCCGTAATAATTGAGACTGCCATGTTAAGAGCACGTCCTTGTGGTGTGTGCGTCTTATTTTTCAACTCTAAGAGTTCTTTGCGTGTAAGTGACAGTTTGAGGGCTAACCCTGTGCTAGTGGGCGTTTTGAGGTTGTGTAGGCACTCAGAAAAGTAGTCGTGGGATATGTTAAAAATTTCTTGAGGATCTGTGATAGGTTCTGGTTTCGAAAGGTGCCAGTCAGACAGGCCGAGTGCGTAGGAAAACATTGAGGGTTTTTCTGTTTCAGGTTTCTCGGGTAAGAATGTGTCATCTTCCATAGTATGAGGTGTGAAGTTTAAAATATTACATAGTATACCATGAAACATTAAAAGGTGAAAGGTTAAACGGTAAGATTGTGGAAAACTCTTTTAGAAAAAAAATAATAATTTTTTTGTTTTGGTTTTATGTTGAAAAATGAGAGGGGAAAAGTCTTTTAGTAAATTTCACATCTAAAAGGGTAAAGGGATACATAAATTTTTTTTCGAAAAGCCCCCCACCCCTACCCCGTCCGAGGTCGGCCGGCTCACGTCTCACTACACACATGGCAAGCTACTAGTTCCCCCCCGTACCCCCTGTGCCCTCTGCTCTCTCACGTCCGAGGGGATGGGTGAGGAGGGTAAATATAGTGGAATTAGGTGTCGCACAATATGTATTAGGCGACGCTGTCCTATAATTTGGCTATGTTGAGCTGAAAAGTGAGATATAAGATTGATTAAAATAGCAACTAAACGGGGCGCATGCAATTTTTTCCCTCAAAAAACCAACAAAGGAATGCGGGCGGGAGCGGATCGGACGGGAATATGGAAATCTTACAGATAAAAAACAGTCAAACAACTTTTATACATTTTTTTATTCCTTACAATCAAAACCAAAAAATATAAGTTTTTAAAAAAAAAATGCGAAGACGTTCGAAAAATTTATCGTTTTTTCATGTCAATCGATCACCCTTTCACCTTGCACTTTCTTACACTTTTACCCTCAAAACGTCTTACATAAAAAAACTGCCATTTCCCGTTTTTCCTCAATTATTACACATTTACCAAAAAAGACTAAACCAAAAAAAACAATCACCAAAAAACTTTCACCAAAAAAACATCAAAAACTCTCACTTTTCAGCTCAACCTAGCCAAATTATAACAAAAAACATCAAAAAAAAATAAACACAGAAAAAAGGCTCATTTTTTTTTGAACCTGTAATTCACCTCATAGCGCCCAAACTGGGTCAGCCCTGCCCCGTTTCCGTTGTACTCTTACAATATAAAAAGTCTCAAAATTCTCACAATCAACCGTTGATCGTGAAAGTGTAATCCTGTATACCTTGTTATTCCTCAAGCGTTGCCCCTATTGTGTCCAGCGCTAGAAACATCCTAAAAGATGTACTGCCGTCACTGGTCTTCCTTTTTACACTACCGCGGTTAGTCGGGTGCTTCTCCAAACAACGAGAAATGTATCTACCAATATACAAAGATACGATGCTACTTTTTACATTGTCAAAGGTCGAAAAACTTCCCTCATACTATACCATACACTTCCACCTAGCGTCAAGAAACCTCTCACAATCAATTCTGTGGTGTCGCACAATATATTGTATCAGTACAATGTTATCCACACAATACCCATATTCATCTATTGACAATGTTGCACTGATACAATATAATTAAAGCACAAACAACAGAGAGACACGACAGGTATACAACGGCTCCGGCTACTGTCTACCTGTCAACTCTCACACACACATGCATCATGTGTACCACTACACTGATACAATAACATATCTCATATTACATATATGAAAAAACACATCACGCCCTCAACACTCATCGCATTCCTACTAGGCATCCTTCTGTCCGGCACTGTTTACCACCTCATCGACGCACTGCATGAACTCATCTATTTTATATTTAACGTATAACTATATGGAAATATCCTATAAAATCACTCACCCACGAAAATCGGGCTACCTTTCCGCCTTTCATGCCAATGGTGGCTGGCAGATAGGAGACGTTTTTCCATTCTCAAAATATCTCTGGCTCAGTTTTGCTACAGAAGAAAAAGCACAGGAATATATTGCAAGAATTATCCGTGACTGCAATCAACAAGAAAAACGTTGGGGAGACTGGACGAAAAAGGCACTCCATTTTGCATCCAAACTATCCTACACAAAACATTTTTCTCAATAAATAATTGTACCCCCTCAACTATTTAACATCTAACCACAATCATATGAAAACACTCAACCCCAAAACTATATCAAACAATATAAAAAAGGTACTTGATACAGGCGACATCTCAAAAATGACAAATTCAACCTATAAATTTGTGATGATATTATCCGGCTTTATTGCGCACACCTCTTTCGAAGGCTTTAAATACGAATACTCAAACACTGAAAAGCTACGCAATGATCTCTTAAATTCTTTAGACATAAAAAGACCAAACTACTACATCGACGATCCGTTCTTTCAAAAAGACGAACAGACAAAATATTACTATACATCTAAAAGTGAAACGTTAAACGCTATCAAAGACATCCTAGAATAACTTTCAACTATATGACAAAAAAAACTATCCTAGCCCAACAGTATATAGCCCTTTTCCGTGCAATCTCTCACATCAAAACACTTTCAACACGTACAAAGCGAACAGATCAAGAAGCAGAACACAAAGCACATATATTCATCCAAAATCGCACGGCAACCACTATGCCAAAGCGTACCACATAAATCATTTATTCTATATCTGTATGAAAACATACACAAAGACAACAATTACTCAATCACCATTGCTAGTGATTGAGTATGACTCCTGTCCAGAGAGCCCGCGCCATGATAGCAATGTAGGCTATTTTCTCACGAAGCAAGGTAAATATAAATCACCAGACGGGAACGATTGTGATTTATACCACACAATGCTGGAGACCGGGGACGTAGCAACGTCCACCACACACCACATGGAAATGATACAAAAAGAGCACGAGGATATAGTATATATAACACCAGTATACCGCTACGAACATGGGAATATAGTATATAGACGTGGAACCGCCCACGGATTCGACGTTTCAAATTGTGGATTTTATATCGTGACAACCGATAGCCTCAAAGAGACACACGGGACAGACACGCCGACAACCGAGCAGATTGAACAATTGATTGATCAAGAACTTGACACGTATACTTGTTATGTTAATGGCGACGTGTATCGGTTCACTCTATACGATGAACAAGGCGAGATAACAGATTCATGTGGAGGCTTCTATTGTATGGATGACATAAAACAATTCCTATCCGACGAATGGAAGGATGAAGACATGGAAGACTATTTTATCTACACATAACTCATTCATCATATATCTGTATGACCAGAAAAGACTTTCAAATCATTGCCAACGCAATTAAAGAAGTGAACCAACGAAAAGCCAAAGGGGAACGTATAGCTCAACTTTTTGCGGACGCACTTCAAAACACAAATCCAAATTTTAACCGCGAACGTTTTATCGAAGCAACAAAATAATCTGAAACCATATGAAGAAAAACACTCATCAATGGGACTGCAAATCGTCAACATATTGTAGCCAACATGCCCATGTCTGCCGTTTGTGTGGTGTACGCTACGAAGCAACCCACACGGGACAGCTACCACACACCGGATGCACTAGCGAAGATAATATATAATCTTTTAACTTTTAACTTTTAACCATATGAAACTCACAACCAAACAAAAAGAACAAAAACGCGCTGAGGCAATCAAAGAGCTAAAGCTTTTTATCAAACCAACGTCAACGCTCATCATTGTCATCAAATCTGTTTCTCGTTCTGGTATGGCACGGAAAATGAAGGTATTCACAGTAGACAAAAAAACAGGCAGACTGTTGCATCACACATACTATATAGCCGATCTGCTGGGCTACACATACAACCAAGACGACACTATAACCATCTCAGGGTGTGGGATGGACATGGCTTTTTGGCTTGCGGATACTATCACGCATTACATGTACCCAAAAAAAAGCCAACGCAAAAACATGATAGGCAATGGTGGAACATGCCTCAACTGGCAGACTATCAACTAATAGACCAAACAATATGAAAAAGTACAAAGTACAAATCACCCAATCACAAAGCTACATCCTCGACGTGCTCGCGGATAATCCTAAGACAGCAAAAAGGCTTGCAAGCGAAAAATGGAACGAGGTGTGCGAGAACGGCACATATCATTATCACGAGGACGGAGGAGCAGACACTGAAATATCACACGTGTTTGACGTCACCGACACCGACGACCCACACGACCAAAAACGTTAAGACATCAGGAGTGTGACACATGCAGTAAAGTTTAATTCTCAAATACCCCTACCCATAAAACACTATGACCAAAAAAAACAAGGAGATCAAACTGTACTCCCACCAAACAACAGGAGGAGCGAAATATCTCATGGATACCTACAACGAATGGGAGCATAACGGGAAAAGCGGGAGAGAAGGAACCGTAAACACTAAAACTAAATACCTAATCCGTCTTGACCATGATAGAGACGGCACGCCTATTCTTATTCTCAAATAACTAGAAACTATATGCAAAAATACAACGATAACTCTGACCAATACGAAGACTGGACTACTAAAAAGTTAAAGCGAGAAGCAAAGGAATATCACCAACTCATCAATGTGGTGGAGTGCTACGGATCAACCGACTTGCACAATCTTGATGCAATACTACAAGAACTATACAATCGAGGAATTGAATTTGACACACAGCTTACATTTAACGGCTAACTATATGGGAAGACACTACTCCGGCGACATTGATGGCAAATTCATGTTCGCAGTACAATCTTCTGATGATCCTTCATTTTTTGGAGGCGAAGAGCAGGAACCAAATTTTATCTCATACTATTTTGGAGAAGAGCACTTACCAGAAATCGAACAGGGGATAGCAAAGTGTTTGGAAGTCCTGGGGGAAAACAAAAAGCGCCTTGATATATTTTTTAACACGCATGGCACTTACAACAATAAACAAATTGAAAAGGAACTGGACACTCCACTCTCAGAAATCCCCGAACTTCTTGAATGGTATGCTCGTGTTATTATAGGAGAGAAGATACTCGCATGCGTAAAGGAGAACGGCGCTTGTTCGTTTGATGCTGAATTATGGTAACCATTTATCTTTTATATTGATGGAAGAATGGAAAACATAAACCTTGCACAAGGTAACGATCCTATCAATTACAAAGAAATCCTTGAACTGCAAGCGCTCCAAGATATGTGGATCAACAATCTGACCTTCTAATTGACTATTCAATCACCTCAAACCTATGCAACCCTACCAACTCAACACAATCATCCTACTACTTGACCGGCACCCGTACCCTGTCGCGCTCAAACACATCCAAACGCTTTTCACCATTTCACCTATCAAAGCAAAAAAGCTCATTGATGCCGTCCTCATTGTGGGACGGCATAACCTTACCAAGTAACAAACGGCAACCACTATGCCCACGAAAACGCTCCCCTATATCAATCCAATGGACGACCGGAGGCGGAAGATACACCCGGACGACCACGCACAAATCAAACGAGACTATCAAGAGCTCAACAGTCAAAGGAAAACAGCCAAACTCTGGAACGTATCAAAGCGTACAATTCAATTTATCCTTAACCCAGAAAAAAGAATAGAGAATGTAAAAAAAAGAAACCTCAGAGGGGGATCGCAAATATACTATAATAAATATGGCAAAAAGAAGTGGCAGGACACAATGCGAAAACACAGGGCGCGGAAACGCAAGCTCAAACTGACCGACGCCAAAACACACCGCAAACCACCGAACGCCGAGCCGATACCGCATGGCTATTTGACGGCACGCCAAGCAAGCAAAAAGTATCACGCACGTCAGGACACAATCAAAAAATATCTCAAGCCCCATCATTTTCCAAGCGCATGGCTCTATCCCCTTTTCAAAGAAGAAGAGCTCGAAGAGTGGAACAGGGCACAGAGAACACCGCACCAACTTTCACGGATAAAAGGATAACCCATATGACATGCAAATACTGCAAGCAACCATATCAGGCGTATATATACCAAGACCGATCCCGTGCCAAATTTGTCCAGTGTGCGTATTGCCAAGCATACTACAGGCTCAAAGAGCAACATGTATCCGTCAAACATATACCCCTCACACAACCAAGAGACGACAGATACCCCTTCAACAAAAAATCTCAACAAACGGCAACGCAACAGACACTCCCATACATATAACAACACTTATCCACTATATATACACAGCCAACACATCAAAACTCTTACATTATATGATATACTATGTAATATTCAAACATAAACGGTAATTATACAAACACAAATCTATGACATATCTTTCACTTGCGGAGTATTCACGGAAATACGACATCCCACTCACTACATTGCACCACCGATTAAAAAAGAACAGGATCAAAGAATCTACCCTCAAACGAGAACAGCAGACTATTATATCTATCAAGGATACCGGTGATATTTTTCAGAATATGCAAAAACCTGGGAGACCACCAAATGACACAAACGGTAATGCGGGCGAAGAGACGACAGATACCCCTTCAACAACGTAACCATCGCACATGAAACCGATCCCACTTGCAATCGAACACTATCACTGCACACGGTGCCAATACCACAGGGAAATACACAGACGGCAACGCAGGAAGAAAGGACACAAAAAGACAATGTTCTGCCCCCAGTGTAAAAAGGATACAGTATATAAACTGACATAATATGTCTTACCTCTCACATCTCACACAATTATTCAGTAAAAAGCCGGCACACAAAGACCATAGTATATATTTATATATTGAAAAATGGATAACGTATGGGAAAGAGTACAGTTTTGTAGAGAAATGTGAACTATGCGATCACATCGTTCATATTAAAATGCTTATAGCAGACCAATCTACCTCGCAATCAACATCAAAACTAAAAAAGGAAACGTCTCACTTAGCAATGCAACCATGTACCAAATACCAATACACAAAAAAAGAAGCACAGACACAACTCAACAAACAGCAAAAAAATAAACGGCTACCACGTATTCCAACAGCTATCTATGCTTGTCCGAAGTGTCATTTTTGGCACATCACATCTAAGAAGTAGACACCACACCCTATGAACTCAAACTATCCGCCTAACATTGACCCTGCACACACGCAACTACTCAAAGAGCAACCATGCCCTGACTGCAAGAAAACAGAGCACACAAGTACCTGTATTAGATCCAAACTGGAAGATAGACTCGACCAATTCAAGCAGGATGCCCTCGACAAGTATGACAGAGGAAGAGCCGAACATAATGATGACCTCAACACACTTAACTTTAACAAGGAAATAAAAGACGAGATACTTGACCTTGTTATCTATCAGATATTAAAAGAGATAGTATGACAGACACTAAACTTTGCCCCGTATGCTCTCAAACAGAATGTACCATTGAGTGCGACTGCGTGGAGTGTATAGAGGACATGGCTAAAACATTAACGTAACCATTATGCGCTCCATAACCATCACAATCTTCCTTATTATCCT
>CAZZDD010000010.1:0-46112 GCA_964652185.1 uncultured Candidatus Peribacteria bacterium | reverse complement strand
GCACCGTGAGCGCCGCATAGACTGCCCGCTGCCAACTGCCATAGGTGGACACTAGCCCGTCGATCTCCGCGTCGGTGAAATTGGCGTCATTCGGTTTGGGGCCGCTGCCGTCAGCGGTGTCTTGTATCCAAAAGCGCACCTTGTCACGGTTCAAGCTCAGACTGTCGTCATAGGTAAAGGCCATGATCAGAACTCCACAATGACCGTTGTATTCAACGTGTCGCCGGCGCTACCTTGCGTCAGTACCGCCTTGAGATAGTCCACCACCGGCACACCACTATAGGCGGTGCGGGCGCCAGCCGTGCCATCATTCAGCGCCACTGATGGATAGTACCAGGCATCTGTGACACTGTCGGCCACAGATAGAATTGTGCCACCCGTTTTGGCCAGTGACAACGCCACGTCGGTCGTGGTTGCCGTACCACTGTACTCGAAATAAACAGCTTTGATTTCACCGACAATCGGTTCGTAGCTGGTTACCGTGCCAACAGCCGACCCGCTAGGCGTTCCCGCGGCGGTCAACGTTGGCAGCGTATAAGTTCGATAGGCCATTATGCGCCTCGCTTTCTGCGCCGTTGTTCCGCCGGCGTTTCGGGAATGTCATAATCTTCTACTGGCTTCATCGGTGGAGCGAGCGGCTCGCCGAAGCCGTTTGCCTTGACGGTAGCAACGGGCGCTGTGGGCGTATGCTCCACAATCGCACCGACGGCCAACAACGCATCGCGCCAACCGGGGCATGTGCGGAAATCAGCATCCGACACGTGTTGCCCCGGTTGGCGCTCCAGGCCGGTACCTGAGTAACGTATAGGTTTTTTGACTAGGTAAGCGGCCATAGATCCTCAGTTCGACGGGTGGAAATAATACAACCGTACTGCTACTGTACCGGCGGTAATGCTGCCCCACACACTGCCCGGCGTAATGGTCAGCACCGGCGTTTTTGCGGCGGCATGATAACGCACACCGCTAGGCGTACCAGCATCCACACCCGCCGCCGCTGTGGTAAACACATCAATACCCGCGGTGCCACAGTAACGATCCGCGTCCGTACCATCACCGATGGTCATCACAGCCGTGGCATTCGGACTGCCACTAAACCCTTGCCCGACCGCAGTCACGGCTGACCAGTAGAACACACCGCCGGCGGGAATTGTCCCCGGTAGGCTGTAAGTGGCCGTCGTGGTGCCATTGGTAAAACTGGTATAAGGCACAGTTGCACCGATGACCTTGGGCAGCGCGTAGCCCGTAGCGGTCAAAGCCCCCGCGGTCACGGTGCCAGAGATGGAGACAGTCGGCGCGGTTACCGTGCCGTCAACCGTCACGTTACTAAAGTTGGTCGTACCCTGAATAGCCATCGTAGACCTCCTTAGCTGACCTCATGCCCATAGATCCACGTCCAATGGTCCCACCCGTAACTGTAGCGGACGTAGCCGCGGAACCGCGCTTCGAGGCGAAAATCACTGGTCGGGTCCATTGCCATGTCGAGCGGCACACGGTTGTACCATTTCAGGTACATCTTCGCCATCGCGCTGTCGATCAAGAACCAGTTGTTGGCATCGGTCAGATAGTCCCAAACGATGACGTTGCGCACACGACTTCCAACAAAGTTGATATCATTATTGGCAGTGCCAGGCTTTTGAGTCGTCTCGACGAGTGTCTTGGCAGTTTCCTCCAACTCAGGCGGAACCAGGATGGTGTCAGGATTGACCGGGATTAATTCCCCGCGGTCATCCTTGTATTCTCGCATAAGGCGGCGGGTTGTGACCACAGCATCAAACGACAACGCGGTCGTGCCGCGATTGCTCTGTACAGCGGCATTGCTGGGGCTGTACGGGTGACTTGCACTGCATAGGGCCACCGCGTCACCGCCCACGTAGCTGGAGCTAAACGCATTGTTGAATACGGACGCCGCGTGTTTCTCCATCGTGCGAGTGGCTGACAGCGCCAACCCCGCCGGGCGTTCGTTGATGATGTTGTACAGATCGTCATCAACCAAGCGACGTTCGACCTTAAAGCCCTTCGCATACTCTTGATGCGTGTAGGTAACTTTAAAACCCTGTTCGTTGTCGTCGTACTCGATTGCGCCTTTATAGGCTGTCCAATCACTGAAGCCACCAACGCCCAGCGCATATTCCTGCGCCTTGGCACTGGTTTGCACGCTGTACAGGAACGGAATACGAGATTGCGCAGCAAGTGCCTCCCGCTGCAAATTGAAAATGGTACGCAGGCCAGGCTCAAGCAGCTCGGCCCATTGTTCGGAAATAGCCATTGCTTAGCCCCCTTACGTGTTACCAAAAGTGGTGTCCGCAAACACCACATACGCCAAAACATTGCCCGCATCATCGGTGCCGGTGTCCACCAGAATCATCGCGCCGCCGGATGAGTCCGTAGCGCTGATCGTGTTGCAATCCACCGTGTCAATCGTTTTGGTGTAGCCCTTGACGAATGCCGTGCTAGTGGCATCCATCGAACAGCGCCACACCTGATTGCGCGTGATGATGGCCGCCTTTGCCTGTGTCGTGCCGGCGGTAATCGCGGCGGTCAACAAGCGCTCCTGCATAATGCAGGTAACTTCAGCAGTCGTACTGGTCACTTGGTCAATGTAGCCGTCAGACTGCATCAACATCAGGTCACCGACAGCATGATCCGCTGCCGCGCCCAGGATAAAATCCCGAATCACCGGCGTGGCGTTGCTGCCATCCAACATGTAAGCAAACTCGAAACCACGAGATGCCATAAAATACCTCCGCTATCGCTTTACTTTGCTAGCGGCATACTGTTCAGGCGTGATGCGCATCTTACGCGCCATTTCTAGTTCGGCCTCGGTCAGTTGTGCGACTTTCTGATCTGCCACCCGCTGTCCGTTTCCAGCGCCCGCATCAAGATTCGGCGGTGCCTGGCGTTTGTTTTTCAGCGGCAATCGGCCACTGTCTACAATCGCCTTCACTGCCTCTTTGACGCCCAAAACATTGCCGTCATCGTCTACCGTCACACCGGACGTGTCAGCAAGTCGAAAAGCATCGTCGGGAAACTCAGCACCGGCCACGGCTGCCTCAGCAACGAACGCCGCGCGCAATAGCCGCTGATTCGCTGTTTGTAGCGCCTGTTCCCGTGCCTGTTCCGCTGCGGCAAGTTTGCGGCTAAGTTTTTCCGTCTCGGATAACTCAGCTTCTTTCTTTGCTTGCTCAGCGGCTGCTCGTGTCGCTTCCGCTTTTTCGTACTCTTCCAGTTTTTTGCGCCGGGTGGCTGCCTCGCTGTTGGCTGACTTGAGTGCATCGCGCACTTTGTTTAGTTCTGCGAGCAGTTCCGCCGCGCTGGGCTGCTTGTCCTGTGTGTCCTGCTGTTGTTGGCCGTCTGACATCTCGTCGGTCTGGCCGGTACCTGTTTCGGGCATCTCGCCTGATTCCTTTTGGCATCTCGCCTAGTACACGTTCCTGTCGGAGCGTTCATTAATAATCGTGATGGCGTCCGCCGGGGCATCGCAAAAGCTGCACCCCCTGGCGTCTGCATACGGTGGTATTGTCGTTTGGATTTGCCACTGCACACCACACACGCCGCACACGGCAATGCGTTCGCTCACTGTGGGAGCGGCGGCAGCCGGGGCATGGATGGTGGTTGGATAGTCAGTGGCCATGTTTTTCTCGGAAATAAAAAAGGGGCGATTTGTTCGGACACCATTACAGCATCCAAACAAATCGCCCCCACGTAATCGCAGCAGCTTATATTAAATTATCGTACCATTGTCAGCGAGTCCGCTTTTCCTTGGTACGCATCATGCCAAATTCATCTTCAATTGCTGACATCTCTATCAGCGCCGTTTCACGCTGCTTTAGTAACAATCGTTCCAATCGTTCAATCCTGCGGGTAAGTTCGACGTAGGCAAGCAGTGGCAAGTTGATAGTCTCATTGAGTGTAGCACATTCTTTCGTGTTTTGCAATAGCTTCGTTTCCATCCGCTGCTAGTTCTCCATGAACTTGATACGCCGATCTAACGCGTCTATCTGTTCCTGCATTTTCTCGCGCACGCCCGGCGGCCATGCCTGCATATTGGCTAGACTAATTTGCATTTCAAAGCGCTGTTGTTTCAGGTCCGCAATGCGTTGTAGATGGCGCTTGCGCGCAATGCGTTGGCGGCCTAAATAGCGTAGGCGTTCGATGATGTTGGCAATCATTGCTGATAATATTCCTCTAATCCCAACTCCTGCATGGATGGCATCCGTTGCATTTCGCCATAAGCGGGATGATCGTAGTTGCTACGAAATTGGTTGAATTGCACAGCGCCCGCCTTCCATGCCTCCAGCATCCCTGGTCCCAAGATGTCACGCTGCATAGATTCGGATTGTCGCTTAAACCACGATTCGCCCGATTCGATTTCCGGCAAATCCAAGCCCAGCGATTGGCCCATCTTCAATTCAGGGATCATCGCACACCGACATTGATGATGTCCGTTCAGCGTCTCAGCAATCGAATGCAGGCTGCCATGCTGGGAAAGACAATTACCGCATACCCTGCCGTCAAGTGTCGCGTACCAAGTCCAGCCGCTGACAATGCGCTGATTCGCCACGTAGTTGGCCCGCGTCGCCTCTCGATACGCCCACAAGTTGGCGGTACGCACCGTGTTAATGGCCCATGACAACCCCACGCCCATTTCTGTGCGTATAATCGTCGCAGTCTTATTCGGATTGAATCCACGCACCATACCATCAACCATTTTATCAGACACCTGCTGTGCAATGGTTGGCCCTAGCTGCGTGGTCAGTCCGGTGCGCAGTGAGCTATCTGGTGCCAGGAAGCCAAGCAATGTCTCCACCTGTTCGGGGACAAGTTGCGTCAATGATGCGGTGATGGCCTGCCGCGCTTGCGGGCTAGCGAAATAGGATTCAATCAGCCCGGCGCTGTGCTGCAACCCCATACGGATTGATTCCTGCGTCAACTGATTGAACTCGTTGTCGGCAATAATGCCAAAGCGCTCTAGTTCCGTCTCAATCTGTTGACGCAGTGCCCGTAGTTGCGCCAACTGCCCCGCCCGCCGACGCGTCATCGGTTGGTCGGTCAATATCTCGCGCAGCGCCTGGATCTGTACGCCGGCGCGCTGATAAGCCGTGCCGTATGCGGTGACCAGGCGCGCCACGGCGGCATCCTCACGTTGGAGAAGTTGACGCCGGTAGGTGGCCGCGGCAGCAAGAACGGGGTGAACGGATTCAGTCATTAGTAAGCAGGCGCTCCCGCAAGTTAGACAAACGGGTAATCCACCATCCCACTACTTCCGCCGACAGATATTCTTTTCCGTCCTCTAAATTTAATCCTATGTAATCACAAAAGTTCTGCAAAAGAATGTCCATTGTATGTTCTAACACACGCGGATTCAAAGTGATTTTTTCCACATCTTGCGTATATAATTCGATAATTGTTGCTATATCACTAACGTCATAAGCGTCGTCTAATTCGCAGGAAATAGTAAACTTGCTCATTATGCCGTCCCCCCTCTTGCTGTTACCGTAAAGACATAACTCGGTCATACTTTCGTCAAATATTCCTTAGATACGTCGAACCATATCGCATCTTCTACATAATAATTCCAACGCCGATTGGTTTTTGACCAAGTACGGCAAACGATTTGGTCACCATCGACAATGGCACGTACATGGATAAGTTTATTATTTCGATTACCAGGGCCATAGTAGAGGCGGTAAGTGCTGCCGGGTTCTATACCGTGAACGGATTCAGTCACTGTGTCCCCCGCTGTGTGGTTGCTGGCGCGCCCTGTGTCGGAGTGCCGCCCCGCTCAAAAGCCCGTAGCAGCATCTCGCCCACGTTGCCTTGCTGCATTTGTTCGGCCTGCGCCATTTCTTCAAACTCGGCAATCTGCTCTTCAGTATACCCCAACTCTGCCCAAATTTGTTTGGCCGGTACACCCAGCGCCAGTTTGATTTGGAAGATCTCCAAGTCTTCTTTGCTCAGCCCTGGCTTAGGCGACTTCCACACCATCTCGATAGCAACGGTTTCATCCAGTTCCGGCCCTGGTCCAAACTCGTTCCAAAGAACGCGCGCATGGCGCAAGGCATTCTCCCAACTGTTGCCAAAATACGTCTGGCGCTTTTGCACCTTGCTGTACATCGCCTCTTTGAGTTCTTCCTGCGTGTCGGCGGCCGCTACTTGTCCGCTGATTTGGAAGTAACTCAACGGCGTTCTGCTGACCTTGGCAATCTCTGTGGCCATGCTGTCTTTCAGTGCAATCAGTGGCGTCAGATCTTCGCCCGGAATGTGGCCGATACTAGCGCCACTGTCGCCGCCCGGCGGCCGCATGGTATAGATCCACGAACCCGGCGCCACCTTGATGCCGGACGGATTGTCACCAACCATCGTGAACACTCGAAACGCCGTCGTATCACCAGCCGCCAACAGGTCAATCAGCGATTTGTTGTAGGCGTTTTGCAGCGGGATAACGTCGCTTAGTTCGCTGTCGCCATACTGATAGCCCTGCTCTTTGTTTTTGAAATGCCCGACGGTCACGCCGATGGGGCTGCCATCCTTGCGCAGCCACGGGATCGGCCAGGCTGTTTCCCCCTCATCAACGTAGGGCTGCCATTCGCCTTCACTAGCAGTCTGGTTGCTGATGTACTTTTCGATGCGGTCGGGGTAGTAAATGTTCAGGCGCCGTATGTAGCCAGCGTCCTCGCCTTGTTTGGGGCACCAACGTTTCGTGGCAAAGTCTATCTTGTGCCGGTGTCCATCCTGATAATGGACCTTGACGCCATCCCCATCGCAGCAAGCCATTTCTTCCGTGAAGCGCGGTATCTGCGCATCCTCGTCCCAATCGACCATAATGTAACTGTCACCGTCGCGTAGCGCGCACGTGTGGACAATGCCTTGCAGCCCGTCCAGTTTGTTTTTGGTCAGCCAGTCGTTGAGGATTTCTGTCTGTGTGTCGTCGGTGGTCTTGGCGCCGGTGACAGTGAGTTTTTCGGCCAGGCTATCGACCGGGATCGGGCAATAGTTACCGTTGAACTCCTGCCCAACCTTGAGTTCCAAATACTGGCGCTGGCGTTCGGTCAACTGCGTATCGTGTGCGCCATCGTAATATTCACGATACTGCCGTATTTTGTCCTGCCGCGCCTGGTCCTCAGACACAAGCCACCGTAAAAAGGATAATTTCACATCAACCGCAATATCAGGCATATTTTACACTTCCCGGAGGTGCATAACTTTTCTGCAACAAAAAACGTATCATGGCCTGTGTAAAGGCATCCACATCGTCATCATTCGCTAAGTTGGGGAAACCGGCGCAACTCTCGATAAACCCATCAACCCAAGCGTGCAATGCGGGGTGCGGCAAATAGACATTGTGTGACTCGACGGCGGGGCTGGATGCGTGCGCCCGACCTATTTTGCCGCCTTCCGGTTGCACCGGAATTAGGCCCGGCACTTTCGCGGTAAGCAATGAGATCACCGCCGGCCCGTTGGCTTTGTCCTCAACCAGTTTGGCAATCGCCGCCGGCCATTTGGCCGTAAACGCTTTGATAGCATCCATCGTTTTGTTAATGTCGGCGCGCTCCTTGTAGTAGTCCAGCATATAATAATTTGCCTGAAATCTGCCCCACACTTGGCCGGCTACAAAATCACTGGTAGCTGTTTCCTTAAACGCCAGATCCCAGCTTTGGATCATTTCCTCAAATGTGGCCGGCAACTCTACCGCGTCAATCTCGATAATGCTGCCATCTTCGTCCTGTACTTTGACCGACGGGAGACGCACCCCACGCGGTCGCCAGTAACGCCAATCCTTTTTCTTGAAGATACCGCCAGCGTCAGGTGACGGTCGTTGCTGCATCTGACCAGCCACAGCATAGGCGTCCATGCTACTTTTCAAATCACCTATTGCCTCTGGCGTAAATCGTTCTGGCCAAAGTAGCTCACCATGTTCGGTCCGTGGATCAGCAAACCCGATTGACGTTTTTCGATTTGTTATCTCATATTCAGCCGGCAAACAAAGGTGCTCATAATGCAGCCCATCCGTTTTCATCTTATCTAGTAAGTGGCCGGTCAGGTCTTCCTCGTGCAACCGCTGCATGATAACTACTTTGACCACCTTATCGGGATTGTTGCCACGTGTTGACATGGTGTTATCCCACCAGTCAATCACGGCTTCCCGTTCAGCGGTGCTGTGCGCATCGGCGGCCTTCAGTGGATCATCCACAATGATAAAGTCACCACCATCGCCTGTCCCTAACCCACCTACACCTGTTGCTAGCCTGTAACCGGTCTTGTCATTCTCGAAACGGATCTTACTATTCTGATCGCCGGTTAGTTTAAAAACGTCGCCCCACCGTTGTTGATACCAGTTTGATTGAATAACGCGTCTGCACTTTAATGAGTCACGGATTGACAGACTTTCGCCATAACTGCTAAATAACCACCGTGTTTCCGGCTTGCTTGTCCACAACCATGTTGGCCAGAACACACAAGTAATCAGTGACTTCATGTGCCGCGGCGGAATGTTGATGATCAGATTGCGAATTTCGCCGCGGGTGGCCGCCTCTAGATGCTCGCAGATGGCGTCTATATGCCAGCCGTGAATATATCGATTGCCAGGCTCTACGATGTGCCATGCTTGCCGGATATACTCGGACAGGCTGCGCTGCGCTAACTCCTTGTCAATATCGTCAAGAGTTGGTAACTCCATCGCTAGCCTTGGTCACTATCTGCCGTAATTGCAATAACTCATCCGTGCTCAGTTTGGTCAAGTCGGGCTTTGTTCTCTGTTCTACTTGCATAGGCCCGCCATCCTTGCCCGTCAATTCCTTTCGCTCTGGCGCATCCAGTCCCAACAGTTTGCACCGCCGGTCAATGCACGACAGTACGCCTTGTAAAAATGCGGGGTTGCCAGATTGCCCAGTCCGGCGTCTTGAATCTTTTCTCTCTATCGCTGGTAATCCGATATCCCCGCCGCTGGCATCCTTGATTTTCAGCGTTACCGATTTCTTTTCAACTCCTACAGTCACAACGTCTTTCTTGCTTTCTTCCCACGCCGTCCAGAAGTCGTTTTGCAATTCATCGATGCGTGACAGTTCTTTTTGCTTGGCTTCGTCAAGGTTCATTGTGGTGGACTCTCGCCACCGCTTTTGGACCACGCGCAGATCGTAACTGACTTGCTGTTGCGTCAAGCCCAACTCAGCCGCAATGTCAGTCTGGCGCCAACCGCGCAGATAGAGCGATGTGATTCGCTCGTAGTCTGCTTCTCGTTGGAACCCGCTGCGTGTGTTTGCTGCCATCAGTCAAACCTACTCGCCTTTACCAGCATCGTCTGGTCATCCCCCGCGGCCTGCCCTGTGCCAGTACTGTAGAATCGATAGTACCAGGTGCCGGCGGTGCCAAGGCTCACGTCGGCGTAGCAAGTACGGCTGTCCTGACAAGTTCACGAAATCATGTGAGATGGGGCGCACGTCGTCGGGGTTGTCAAGGTCTTCCACATGCAGGGCACGCAGTTGCATGACTGGCACGCCATCGCGCCGAATCTCGTTGCCGACGCGGGTCAATCCGTTGATGCCGACAGGAAAAGCAAACAAGCCATCCTCTGGTACGAACCCATTTTTTAGCAGGATTGCGAGTTTGATAAAATGTCCGCCGTGGTCAATGTACAGGTTGTAATTCGGCCTGGTCCAGGTCAATCGCCCGTTGGCGCGTGTGGGTGCGCCAAGTGTGACGCGTGTCCACACCCCGCCCACTTTGGCGAAGGGCGCGCCCATCTCTAGATAGCGGTCAGCTTCCCGCGTCGGGTGTATGCGCCGCGTTCCATTGCCTGCTGCGCTGACCATCAGCGGCGCACGCGTCACAATCTGCGGAAAATTCACGTCGCCATCTTCCCAGGCTTGGTTCATGCGCAGGAGTACGCCGCTTTGCCGGTAGGCAATCGCTTTCATGGCAATCGTGTTACGGAAAACACCGTTGCCTAATTCTTCCATCTCTACATGAGTCGAGATCAAAGCCATACCCACAGCCCCCACACACTAACGCCAACGATCAGCACACACACCGGCCCGCAGCCGGCGAGAAGTTGAGACAAACAGCCGCGCATTAGCCTAACAACACCTTGCTGATATAGCTACGCCGTTGCGCAGGCTCCACGCCACGGCTCGTTGCTTCCGGTGTCTCCTCGCCGGTCGCTGTGAACATCTTCAGGACAATCGGCACTGCCGCTACGATTACCGGGGCAATGAGCGAAGCCGACCCGTCTCCCGAAGTAAAATAATCGACAATCCAACCTGCGGTGAACATACCAACGGCAATTAGACATGAATAAACTGCACCAGGGATTTTCATTTTTTTTATTGCGCTCCTTGCGCTCTCTTGTTCTTCTTCGCTAGTGACATCTTCGCTTTTGTCTCAGGCGTATGTTTCTTTCCCATCTTCGCCAGTGACATTTTTGCTATCGTTTCAGGGGTATGTTTCCTACCCATCTGCGCTTTCGACATATTTTTTCTCGCCTCAGGTGTGGCTTTCCTGCCTGCCCGTGCCTTTGCCATTTTTGCCAAGGCTTCGGGATCGTTGCGCTCTCTTTCCTGTCTAGCGAGTTGCCCTTTTGCCATGTTTGCCCTTGCTTCGGGAGTGGGCTTTCTCCCTTTCTGTGCTAGTGACATTTTTGCTAGCGATTCGGGCGAGTGCTTTCTTCCTGTTTGTGCCTTAGCCATATTTGCTCTAGCTTCTAGTGAAGCTTTCTTTCCTCTCTGCGCTCTCGACATGTTTGCTAGGCCTTCAGGCGTTTTAGGGGGCATCCTCTTGCCTTTTCTGCTTTCCGACATCTTGGCTTTAGCTTCTGGCGTGTGCCTCTTGCCTTTATGGGCATCCGACAATTGCTGTCTCTGCTCATCCGTCATCTTCCAGCCTGCTTTTGCCTTCATTCTCTTGCCTACATGCTCTTGGGATTGAGGGCCATACTTTTTCCCCATCTTGCTTTCAGATATTTTATCTCCCCACGTTACCGTTCTTCCGCTATGCACCTCAGACAGCTTCTTTCTTGTTTCCGGTGTACACTCCCTCCCCGCCGGATCAGGGGGGCAGCTCGAATCTTTATTGAAGTTAAAATCAAATCTCCAAATGATATTGTTGTCTAAATGCCATTGTTCCCTTATCTTGAGAT
Source organism: uncultured Candidatus Peribacteria bacterium (assembly GCA_964652185.1). Classification (GTDB taxonomy): domain Bacteria; phylum Patescibacteriota; class Gracilibacteria; order Peribacterales; family Peribacteraceae; genus DALYDP01. The sequence goes on along the minus strand of CAZZDD010000010.1, from coordinate 34,981 downwards.
GGGATTCGTCTTCTATTATTTCCAATATCTCAAAAATAAAATCGTCTGGTCCACATTCGTTCCATGCTCGTTGCAGATGGCAATTAAAATGAGTCCCTTCGGATAACTCTTTTCGGTGTTCCTTTTGCCTACGGCAAAAATCACGTGTACGGCCAATGTATTTTCTACCAGTGCTGATTTGGCGAAACTGATAAATGCCACCGACACGAGCTTTTTTCTTGCGTACTCTTTTTGGTGGTACAATTGAAGAATCCATTCTTTGCTCCTTTCAGCAATGAATTGGGGAGGTCGCTTTGGTGCTTAGAACACTTTAGCGACCGCTATATTTAGATCCCCATTATACCATAAAACACATGGTTTCTCTACTCTCTACAGGTGTAAATCGTTCCTGGTACTGTCATGATTCAATCTCCATGTGTGTCTACGTCTGTGTAGTTGCCATCTGACACGATAATCAAATAGGTACGACTGTACAAAATTTCGAACAATAAACTAAAAACTGCCCATGTCGCAATTGCCAGTCGTACAGCCATAATCGTCACCGCATTGCGCCAAATCGGATCTGGCCCAGATCCGACAATGATCAAAGCCAGGGCCAGGGCCAGCGCTCCATTCGCCGGAATGCCTACCAGGTAGAAAAACCTCCCGAAGCGCCGGTAATCCGCCAGGTAGCGAATCGTCTTCAAAACAGCGGCAATGAACGCCAGAAAAAAGCATATCGATAGCAGGTAATAGAGCATGTCATTCAGCCCGCTCTCTGCAACCACGTCAGCAACAAAAAAGCAACGATTAGGCAAAGGCTGCCGATGATCACTAGCGCAAAGGCCGCGGAGCGAGACAGAACAATGGCACGGTTGCCAGCCTCCAGATTGCCAACTCGGTTATCATTGCTCATAATTCGCCGCTCTGTGTCTGCTTTCCAATCCTCGTTTGCCTTGATGTATGCCTCTAGCCGGTCAGCAATACCAACAACGCGCCAGGATGGATTGCCGTCAATCATTGATGCTAAACGGTCAAGCGTTTTCTGCGTTTGATTCAGCGCCGCCTCTAGCCGGTCCAGGCGTTCGTCTAAACTCCGATTCTCATTGACTCCGCTTGGCACTTTTTTTTTACCTCAGCCAGATATACGTAAACTCGATTGTTACCCGGACGGCTCGCGTAATAGGCTGAAGATACATCGCCGGACTTCACCAATTCCCTGGCGAATAGCGCGCCGGTTTGAAAAGAGAGTCGGTCTGGCACATCCACGACGGTCGCTATTACCGCCGCTCCTGTTTCGTTTTGCAACTCCTGCGCCGTATCTCGGCTGTCGCAGGAGTTGAGTACTACTAGGTCAAATCGATCACGGATCAGCGGCGCTAATTCGGCGGATGACAATGGCCCATCGGAGAGAAGTAGCCCTTCTGTGGTCATGTGTCCACAGAACCACAGGATGTCATATTCATCCGTATCAATGTCGGCTAGCACATCAGCGTGACGCACGTCCCCGATCCGGAGTGTCACCGACAAGCCGCTACGGTGGATAGCCTGCACTTCGGCATCCACGTACAGCAGGTCAGTGCGCGGGGCAATGAGAAGCACCCGCATCATCGTTCCTCGACTTTGCCGCCAGCAGCTTCCCACCCGCGCAACCACGCAAGCGGGTCTGTGCGGCCTTTCTGTCGATACAAATTTTGCAAGGTATCCGGTAGTTGCTTGTCAACCTGGTAGCCGCCCGATGCCGTCATGATTCGCACCTCCCAGTGCAGATGGTCACCGCTGCTATTCCCCGTGTTTCCGCTGTAGCCAAGCAACCGGCCTTGCTTGACACTGTTGCCCGTCTTTACCAGGCATTCACTCATGTGAGCATTGAAAAAACAAACCGGCTTTTTTAGCTGCGGGTGGTAGGTCCGGCAATAAATGCCGTAAGCGGATTTTTCAGACTGTTGCGGGTCAGCCCAGGCCACTATGCCATCGGCGGCGGCATAGAGTGGTGTGCCTGATGGCATGGCGAGATCCATGCCTTCGTGCGGATAGTAGGCGCCTGCATCATTCTGGTAAAGTTGGCCGTAAAAACCGTTGATGCGACCGGTATAGCGTGGTACGATAATCAGCTTTTCGTCGGTCACCGGCGGCTCCTCCGTGGTTGTCACAGGCACAGGCCAGACTGTCGGCCAGGTATGCAGGCGAATGCGTGACAGGATATCCTCATGCGCGCCCAAGGTGTCTTTATCTTGCCAGTCTGCCTCATAGTTCGTGGTGAATGGCATAATGGCTTCGACGTTCGGGTGACACTGGCGTTCGTAGCGCCAGAGCATTTCAGCGTATGAGGCGGGCGTTACGTTGCCCACCCACCCCACCGGCTGACCTGGCGCCGGGTTGCCGTTGATGCGTTTCGACATGCCGCATTCGCCGATGATGATCTTCACGGTCATCGGGCAAGCCCAGTGCCGGAACATGTTCCAGCCCCAGCGCTCACCATTCGGCGCAGTGTACCAACCCTCGTCCGGGTCGTTGCGGCAATACTCGTGCAACCCAAGCCAACTGCCGGTAATGTTGATAAGGTCTTCCAACACGCGGAGTTCAGTCCAAATCGGCTTAGTGTTTTTCACCGTGTCTGTGTCACTGTTGCGCACCCAACCGCTGCTGAGGTTGTAGACCATCGCGCGTATGCCAGTTGGCTGCAAAGTGAGCAGCGCTTCACGAGTGTAGGCGACAAGCTTTTGTTCTTCCTGTGCGTTGTGAACGCTTGGCTCATTCAGCAGAACCACGCCTAGTCTGTTCAGCGGCAAGCCGGCCAGACCACCGCCGCCGGTTAATTTGGCAATCCACTCGCGCGCATGACGGCGCCCGGTTTCGGCGGGATTGGCGGCAAAGTCGGCTTGTTGTTCAGATTGTGGGTGGTCACGGAGAAAGAGCGTTCCTTCAGGATGAAGATAGCTAAGCGCCTCACCGATGCGGTCACGATTCAGGCTGACAACCTTGCCCGCCCTGGCGTTGAGTCTGCGCAGGTAATCATGATCGGCGGCGCGGTTGCCGGCTGGTATCCAGTGGAAGCCCATGCGGTGCGTATTGCCACCGGTAGGCGGCTTCTGTGCTTCGAGGAATGGTATCATTTGCGCCTGCCAAGCTTCCAGTCGGTCGAGTGTAATGTTATTTGGCATACTGTGGCGCGCCTTTCCAGTAAGCCGACATAGCGATAGCCCACGCCTCGAACTTGTCCATGCGCGCCTTGTCGTCGGGGTCGGTCGGGTCAACGATGACGGCGCCCGTCTCAAGCACCCAACTGGCGAAAAATGAAACGTGACTTGCGTAGGGCATCCCACCGCCTAGCACCACATCAGCCGGAATGCTGCCAGCAGGATGCCAAGCCCAAGCGCCGCGCTCACCTTGGTCAGGATAGTACTTGTTGTACATCACGACGTTGGCCCAACCGCTCTGCGCTTTAACTGGCATGTCAACATGGTTGGCGTTGTCGGTCCAGGTGTAATAATGAATGGAGCCGCTTTTGATGGGGCGGTTGTTGGGAGTGTCCCAGACACACCCGAATACATGATGATCCCCGCCGGCATCATCGAAATAATCTGGACTGCCCCACGCCTTTAGGTAGCCAGCGTCGCGCGCCCATTGTGGAATGCTACCAAGTGCTTGCGATGGTTCCCACGAACCGTCACGCGTCGTGAAGATGTCCTTGACGCGCAGCACAGGCTGCCCCACCGCGACGGTTGCCGGTTGAATGATGACGTTGAGTTGCTTTGCCCAGTCGCTGATTCGTACCATTGCGGATATCCTTGCTTGTAACAAAAAAACGCCACGCACCGAGTTCGATGACGTGGCGAAGTGAGCGCTACAGAAAGCATAGCATAAATTATCGAATTACGCAATAGGTAATATCTCTATACGATATTTGTATCGTTTGGGGATAGTCGCGGGGCAAAGAAAAACCCGCTCACCGTTTGGTGGCGGGCTTTCTGTGGGGTGGCTACCGGTACGCGTGTTCGCACCGGCACAAATCAAACTCGTGGTTCTGGTCGGTGCGGAGCACCGTTTTTGGTTCTCCGCACTTCAGGCATGTACCACTGTTTTCATGGACGATTTTTTCATTGTTGATCGTCATCTCGTTCCAGTCCAGTTCCACCGAACGTCCGTTGTCTCGTCTTGTCACTTTCATGCTTCATTCCTTCCCCGGCGCGTGGCCGGTTTCAATTAGAAATAACAAACTGCTTCGACATTCTCACCACGTGGCTTTTGGTCAAGCCAGTGGTCAACCTGCGTGCGGTTGCCGTTGGCGTCCATCGCAATACAGTCATCCATTGCTTCCGGCGTCGGTGCGGCGGCCAGTTCGTCGTTTTCGTCTCGAACGTCACACCAACGGGGCGTGCGTCCTGTCAGATTGACTGCGATTTGTTTGGCTTGTTGGTACGTCATTTCTCTATTCCTTCCCCGGCGTTTGGCCGCTAATACCGGCCAATGCCGGCACAATGATGGGGCCAAGAAATCGGTGCGCATCATTGTGGATGCGCTGCACTGCGGTGGGCCGTACTTCGACCCACGAGTTGCCGTCAAAGTTGTAGTCGCGAATCGTGTTGGCTAGACTACGGGCGTCGGATTCGGCCATCGGGCCATGCTGCTCAATGATGCGGCCATAAAGGCCGTGGTGGATTACCTCGTACATGTTTCATTCCTTCCCCGGCGCGTGGCCGGTAATTTGCAGCGCCTCGGCCAACAGCTCGTTGACACTGGCACTACGACTTTTTTCGTGCTCACTGGCGTAGGCATCAACCGCCGCCAGGATCTCAGGCTCTATCATGAGATGCCGCTCAATTTTGCGGTCACCTGCCGGCAGCGGCTTGCGTCCGCCACCTTTTGCCCGCCGGCGCTTGGGCGGCTGTGCCTCGTCCAGCTCCAGCGGTTCGGCGGACATGTCAGCGAAGGCTTTTGCATATAACTGTTCCTCTGTCATGTGCTCACTCTACAATATTTCCATCTTCATCAACACGGACGTAAATCTTGTTGTAGCGAAGTGTCGCCATCTGCGCGTAACTGTTCCGCTGACCTTCGCTCAAGCTCTGGTCTTGGGCGAGACGTGCAAAAGCGTCGGCCTCTCGCAATGTAGATAGTGTCTCGGCGCTACCATCTCGAAGTTTTGCGTATGTTGCTCGTGAGTCTCTCATGCGTTCATTTCCTTTCGTTCTATCCACGCCCACCTTTCGGTGCCACCGTCTATCGGTAGTGAGGCCGGGGGTTGGCCTCCGCACGACTGGATTACTGATCTTCAAACTCGTTGTCGCTGTTGACACGCCATTCTTTTTTCGGTGTCACCGTCTTGTCAACGGCGGCAAACTCTCGTTTGAGTTCGTCTATGGCCGGTGTACTCGTGCCGGCCAGCTGCTCGTCAAGAGCGCCACCGCTAACCAGTGCCATTGTGGCGAAACGAGCATCATCGTAATTCCACCCTGCGGCCACAAGTTCATTTGTGGCTTCTCTTGCTTTTTGTGCTAATTCTTGTCGTGTCATTTCTGTTTTTCCTTCCTCTTCATCTGGGCAACTCCGTGTCACCCTTCCTTGCCTTAATTATACCACCATATAAATAAGTTGTCAATAGGCAAAATGGGCAATTTCGTAGCAATTTTGTTCTAAGCGGGTGTCACACCTTACGGCGTGCGTTTGGCATGAAAAAGCCGGCGAGGGTGCCGGCTGTGTGGGGCTATGCACTTACTTTTGTTGCACCATTCAGCCACTTGGCGATAGTGTTACGATGCACACCAAACTGTGTGGCCAATGCCGATTGTGTAAGACCTTTTTCCATGTATAGCCAGCGCACATAGGCTTCCTTGTCGCTGGGATCTGGAGCGCCATCGCACAGTCCATCATCACTATCAATGGGCAATGTATCGTCAACGGGCTCTGAAAGCACTTGCACAATGGGCGTAGAAGATTGCACACTATCGGCCGGCGGTTGTGCAATCTTCTTCGGCTTGGGTTGCACTTCAGGCTTCACGGTATCCACAGAGGGTTGCACAGTTTGCATAACAAATGCAAGCACCGGAGTTAACCACATCGGTGCATTCCAAATGCGCCGAACTGCCCAATTTGGCAAGCGCCATGCCGTCCCCTCTTGCACATCTGCCAACACGTGCGAATACATTGCAATCGTAAACGGTAGTGCAAGGCTCAGCAACCAACTCAACCAATTACCCTCATTCGGCCATGCCCACATATCGACCGATTGCAACCCATAATACCCCACGTTGATAAGTGCGGACAATGATGCAAACGTCCACGATGCACCGTGCATGTTGCGCACAACGAACATCAGCACAGCCGCCTCAAAGCCCCATGCAAACGCCCACCCGCTTTGATCCTTTGCCCAATGCTCAAACACATGTTGCGAATGTGGAATCTGTGCCCACATGCACAAGCCCAGCGCTAACGTGGCCGCCCACGGTTGACGCAAAATTGTTACTGGATTCACCCCGCACCCCCATCTTTTCCCCGCAATCCGTCCCGTTGCGCCTGCAACGCAACCCGAAACCGTTGCAAATTCTCCAAGTCTTCATCAAAATTTTCATCGTGGATAATATCACCCTCCTCACCTACCCAGTATGGCGAGACAAAAGTTATCCACCAGCGTTTACCGTCGAACTCGTGGCTTAGATAGCCCGGAAGCATTCTTATTTTCGCTTCTTTGTCGTTCATTCCCTCACCCCTTCTTTCCGCTCAACTCAATCGCCATAATCGCCACCGCTAGCAACAGCGCAACCATCGACGGCCCTTGCAACGCTGCCCACACCCACCAGGCGAAGAGTAGCGCTGCAAGCAACTTGTTCACTGCCGTACCGTCAACTGCCGTACCGGCGTGCGCTGCCCTTCCGCGTCCACCAGGTAGTAACTATCGCCGCGCTTCACGGCGCGGCCGCCACGCTCTTCAGCCGCCAAACGCAACGCCCGGTTGAACCCAGGTTGGCCCGGCAACAACCGCAGTTGCTCAGCTTGCATCGGCTGCCCTGCGGCAACGTGGCTGACGGTGATCATGTGCCATCGCACGACCAACAATAGCGCAACCACAGCGAGGACAGCAAGTACCACAATCGGCCAGTATACCGGCTTTGACGACTCGGCCAGTTGCTGAAACATACGCGCTTGTTCCTGCGCTTGGATGATGGCGGCTTGCGCCTGCGCCTGCTGTGCGTTCGCTTGCGCAACCTGCGCATCGTAGCGCGTCGTGCAACCGGCCAGGATCAGCGCTAGTAATAGAATGTATCTCATGATGCCCCATCCCTTGCCTGCTGACTCTGTAACTTTTTTAATTCCCTGCGACACGCTTTGCAATTATCTGGACTATTGTCATTGCCTTGCTCAAATTCTCTACCGAACGTAAGCCAACGTCCGCAAAGGCTTCTACCATCCTTATCGAAATAGTGCCATTTTTTAGAGTTAATAAGCCAAGTCCATCCTTCTTCCATTACCCCACCTCCACACTGTATTGTTTTACGGTACGCCGCACGGCGGCGCGCACCGACGAACGGCGGCGACTATCGGCGAATGTCCGGTTCCACGCTGCAAAAACACCGGCGAATTTCACCGGCTCTACGCAGGTTGTCCACACGTAATAAGCGTATCCAGCTAGCGTGATAAAATTCCACGCCAGCATGAGTTGCAGAACCCACATCGGCACAGCAAGCACGAAGTAGCCCAGCGCTTGACGTTGCATATTGAGTGTTACGACACTGGCAAAAACCAGCACCACGAACATACCTCCAATATGGCGACGGCTTGCCATCCAAGCGATAGCCCAGGCCACGCCGGCGCATCCGATTACTGTAGATAGAAGCATGATTACAATATCCTTTTCTAGTTAATGACTCCCCTCCCCCACCCTAATCGCACCGCTTAGCGGCGAAGCGGTTCCAGTGGTAGCGGGTGAAAATCAGCGATTCCAGGCGATAGGGGAGGTACCCTCATCACGCGCGCACGTACTTGTTTTGGGCGTCTTCCCGTTCGGCGTTGATGCGCTGCTCAATCGTCCTCATCACGCTATCGTAACTGTTGCCGACGATCACGCGCTGCTTGCCGGACAGCCCACCACGACCCACGACACCCGCCCGCTCCATCAATGACATGGCCCTACCCCACTCGCCATCAGCCATCGCACTGCGCATTTCGTCGCGGCTGTACGGGAGGTTGGCGGCCCAGCGTTCGACCAGCATTCGGCATGTATCGTGCGCTATCGTCAACTCGTCAGGCGTGGCAACGGCTTTGACACTGGCGCCGCTTGTGCTCAACACCGCAATCTGTTGACGCAGCTCTTTGATCGTGGCGTGGGCGCGCATGAGTTTCTCTCGCAGGTTGTCACGTTCCATTGTCAGATCAACGAGCATGTTTTCCATGCGCAGTTTATCGCGTAGGTCGCGCCATTCGTCAAGGCTGAAACGAGCAACGGACAAGCCGCCAAACGTTACGCCGGCGGCAATGACTGAGGCCAGTAGATGATACTCGTTGAATGTGGCCGCAGTCATGGCAACCCAGGCGCCGGAACCGCACAGCACGATCACGCCCGCACCCGCACCGGCCCAGAGGTTTTCCCTCACGGTGGCCGTCACCAGGTCGTTATCTCGTTGCGTGCGCAATCTAACGCGCTCGCCGGTAACGGTGGTTGATTCCTGTTTCATGCCCTACTGCCCTGCCATTGTTGCGCCCGCCAACATCAGCACCAGCGCAAACACGACCAGCCCGACAAGCAACGTTGCCACATACCACCCGCATCCGCCTGCCTTGTCGCCATTCTCAAGCGCGGTTTCCATGGCGCGGGTCGTGACCGCCGCCGGCTTACTTGCCGCCATCCATAACAGGGCAGATATAACGCCGACGATCCCCGCTGGCAAATACGCAATGCAAATACATACGGACAGTAGCAACAGTGCCATTGCACCGAGGCGCAATCCTTGCGCATTCTCAGGAACGCTCTGTTTATCGGTGGTCACCGGTGCGTAGGCGGTGCGGCCAAAGTTGGGTGCAATTCGGCTCATAAAAAATAAAATCCTTCGCTATAAGCCAAGGATTGCGCAAACCACGCATGATGAATTATCATGCCTCATTGGTTGGCCGCTACTCTCGGCTAACTGTTTCGGCCTCGGTCAGTGTTTAGCTCACTGGCCGGGGCGTTACTTTTTGGCGCTACTCTCCTTGAGATACGCCAACCTTCTCACACAACAGTTTTAGCATCAACGTGTGCGATGCCTGCACTGTCTCCATGTTGTCGATCCTAGCGTTCAGCCGCTGGAACTTGCCACCCTCGGACCGACCTCGATCCCAGTCGGCGATAATGGCCTGCACTAGGCCAGAGAAGTTGTCAGCATATTCCGGCCAAACGGTGGCTGCCTTGCCGACTATTCCCAATGTATGCTCGTTAAAACTTACTGATTTCTTCTCTGACATTACATACGCCTCTATGCTACTTTTTGTTACTTTATGCTACTATACACCCCTTTGCGCTGCGAGTCAATAGGGCAAAGCGTGAATCTTCCTTAAATTTTGGTGATTCCGCAAAACTCGTGCAATCTGCCTATTGACATGGTTATCTAACCATGCTATACTGTATACAGGCAAGGCAAACGAGACCAAGCCGGGAACGCAAAGCAAAGGAATGAAATCATGAGCAAGCAACAATTCACGAAACTCTACGAAGAGGTTAAGGCCATCAGCAAAACCGGCGAAACCAGCACAGGCACCGACGAAACGACAAGCCTGTACGACTGGATGAAAGAAGGTGATGTCGAGAATATGACCGCCCAAGAAATCGCCGCCGAATGGGACGCACTGAACGCCGAGTAACCCACCCGTCCCGCCCGCATCCCCCGGCGGGCATTCATCAACAAACACGAAAGGAACACACGCATGAGCAAGAAAACCGTATGGATCACGACCGAAATCGATAGAGATGTACACCTGTCTGACCACCTTCGACCCCTAGGCTACGATGTAGCCTGGGAAGATACCGAATACAATGAAACCGATACTGATATCAAATACACCGTAGAGGGTGAAGACATCGAGGACATTGAGGACATCATCAATCGAATCCCCGGTGTTGTGTCGCTGTGGATTGAATGACCACCCGCCCCACCTAGGACGAAACCTAGAGCGCCCCCGCTCGATGGTCTGAGGGTCAAGCCCTCACTGATGAGTCCAAACAAGTGAACGAAAGGAACACACACATGAGCAACGAATACATTGTAGTAGATGACGGCGATTACGCCCCAGAATCAATCATTACCACCTGGGACGACCTTGCAGAAGAATGCGCGGAGCGTGGTATTGACACCTCGTCACTACGCACCTATCCACTCAAGGAGTACATTTCGTCTGGCCGAAAGGCCAACAACTACATGTGGGTACACAAAGACGGCTCGTACAAGACTGCGGAAGAGCTAGCGGCAGAGTAACCAACCGCCCCATCCTAACCGGTGGGGCATTTTTTGAGAGGAAAGCCAAACCATGAAGCAAAAGATGACTCATGCCGAAATGGTAGATGGCATCTGTTACGGCATTGAACTAGGCCGCATCCTGGCCGTTGTCTGTGATGGCGAGCTACGCCTGTTCACCGACAAGCACGTCGGGATACACTTGACGCAAGAGGAAGTAAATAGCGCCATCAGCGCGTCGGAATATCGGCGCCTCAGCGAGGCCGACTATCACGCAAGGGAGAATTGAAGCCATGATCATCCACGCATTCACGCCAGAGGTTGCCGAACTCGTTGCGCCGTATGGCCTGCGAGAAGTCAACGACGCAAGCGCATTCAACATGGCGCCGGCCACAACCACACAGCTTGGGCGGCTGTGCACCGTACTGGCTACGAAGTACACCGGTCGATGGAGCGTGTCTTTCGAGCCGGCTGCCCCGGTCAGTTTTGAGGAACTGTCAGCCGGCGTTGATGGCGATACGTGGCAGGCGTTTATGCTGCTGCCCGGCGCCATTGGTGCAGACACAGAGGATTTAACGTATTGGCTAGAAGAGGTGTACCGGTTGCCGGTGACGAATGACAATTGGGGTCGCGTGCTGGAAATGTTTCGCTTCTGGTACGCATGTACCCATCCAGAAGAGTACGTGGAGCCACGCACCGCCAAGCCGGCGAAATTCGCAGAACTGGATCTGCGCACGCCGGCAGAGGCGAAACGAGCCAGCAACCGGCGCAAGAGCGCAACCCGGCAGGAGCGAATGCAGATGGCTGCGACGAAAAGCGGGTTCGGGAGCATTGACCAGTTGGTCAACGCCATCAACGATGGCTCGGTCGAAGTGGTCAGGATCTGAAACAGAAAAGCGCCGGTCACCTTGGTAGGGCCGGCGCTTCTTCTATTCGTCCACCTCCAAGGTTATGACCTAGAGTATTCAATCCTCTTTTCCGCTGTCAAGCCACTATTGTACAAAGCTACCAAATTCGCCGACATCGCTTTTGAATCTGTTCTAACGGCAAACGAATCAACATTAGTGGTTAGAATGTTCTTCATTCTCGTCAAAAAATATGACGATCTATTCCTTCTGTACAATGACCCGACAAGGCGTTGTACCATATTCTGCTTAGCTACTAATGGCGGCAATTGGCGAAAGAAATCAAAAAGCTCCAGGCTTATGTTGTCTATCTCGTACTGACCAGATTTGAACTTCTGACGAGATGGATCATTACCTGCCGAGTGATCACCAAGTAATAAGAAGGACTCCGCGTTTAAGAAATCATATTTTTTCATTATTTCACGTAGTCGGACATATACCGGGTTACCAAGTTCAGCATGATGCTTTAAATAATCAGCCAATCCCCAGGATTTTGCTAATCCGCCGGCACTTGCAATCATCCACATAGATATATTCTGGAAGACAATATAATAAATCGGTAAACCCAATTGTCTCGCTGCTTCTAATCTCCGTTGCCCATCAAAAACGACCATGTTACGATCAACAATAATGGGATAAAATTCCAAAAGATTTTTCTGCCGAATGGCATCAATAAGCTTATTGATGTTGCGCGTCGGGCGACATGTAGGATGAACAGTAAATTTGTCTAAATTTGTTTCCTTACACACCAAGACCGCATTTGATACGACAATCCCCCGGCGAGGAGAAGTCAATGTACTATTAATGACATTTCCCTTAGGGATAGGTTTGCAGTACTTTTGAGCAATGGTCAAATCAACTCGATTCAAGCGAATATTATAATTATAAATTTCTTCAGTAAATAACTTCAATACTTCGTCAAAACGTCCACAAGGGAGAACGCGTCGGGGATTTTTGTTGAGTCGGTCAAGCATACGACTGTGATCATAGATTGACGATTGCGCAAGAATCTCGACGGCGCGACGATAGGACGGCCATTTTATAACTGACTTCTGATACTTAGCAAAATCAGCCAGTTTACCGACAACATCTTCAGCATAGTTAGTTCTATCAATAACATATTGACCTACAACAAAATCTCCCGTCCTAAAATCGCTACTTAGTATTTTTGCCACGTAGCCAATCGGGAATCCATGACATTTACGCCAAAAATTTTCAATATACTGATATGATTCAAGGCCCAACCGACTATAAACATGCAAAGCATCCTCTAACCGATATTTCTCCGTATTTGCATTGGCTAACGCTATATCATCCACGGTGACCCTATCGCCGGCAATATAGTAAAAAGGAATACCGAGCGACTTCGCAAGACGAAAACGGTGTTGACCATCAACAATCACACGTTCAGTGGTAGTTACGATAGGATAAGCATCAAGCAAATAAACATCACTAACAGCTTCTTCCAATTTGTCAACATGGCTATCCTTAATATCACGATTTGATGGATCGTAGACAAATGAGGTGTATTCCTGGCAAGCTTTCATCGTTGTCGCAATCATATTTTGTTCCTCTCTCAGAACAGTTGAAAGTATCACAAGATTGCGGTAGAATAAAAAAGCACTACCGCAATTGTGCTTGATGGTGTCACAGCCTAGGAACTATTCACCATCAAGCACGCAATTCGTACCCTATTTTACCAAAACTATACACAAAAATCAATAGATTTACTGACCGGCGCTCTTCTATTTATCCACTTCCAGCGCCTTAATCAGCGCATCGATTAGCCTGCTTGCTTGGTCCGGGTCCACCTCCACAAACTGTTTGGCGAACTCGTCCAGCTTGGACGGTGCGAAAACTGAAAGCGCTACGCTGATGTAGTCAATTTCCCGTTGCACAGGCGTTGGCGAGTCTGGTACGCCCGCGTAGAGTTGTTCCATTACCCCCCGCTTTCTTCCGGTTGGCGACACCCCGTTTGCAGCGCCGCCAACCCATACTTTTGCCACTCAGATTCAACGTTAGCATGTTCTAGATACTTCCGTACACCAAGAACGCTTCTAGCGCTTTCTGTGCGGTTCTACGCTAGTTTCAACTGCTTGTCGATATCGGCTTCTTCCTCGTCGGCGACGGTTAGCGCGCTGCGTATCATGCGCTTGAGGGATTCCCGTTGGCGCTTCTCGTAGTGAGCGTTTAGCAACCTACTGGCGAAATCGCTTGCCGTGGTGCTGTCTTGTGCGGCCACAGCGTTGGCCACCTCGGTACGTTCATCCGGTGTCAGAAGGAGCAAAGACTCGACGATCTCAGCAATGTGTTTTTGCATGGTTCCTCCTATGGCTGGGGTATTGTTCCGCCTGGCGCTTGCGCAGTCAGCGTCAACGCTGCGATCACCGTCTCAACAAAGTTGGGCGTGTTCGTTATCGTCGGGCTTGGTGTGGCGCTAGGCGTGGCCGTTGCCGTCGCTGATGGGCTTGCCGTGGGCGTGGGTGTCTCACTCAGCACAGCCACAGCCGTCAGTGTAGCGAATACGTTGGCGGCTATTGTGGCCGGTACATCCGGCGTCATGGTAGCGCTTGGCGTGGCAGTCGGCGTTTCAGTCGCGCTTGGCGTAGCCGTTGGCGTTTCGCTGGGCGTACTGGTCGCGGTCGGGACAATCGCCGTCAGTGTCAGTTGCAGCTCGCCAACCAACGTGCCTAGAGCGTTCGGCGTGGCTGTGCCGGTTTCAGTGCTGGTCGGTTGCGCCGTCAATGTTTGAATCAGATCCGCAACCTGTGTTGCTAGCGCATTCGGCGTTGGACTTGCTGTTTCGGTTGCGCTTGCCGTGGGCGTCGGAGTGTCGCCGGCCAGGCTGACGATAGGCAGGTAAGTCACTTCCTGCGCACGGACGTTGGCAACGATGGCAATGAGTGCGATGGTGAGAAGTAAAACAAAAAGTGTGAGACGTAAACGGTACATAATGCTCCTATAGAAAAATCAATATCACAATCACCGCACCCGCAAGCACAATGCTTGCCGCGGCATAATCCCAACTACTCGGATAGTCACCGTCACTGCCATCAATCAACTCGCGCAACTCAATCAAGCCGCGCTGCTGACGTGCGGCAATGCGTTCGGCGGCCTTTTGTGCGTAGTAGGCGGCTGCAATGTCCGCTTCAATGGCGGCGATCAATTCGGCGGTGGTGAATCTGAGTTTGGTATCAGGCTGTTTCATGCTGTTTCTCTCCTTTGCTTTTCTTCGCGCCGGCAATAATCTTGCCAACCACGCCAACCTACCCACAGGGCAACCACTAGCCAATCACGGTGCTGTGCAAAATACATGCCATCGACGGAAACGCTCCATCCACGCAGTTTGGCGATCCCATACTCGGTGTCGTACTCAATCCGTAATTGTTTCATAGAAATATTAGCGTGTCTCCTCCGGTGTAGTGCTCGCCGTACTCATCAGCATCGGGCGAGTGCTTGCCTGCTGGACAGACCCACAAGCCGCCCGCGCCGTGGCAAATATCACACACCTCCGTGCTGAAATAGCCGTCATCGCAATGATAAAAACAAACTTCCCATTCCAGGATTGCGCCACACATTTTGCATGTTGGTAGCGCAGCCGATTGTGCCGGCTCCAACGCCTCTGCCAACGTGACACAAAACGCATCGGCGCGGCGCGGGTCCGCACGCACAAACGCCGCGATCAGGTCGCATTCCTGTACGCCGTCCAGCGATAGGAGTGCGGCCAAAAGTGTGTCGGTCGTGTTAACCGGCGTTAGGGATTCGCGCCAGTCAACGATGCTAGGTCTTACCTTGCCGATACGCCGGCAAAAACCTTGGCCCGCCGTCCACAACTCGGCCAGGTCAATTCGGTGCGGCGCGTCCTCATAGGCATACACCGTGCCGTTGGCATCCGCCGCCACCCATTTCGCACCAGGTGGCACATTGAATTTACTCAGGTCTAGCATTGTCGTCTCCCCTTCCGCTGATGACTAGCGCTGCCATCACGATGGCCACGCAGAGCACGAGCCCTGCACCGATGATGACGCCGACGAAATAACTAATCATATTGTCCCCGCTGTAATACTTGAGTATCCAGACTCAAGATAAACATATTGCTCCGGTTTCTCCGTGAACTCTCGAATAATGCTATCTGGTGGCATTCGAGAGTTTGCTTTACGATAGACCACCTTGTCCCCGTATTTTTTTACGGGTTTTCGGTAATATGCGCCAGATCCCTTCCAAACAATTTTTTCGCACTGAGTGAATCTAATTATCTCTTTCATGCGCTCACCACCTCGTCTTTCAGTTTCACCCAGCGGTCACACACGAAACGCTGTCCGCTGCGTACCGGCCCATGCCAGCCGCCGAGGCGTTCGCAGTGGCCGAAGCCGGCATCCACCAGCCAGTGCCGGCAGTTGGCGCAACAGCGGCTCGCGCTTGGCGCACGTACACCGACGGCGGGAGTCAGCCCGCTGCGCAATGACTCGAAGTAAACAATTTGGCTCATGCCGTCACCGCTTCTTTCTCGTCTTGCCAGTAGCCGCTGCACTCATGCACGATGACGCGCCCGTCGTGCTCGCTCATCACGCAGCGATGCACGCTGCAATCGTGTGTCAAGTCTGTTAAGTGGCGACACGTGTTGCACTTGGTTTCTGTTTGTGGTTGCGATGATGGCTGCAATGCGATGGTTTGTTTTCGCATGATTAGCCTCCGAACAAAGGTAAATCCACAAAATCCGCCACCTTGCACACCGGCGCGATGTACGCCCGTCCGCTCTCGTTGATGGCTTCCCGAATGCGTTCATGAGCCAGGGCAATGTAATCGGCGCTCAAATCAATGCCGATGTAGTTGCGGTTGTGCGCACAGGCTACGGCGCCGGTGGTGCCTGAGCCATTGAACGGATCGCAGACTGTGCAGGGAATGACTGGGTACGATGTGAAGGTTGGAATAGCGACGCGTTCAATCCACCCCCTTGTAATCCATGAATCAAGCATGTCACCCGGCACAGGGCGCGCCCCGCTAGCGTCAGTGCGGATGTAGTGGGCAAATGCGCTACCAGCCTCATGCTCCATATGTTCACGGTAGTTAGAATTACGTAATTGCATTGCATATTGCCGTTGCTCATACCGCGTGATGGGTCGGTGCCCTTCATCTTTGCCCCTTGGTCTATTAAGCCCACCGCGCCCTGTTTGCATAGTCGGATCGTCTGCTACTCTTTCACCCGTTGGCGTTTCGATAATTTCCATATCATCAGCAGCGTAGTTGATACCCTCAAGATTGCAAGTGCAAGTGGCTTGCCAGCCGGTAGCCTGCTTAACGTAGCGTTCACCATGCTGTACTCGCCCACCACCATTGACGCCGGTCTTACCTTTGTCAAAATAGCTGCCCTTGGCGCTAAGGTCTGGTTGGTCGGTACGTTCCACCACCCGCTCCCACGGGGCCCCGCATTGCGCACAACAGCCATGCTCAGACGTTCCCGCCAGGATGCACGGCTCAATCAGCGCTGGCGGGAAGGTTGCGAAATGCGCGCCGCTATAGGGCGCGGTAGCCACTGTCCAGACGGAGCGACGATTGCGTTGGTGCCATTCCACATCTGCTACCGATGTGATACCTTGTTTGGTGCGAAACAAGGGGTCATCTGATGTATATTTGTAACTACGATTCCCCGCCGCTTTGCCGCTCGCGTCTTCCTTCACCGCCTCAGCATCGTAGTAATACCGCTGGCTCTTGGTTAGCAGGAAGATATACTCATGCGCCTTGGTCGGGCGGTCGGTCACGCTTTCCGGCATGGGGTTGGGCTTTGCCCAGATAATGTCTGAGCGCAGATACCACCCATCGGCGCGCAGGGCAAAGGCCACCAGCCAAGGAATGCCGATAAGGTCTTTCTCCTTAAATCCGCTCTGTAATGGACGCGTACCATTTGTAATTACCCCACGCGATGATTTAGACAACCGTCCAGCGTGCTCGTCACCAGATTGTCGAAGCCTTGCCGCGTAACTATCTCCCAAGTTCAGCCACAAACTGCCGTCGTCACGCAGCACCCGCCAACATTCACGGAACACCGTCACCAGTTCAGCGACGTATTGTTCGGGCGTAGATTCTAAGCCGATTTGTTGGTCAATGCGAGTAGCGCCGCACTTGCCGCACGTATCCCTATATCCCTCCTGCTGATGGCCTGTTGTTTTCTTGCCACCTCCAAGCGTACTAGACAGAGTAGCGGTTTCAACGTCGCGCGTTTTGTGATCACACGCTGGATCGCCGCCATCCCATTGGGCAGTGCCATAGTCACGAAGCCCATAGTAGGGCGGCGAGGTCACGATACAATGCACGCTCTGGTCAGGCAGTGTGCGCAAGACAGTGCGGTTGTCACCCTGCAATAGTTGATAGTTCATCCGCCACCTATCCCCGCACTTTTTCACGAATTTCCACAAAAGGATGCATTGCCCCTTGAAATGTAATGGCATTTTGTGGTAAGCTTTGCGCAATAGAATGCGCATCAGCCAACAGCCGGCCCGCCCACGCCAGCGAGAACGTCAACGTAATGGGCGGCAAACTGTCATGCGTCAACACAACAACGGAGCTAACATCATCATGATTGCGTCGCTGCATGTTCCGGTTCCCCTTTTAGCAGTTCATCCACCGTCACGCCCAGGAGCGCGGCAATTTGCACTGCCCGGTCTACTGACAAACTCCTGCCCACCTCAATCGCATACACTGACGGGCCAGAAATTCCAAACCGCTCGCCCAGTTGCTCTTGCGATAGGTCATGCGCCTTGCGCCAGTCCCGCAACCGCTGGCCCACCCGCTCCTTGATTTCCATAGACATCTCCCCAAATGATAAATAATAATCTTTAGTTAATAGTAACACTACTTTGAGTACATGTCAATAGCCAAATCGTCGCCTTGGGACATTTCGTAACGAAAGGTTAATCTACACATGGATAGGGATATAATGATCAGCGACTTATTAATTTCAACTGAGTCGAAAAAAGGGTTTATGGCAGCGAGAGACACGAATACATTCGCCTGGCGGCTACGTACCACCAGGGACAGGGCGGGGATGTCACAATATGAAATGTGTGACCGGATAAAAAAAATTATTCAGCAGAAGGAGCCGACATTCGATTTGAGCTATCCAGCCTACAATAAGTATGAGACGGGCGACACCGCTACGCCTCGCCTCGACGTGACGGCAGCCATCAGCAAGGTGCTGGGTGTGAGTTTGGATTATCTCATTTTGGGCGAGGAACCGGAGGGCGAAGCGAAGTTCGCAACAGAAGAAGCTGAACAGGTGGCGGCCATTGTCGATACGTTGCCGGCAGAACTGCGAACGACACTGCTCGACGGCGCTCAGTTGCTACAGCGCCTACACCGCAACATAGAACATTCACAACTTGAACATGTGATGTTCATAGATAAAATAACACCGCTCCTACCAGAGCAGGAGCGGATACAGGCACGGTCAATTTTGAGCAAAATAAACAACCTCCGATGAGGACAGCAGTCTGCTGATAACCTCCTCTTCTAGCTGCTTGATATACGCGGCTCGTTCCTCGTAGGTCATAGTAGCCAGCCGCTCGCGGGTTAGCGGCTGGCTATCCTCTGCTGGCGCGGGTTGTTTTTTCTTCATCTTGTACCTGTCTTTGGTTGAGAGAAGGCGGGATAGGCACTGCCATTTTACAGCACGTGTAAGTTTACCACCAAAAACACAACAGTGCGCTTACACTTTTATGTAAGCATTACTGGTAATTACTGGACAAAACAGGAAAAAAGTAAGGCAGTTGTAATGTGAAGCGGGTAGCCATTTGGGCAGCGGTATCGTCGTTGCCACAAGCCAAGAAAATATCGTTAGAGGATCAGCTTAGGGTTGGTCGGGAGCACGTAGCGCGCCATGGCGCGAACGTGGTCGCAGAGTTGATTGTATATGGCGAGTCCAGAGATATCGTGCTGTGGGAAGAAGCCTGTGAGCGAATCAAAGCCTACGCCACGCTGAGCAGCCTAATTTCAACGAAGGCTATCGACGTG
This sequence comes from uncultured Candidatus Peribacteria bacterium, assembly GCA_964652185.1. Taxonomy (GTDB): domain Bacteria; phylum Patescibacteriota; class Gracilibacteria; order Peribacterales; family Peribacteraceae; genus DALYDP01. The sequence goes on along the minus strand of CAZZDD010000010.1, from coordinate 15,666 downwards.
CTGGTATTCCTCGACCGCAGCCGATTAGGGCGTACAGCGCCGCTTTCAATGGTGATTGCGGAACTGTGCAACCGCGCGGGCATCCTGCTTTATGAGACGGACAGCCCGCCGGCCACGATGGACTTTTCACCGGCCGACCATGACGACCTGCTATTGGGCGCAATCAAATCGGTTGGTGCTCAGCAGGAGTTGCGCAAGTTCAAGCAGAGGCGTATCACTGGCATGGCGGGGCGCGTGCGGCGTGGCGAGTTTCCGGGTGAAGTGCCTTGGCCCTGGCTTGAAAAATTTACCGAGGACGGCCGGCGCTACATAGAGGTAGACATAGCCGGCGCCGACACGGTGTTGCTGATCTGCGACCTCTACCTGAATCATGGTGACAGCCTGAATGAAATCGCCACGCACCTCAACGCTGCAAGTTTACCATCACCGCGTGGTGGCCGCTGGGCAGCCGGTAACGTCGTGTGGATCATTCGCAATATCTGGCGTTACGCTGGCTACGTTGAACTTAACAAGGCTTCCACGACTGGCTTGGAGTACATCAAAGCCAAGTCGAAATGGCCGGCAATCATTGACGACGAAACCGCCGATGCTGTCAATGCTGAACGCCACCGGCGCTGGTTCGCCCGCGGCAGCGTCCACAGCACGCACCGCTTTAGCCAAATCGTTTGGTGCAGTGTCTGCAACCAGCGCATGGACGCGGCCTACATGAGCACAACCGTCAAAGGCAAAACCTACACATACGAGATTTATCGTTGTGCCAGCACGCACCCAGGCCGCTCGGTAATGGCCTGGAAGGTGGCCGAATGGTTACGCCGCACGATTGAATTTATTGCCACGCTTGACAACCTCGCTGACTATATCCCCGCTACTGAGGACCGCACCGTTGCCCTACAAACACTCCTCGCCAAACACGATGAACGCATTGCCGAATTACGGCAACAGTTAGAACGCGCTGACGATGCCTATGTTGTCGGCAAGATGACGGCTGAGCGCTATCAACGCCAAGTGGAAAAGATTGAGGCACAGATCGCCAACGTAGAGGCGCAGCGCACCGACGTGCAAAATACGCTGTCCGCTGAAATGCGCGCCGGTAGCCGTGTAAATCGCCTGGAAGAAATTGTCGCCGACGGCTTGGCCATGCTGGAGTTAGAGGATGTGCCGACGGCCAATGCCTGGTTCCGTCGGCACTTTCAGGTATGGATTGAGTCTAACGAGGTGAAGAGCGTTAGTCCGGTGTAGCAATTCTGTATTTGGTGAGTAGACAGAGACGATAGTTTACTAAGCAACTGCAAAATGTTAGTGAGCTGTCAACGGTGTGTCAACGCTAGTACAAACGCTAAGGTACAAACGGGCGCCGGTGCTCATGCGAACAGTGGTAGATTCTCGGTGTCGGTGGGCTTGCCTAGCTTGGACAGTCCTTGCGCCCTGCGGTAAGCCGACTCAATGCGGTCTTGTGCAATAGCGAAGTAGTCCGCATCCTTTTCAATGCCGATGAACTTGCGCCCCGTTTCAGCGCAAGCCACCCCGGTTGACCCACTGCCCATTGTAAAATCAAGAACGGTTTCGCCGGGCTGCGTGTAGGTTTCAATGAGATAAGCCAAAAGGTCAACCGGCTTTTGGGTCGGGTGCAATGATGTTGTTGAATTTGAGAATCGCAATAGCGATGTAGGGTAATTGCTTCCCTTAGAAACATAATCGCCTTTTTGACTTTCCCTGTCTCTGTTTATGCCCAATGTCCCCATTCTAGTCTTTACAGAACACTTGTCGATGATACCCTGTGGGTTATACTGCATTGGAACACTACACCCAGGCGCTGCAGCAGCTTGCGAAAAAATTGCAATATCTTCGTGAGTTTTCATAGGTCGAAAATTCGCATTGATAAAATCAGACGCCTTTGTCTTTTCCCACACCCAGCAGTATTTGAACCATTTCGGATTGCTCATCACTAGCGCACTGGTAAACGGTTGGCTTCCAAATAGCACCACAGCGCCGCGCGGCTTGATAACCCGCTCGATACACTCCCACATAGGCGCAAAGGGAATGACACTATCCCAATGGCAACTCGTGGTTCCATAGGGCAAATCGCAAATTATTGCGTCAACACTTTGCGCCTCCAACGTCGGCATAATTTCCAAACAGTCACCTTGGCGTAATTGATAATTCATTTGTCAACCTTTATTTCGTCTCTTCGCAATCGCCCGGCTCTTGGCGTCTGCTTTCAGCGCACCATCTACGCCGCGCTTCCACAGTGCAATGCCAGCGTCGTAGTCGTCTGGGCATGGCAGCCACTCGACGGTGGCGCCTTGCTCGGCTAAGCGTTGCTTGATACTGGACATATCGCAGTTGCGCATCCATGCCAGGATAGGCGCCACGGATTCAATGCGCCAGCCGTCGTCAGCCTTGACGAACACAGCGCCAGCAGTGTAGCCGCGGCCGGTGACACGGAGTAAGAGGCGCTTGGCGGCAACGTCTGCCATTACTCGAACTCCGTCCTCTCTATTACCAACTCACGAAATTGCGTCAACTCTTTTCTGAAGAATAGGCTGACTGTACCTGTAGCGCCATGTCGATGCTTTGACACAATCACGTCGGCAATGTTGGCGCGGTCGGTATCCTCGTTGTAGTAATCGTCGCGGTAGATAAAAAGCACGACGTCTGAATCTTGCTCTATCGCCCCGGACTCACGTAGATCCGACAGCATAGGACGCTTATCATTGCGTGACTCAACCGCGCGGCTCAGTTGGCTAAGCGCCAATACTGGCACGTTTAATTCTCTGGCCAGCGCCTTTAACGACGCACTGATGGCGCTTATCTCTTGTTGTCTGTTTTCGTTTTTCTTGCCCGGAATGCCTGACATGAGTTGCATGTAATCGACAATGATCATGTCAATGCCACCTTCGACAGCCATACGCCGGCACTCAGAACGAATGTGCGCAATACTCACGGCGCCGGTGTCGTCAATGTAAAGCGGCAACTGCGACAACTCGTTAGCCGCCTCCATCAGCAGCGCCCAGTCATTCTCGTGAATGTTGCCGGTACGCAACTGGTGGCTATCAATGCCGCTCGACTGTGATAGCAAGCGCTGCACAAACTGTTCGTCGCTCATCTCTAAGCTGAAGATGGCAACGCGCTTGTTGTGGCGCTTGGCTGCACTGTGCGCCATCGTGAAGGCGAGAGCGCTCTTGCCCATCCCTGGGCGTGCTGCCAACACAATCAAGTCGCTTTTTTGAAAGCCGCCCAGAATGCGATCAAGCATGGCGAAGCCTGTCGGCACACCCATCAACTCGCCCGGATTGCTTGCCAGGTAGTTAATCTTATCTACGACGCGCTTGGTGGCGTCGCGCACTTGACGCAATCCTTTACGAATGGTAGTCTCCCCAGCCGCCAGCGCCATGGCTTGCACCTCGTCCATAATGCCGCCGATCTCCTGCTCGTTGTCGTAGGCGAGTTCTGCAATTTTGCCAGCTACCGAAATCAAGTGTCGCCGCCGCGCCATCTCCTGCACAATTTTGGCGTAGTGCTCAGCGTAGAATGACGTAGGCGATACTGACAATAAGTTCGTCAGCGCAGCAGGCCCGCCCAAGTCGGCCAACTTGCCTTGGCGCTCAAGCTCCATCTGCAACGTCACGAAATCGACAGGCTCGTGGCGCGTGTGCAAGTCAAGCATGGACTGAAACACCCAGCCATAACGCTCCCGAAAGAAATCGCTTGGCTTGAGAATCGCTGCCACCTTGCCAAGCACGTCATTGTCGATCAGGATGCTGCCAAGCACCGCCTGCTCTGCGCTAACGTTTGCCGGTATTTGTGGCTCAGTGCTGAAGTTGGAATTGTTTGACATAATCGTTGTATCCCTTTTCTAATTCTGCTTTGGGTACACCTATAAAGGTTGGATTGTCAGCATTGTAAGTGCGCAGCAGCCAACTTTTGTAATTTAACTTGGTAGGCTTTGCCGGTGGTGGTAGTTTATCTTTTCGTGTGCAAGTGACTTTGCCCGAAGCCATCAGGCTAGCGTGTTCTTTCAATTGCTCCGACGTAGGCAGGCTATCGCCGCGCCAATCGTTCGCTTGCCATGACTTGAAGATCGCCGCTATGCCATCGGGTGTTCTGAACTGTTCCGATACACCCATAACGATAAGCGCCAGTTCCTGAGCATAGTTCAGCGTTTTTTCGTCGCCCGCGTCTGCCAATAGCTTTTTGCCGAACCCATCAAGTAACGCATCGACAAGCAATCGAAATTCGGTTGCCTCTACGCCAAGCTTTTTTGCTTCCATAACGTATTCGACAACCCGCGTACGTTGCGAAGTCTTAGCGCGTGGATCAGGTAGTCCGGGTAAATAGTCGTTAGGCGAAGAGGGAGGGGCGCCGTTCGTTTTTGGCGCAACTTCCAGCTCGGGCTTACTCTCTTTTCTTTCTGTTTCACTATATATATATTTACTACGTGTCGGAAAGCCACAATGTGGCTTTTCCACTTCTGGAAAACCCGATTGTGGCTTATCCACAATCTGAAAACCCGATTGTGGATAAGTATGCGGGTTGAGTTCTGGAGACTCGTACACGTCGAGCACCCACTTTATAACCTTGCCGTGCTCGTCGATAATGCGGCTTCGGTGCATGTAGCCCAGATCCAAAAGTTCTTTTACGCCAGAGCGAACAGCCTCGCGCCCTTCGGTGTGTCGGCTGATAATGTCCGCTTCGTTGGCTTCCCAGTTATCTGGCTTACTCATCAGATAAGCATGAATACCTATCGCCTTATAACTAAGACGTTCATCATTGACGGCAGCGCGATTCAGTTGGAAGTATGGGTTTTCACGATTGTGAACGGTCCGAAAAATCATTAGTTCCCCACAAATAAAGATAAGTTATCCTTGATCCGGTTTCCTATCCCAATGCCAGCAATTTGTTTTTCGATAGGTGACAGTGCTAGTTTTAGCCTATCGTTTTGCTGGCGAATTATCTTAGATAGCCCCGGATAGGCAGCGCGGCAAAATGCAAACCCGTCAGCTTGCAGAGTGGCCTGAACCAGCAGGCAGTTAGTAGCGAACAGACTTTCGGAGAATGCAGGGGCAACAAGGACAGGGCAAACAAGCCAATGCGTATCCTGTCCAACTCTATCAAAGTTGGCAAAGTTCATATGCTTGTAGGGATCTATCTCACTCTCAACAGTAGAGCAATAGCGCGTTACTTGCCCAAGCTCTTTTTGTCCAGCCTGTATTGCTTTGAACTCGATTACATAGACGGTGTAGAGGTGAAAAGCAATCATGTCGATACGCCCAAATACACAAGGTATCTGGCGCCCCGCAATTTCGATCTGCTCCCCATCTCCCCATAGGATAGCCGCCGAAAGACGATCTATATTTACTTCAGCGTAGTCTTCTAAGTCTTTTTCCAAAAATCGCATTGGTCGTTACCCTCTCTTGCTAGCTATTGACAATCAACTATCAACTATGATAACATAGATATAGACAACAGTCAACTATCAACTTTTAACTATCAGGATAAGATATGCAAGACTTAATCACCATCGCGGAAGCTGCAAAAATTCTAGACGTTACTATGTCCACCGTCTCTTACTATATTCGCACCGGTAAGCTAACCGGCGTTGAGTCTGATTCGCGGACTGCCCATAGAAAAAAGAGACGATTGTTAGATCGTCATGAGGTGCAAAAGCTGAAAGAACAACACGACGCTGAGACTAAATAGCTATCCAATCAATCGAAAATAGTTTGCTTCTTGCCTTGCGAGTACTTCAGCTTGATGTACTGCGCCAGTGCCAACAAGCGCAGCGCTTCGTCCAAGTCGGCGCCTGTGAACTGTGTCTGCAAGGCAGCCGGCGTCAGTGACGTAATGTCACCTTTGGCGCCGGCCACCTTGCGCAGTTGCTGGCCTATCCTCGTGGACATGCGCAGCGCACAGTGCGCCTGTATGCGTGCGTAGGTATGGCAGCAGGCGTCAGGCTGTGGGCGGCTCATGTTCATCGCTTGCAGAATCGTCACTCGCTATGTCTATCGGTATGCCCATTGTCAGGTGATACATCACTGTCGAATCCATGCTGATATCGCCTGGCCAGCAGATAGTGCCGCGATCAACGAATACCTGGTGAAAGAATGTTTCATCGGCAAGCGGCGCCAGTTGGCCGACAAACTTGAAGTGCTGCGCTAAGTCAATCACGCCTTCTGTATTGTTGCTGAATGATAGCCATATCTGATGCTCACCGACGTGCTCAGCGTGTGTGATGTGGGTGATAGGATCGCCCGTCACGACATCATCAAGAGTGCGCAACGCAAGCCAGCGTATTGCGCGTCGCAAGCGATTGTTGTCGGCTTCCAGTTCAGCCAAGCGCCGCTTGACTTCTTCCCACGGCAATGCTTCGACCTTGCCCGCTTCGTAGTCAGCGAGTAGCTTGGCCGCCTCTGCGCTAATTTCTTCCTGTTCATCATCCGGTAGTGATTCGATAAATTCTTTAAGTGTCTTTTTCATGTTTCACCTAATTGTTTCGTTAGTCTATCTTGCTGACATCAAGCAAGCCCTCTTCAATCAGCTTGCTGTATGCCTCTATAGCCTGCTTGGGGTTGATAACAAATGGCTGGCTAAGTAGCGCCACTATGACCTGTTCGTTAGTTTCGCCAAATACTGAGCATAGCTTGTTCAATCTGTAACTGTGCCATTTGCCCAGTACGATATTGGTTGCTCCGACGGCATTCCCATTCTTCAACTTCGCTTCGTCTAACATCTCTCAAATTCCTTTCCCATTCTCGATACTGATCCCACGTCAACTGCGTTTCTTCCATCTTGGCGGTGTACGGTGTGTCACTGGGGTACGGGTTGCCCATGATATACCTGTAGATATCCATGCGATGATCCGACACCTCCATGCGTTCAAACCCGGAATTTATCTGGATAATATAGACGGGTGCCCGATATGGTTCAGGTGCTAGACAGTAGGTGTTATATGCAACGATGTGGGAAAACCCGATCTCTTCATGCCCTCTCACCTTGATGTCAAGTACGGCAACGATGTATGGAAAAGGAATCTTGTCAATCAGCACGAAGTCTAGATCCAGCCCATAGAAGCTTGTCGGTATGTACTTTTTATCCTTGTGAATGTAGCGCCAAGCGTCAGCCGACTTGCTGCCCTCTCTATCCTTGAAGTCATTACGAGTTTTCAATGTTCTCTCCATGTAGTAATTCAATAGACCAACCGCTACCGATCCGCGCGTCAATCGCTTTGCGTAGGTAGTTTTCTGACTTATCAATGCCGATGCCTTTGCATCCAAACTCAAGAGCGGCTTCGATGGTGGTGCAACTGCCTGCGAATGGATCAAGTATGGTGAAGTCTTTATTCTGGCCGGATAACAGATCGGCGCCGATTGCACGAAGCAGCATTCTCGGTAATTCAATTGTGAACGGTGCCGGGTGCCAAGTGTTGGGGATTGGCCCAAATTCTGACCATACAGACTTTACGCCAACGATACCGCGCTCTGACAGCATCGGCTTGCCCTTTGTCATCCAAATGATTGTTTCGTCAACCTGGTCAAAAAGGCGTGGTTCGTGGTTGTGTGTTGACGTTCGATCCCATGTCAACCGCTGGCGATATGTCCAGGGATTATCAGAACGTATAACCCACGACACTGGATCGATGCAGCGCCCGTCAAGTGTACGGGCCTTGTGGTTGTAGAAGAATGATGCGCCAGGACGGGCGACCCGGTACAGTTCCTTGAATACAGCGATCTGCCATTCCATGTATTGCTCATAGTCCATAGAATCCTCGGCGGTATCATACCCAATGCCGTCGCGCTTTTCTCTGCCACCACCGCCCATGTCCCAATTGTTCGCCCCCAGGTTGTACGGTGGTGATGTTATGATGACATTGACCGACTCGTCTTCTATTGGCAGTGATTCAGCTACGCCCACATACAGGGTGACACGACCAACTAAAGAGACTTCTGTATCAAGTTTTCTAATGAGATCAGACCGATAAGAACGCACTTTGGCAACATTCCAGGAATCGCCACCGCTGTTATCCTTAAGCCAAAAATAGAAGTCTTCAACGTAGCTATCAAAGTCAACCGTGCTTTCTGGGTGGTCGTCTCTGCGTTGATAGATAGCCTTGATCGTACCGTCGGCTAAGTCGCCCAGCATCTTGACAGTCTTCCCGTCAATGTTGCGGCTCTCAAGATAGCTACTGACAACCTTCTCGTATGGCTGAAGGAATGGCTGCTCTGACTTCAGTTGCTTGACTTCCTCTACAATGTCGGCAACTTCGCGCTGTCCATGATCTCCACTTAGCAGCCAATTGCACAATAGTACCCAGACAGACTTGTCCGCTTTGCTGATCTCGTAGAGATGGACGGTTTTGTTCAAAAATTCCAGCGCTGGAATTTTTCGTTTTTCAGATAATTCCAGCGCTGGAATTATCTGAACGTAATAATTCATTACCTCGGCAGCCTTGCGATATTCGCTTAGTCTACTCTCTCCCTTGCCCACAATGGCGGCATACTCTTTCAGCTTGCCCTGGTAGCTCAAGGCGTGCATACCCCACTCTAGCGGCGTCATGTCGCTTTGCTCGTTGCTGGTGGCAAGCAGCATAAAAGCTTCACTGTCTGCAATGTCGCGCACCCAGCATGGAATAGTTTTCAACCCTGCGCGCTTGGCGGCAACGTGCCGATGATGCCCCATGACGATTTGATAGCCATCGGCATAAGGACGCACCAACAAAGCATGGGCGGGATCGAAGCTGCCCTTCTCGCGTAGCTGTGTCTCGATACTGGCGATCACGTCTTCACGTTGTACCAAGCGCGGGTTTTGCGGATGGGGAAACAATTTTTCTACAGATACTTGCTGTAACTCATTCACGTTCTACACCTTTCGTCTCCATGACAGCCATGTCAGCAGCGATGCACGTTATGTTGTGCTGCCTACTAGGCTGGCACTTTGTCGTCAGGCTGAATAAAGCGCACGCTGGCAGGCTTTACATACGCGGTCTTGATAAGGCGCTTAATCACCTGGCTTCGATTGCTAAAACCAAGAAACGCCTGTAGTTCATCTAGCGCGTCCCATTCATCCTCGGTCAATCGCACCGACAGCGGCGCACGTTCCGTTACTTGCTTTTCGAGTGTCAAATCCATATGGCCTCCTAAAATGTCCTATAAGTTACGATAATACTAAGTATGACACACTTTTAGGCGAAAGTCAAGCATGAATTATCCTTTGACGATAATTCGCACTTGACAGTTATGAAAATATGTAGTACACTGCAATACATAGTTATTAATTATCTTTTCAGGAAAGGCGCGAAGTTATGTTTGGCTATCGTTTGACGTGGGACAATTGGGCTATTGGTATTGCTGTTGACTTTTCAAATGGCATCTGGGCGACATTGCGCATAGGGCCATTGTGCCTTGATGCACGAACCAGAAAACAGGATTGGTAAAGGAAAGGTGCTTATGAGCGAATATGTTAAATGGGGTGTAGGCTGTCCGGCTTGCGCTTTTACTGGCGATGAGTATGCGGACGGTTGGACGGGCAGGCCATGCCCGCACTGTCTCAGGGATGATCCGGTTGAACCGGATAGCGACGACAACGACAACGAGCCTGCCCCGCCATGCTTTTTGTGTGGGGAAATTATCGAAGGGTGGGCGCATCGTGACGCTGAGGGATATTGGTACTGTGACGAATGCTGCAACATAGCGAACTGGAACGAGCTAGTGGACGGAAAGATTCCATTCTAGGAAAGGTGCAACATGAACGCAGTCGAACAGTTTCAACCGGGGCAGATCGTTACATGGGACTGGCAACCAAGTGGCGGGTATGGCTACATCGTACCTGTCCGGGGCGAGGTGCTTCGTTGTACGGTCAAGCGTGTGCTCATTAAAACTGAGATGCTGAAACCAAAGCATGAATTTGTGGAGCGATGGGTAAAACCGGAAAGCTTGAGGCGCAATCATGAATGAGATTGAGACACATCTTCTGGCGTTGAATGGGCGCATAGTTGAATTAAGTAATCAGCTAGAGACCGCACGCCAAGCGATTGAGGTGTACGAGTTTACGATAAAAGAAATGGAGGAAGAGATAGTCCGGTGGCAAAAGTTGGTAACGAAGACCGGAATGATTCGCGAGTTTGGCAAACTGATTGATGACTGCAAGGAGGAAAAGTCAAAGCAACCATCTAACGCCATCTTTTTTGACGGCCAAATCGAAGGGTTAAGAAAAGCTATTGGATTAATCAAGGCAGAGGTGAAATCATGAGACTATGGCACGTTGACTTGCTGACGAAGCTACCACGTCAGCAGCTACTCGGGCAGCACCGCGAAGCTTGCGCGCTCAGGGGCGCGGGCTGGGGCAAGAAACACGCAACGGTTGATTACGTGTTCACGCACCCGTATGCGTGGCTGTATGGCTATCACCTGGAAGTCATGCGGGAAATGATACGGCGTGGATATAAGGTTGAACCACTGTGGCGCGTACGTAGCTATCGCGGCAAAGTGCTAGGGTGCGATCCGACAACCTTTACCGATGGCGATATCCACAGTCGCTACCCAGAACATAACGCGGCTTATCTTGGCGAGTGTATCGCCAACCTGGCTGGCAAAGGTGTTGTTATTGACAATGCGACGGTTTAATTTTTGTTGAATTGAAAGGAAAAAGATTATGGCATTCGTAAAAGCAGTGAAGCATGAATCGAAGTTACGGCTGGCTATCGCTGGCCCCAGTGGTAGCGGCAAGACTTACACAAGCCTGGCGATTGCGTCGGCGCTTGGCGGCAAGGTGGCCGTAGTCGATACAGAGCACGGCAGCGCCAGCAAGTATGCCGACCTGTTTGAGTTTGACGTGATGGAGTTAGTCCCGCCGTACCACCCCGATAATTATGGCGCTGCGATCCGGGAAGCCGCGGCGGCCGGTTACCAGGTTATTGTGTTGGACAGTCTGACACACGCCTGGAATGGTACGGGCGGTATGTTGGACCTGGTTGACGAGATTGCCAAGCGCAATCGCAACCCGAACGGCTTTGCCGCCTGGAAAGACGCAACGCCGATCCAGAACCGGCTCACCGAAAGTATTGTCGGTGCGTCGATCCACGTTATCGCCACCATGCGCAGCAAGCAGGATTATAGCCAGGATAAAGACGCAAGCGGCAAGACTGTCATCAAGAAAGTCGGTATGGCGCCGATCCAGCGTGAAGGGTTTGAGTATGAGTTCGACGTGTTTTTCGATATGGACATTGAGAATAACGCCATTGTCACGAAATCACGTTGTCCGGCGCTTACTGGTCATGTGTACAACAAGCCTGGCTCCGATGTTGCAGCCATTCTGATTGACTGGCTGCAAGGTGCGCCGGCTGAGAAGAAGCCAGTAGAACGGAGTGACGTAGAGACGCAGATCCCCGCACAGGTTGCCGAATGGCTGAACGCCGGCAATGCAGCCAAGAGCGTAGAATCAGCTAAGCTGTGGGCGGTGTCTGTCGGTGCGCAGGAGAATGAGCACAGCGCCAAGGCGAGTCTGAAAAAGATTGTCGATGCGCATGGTGGGCGGCTGACAGAAGACAACCTGATCAGCGTGCTGACCGCATTCCTTGATCGTCAGTTGGACAAGCTCCAGAAGATGGCCGAATCCGTCACCGTTGAGTCAGCCGAACCCGTTGCAGCGTTCTAAGCAAACGAAAGGAATTTATATGCGAGTGCAATCAGTGAAGTACGAAAAGTTGATTTCATTAGGCAACTACGAAAACCAGAAGATTGGCGTAGTCGTGGAGTTGGAACCTGACGAGTCACCCGCCGAAGCGTTGCGCCGTGCGCGGGCGTTCGTGGAAGCCAGCGTTCAGCCGAAGCCAAGTGATAGGGAAATTCGGTTGTCACGCCAAAAGGTTGACAATCCTGACGACTACTCACCCAGAGAGGTGAGGGAGGCGCAAGAGATATTGAATCGTGCTGACGGAGTTGACGAAATTCCGTTCTAATCAAATTGGCTACTGGCGTAGCGCAGTCGGTGTGCATTGTGTCGAGCCGACGACAATGGCATGTTGCCATTCTCATTGTTTGCAAAGTTCCGCTTGCCAGTGGCCAAGTTTCGTGAGGTGAGATGATGCCAAGCCTTTTCGGTGTCGAAGTCAGCGACCACACGTATGAGCTAAATAAGCACATGCTTGAGCAGGCGAAAGAGCCAAAAACGCAGGCGCGCAAAGAACTTGACGCCGAGATGCGCAATCGCTTCGCCGCCACGTTTGAAGCCACTTGGCGATTGCTGGATGGCCCGGAGTTGGAGAAGGAATATTACTTCAACCCAGATCGCCAGTGGCGCGCAGACTACAGAATAGGACATTGGCTCATTGAACTCGACGGCGGCGTGTGGACTGGTGGCCGCCATAGTCGCGGCGGAAAAGGCTACATAGAAGATTGTCTGAAGCTGAACAACGCTGCGCTGCTTGGCTACCGCATCATCCGCATACCGACAGGCTTCGCCACCGCTCACTACTTGCAGCAAATCATCGACATTATCACCGCAACCACGTCGTAACTTATAGTTACTATCAATCATGAAATTATGACAGCTTACGATAACTGTGGCGAAAATCATAACTTTTGGGATATTTTGGCGGTTGACATGTGTACCGAAAGTGGATAAACTAAGGATTAGTTATTCGTTAAGTTTTGAAAGGAAAGGAAGCAACCATGTACGTATACATCCGAACAGAACCGCAGTTATGGACCGTCGGCTTTTATGCGCCTGACGGCAAGTGGCACAGCGACAGCGACTACGGCGACAGTGAGGAAGCCGCTGACCGCGTGGCGTACCTCAACGGTGCGCACCCGTCTTTGGCGGAGCGCATTGAGCGGCTTGAGCAGCGCGTGGCCGAACTAGAGGACCATGAGGTGACGCCTTACGAGGCGGCGATGATCGTGGAGCGTGCGAACGAGCGGTAGGCAAAAAGAAGCGCCGCTCCTGTTATCGCAGAAGCGGCGCCAAATGAAGGGTGTAGAAGGAAACAGATATGAGTATAGCAATGAATCAGCAACAAGTCAATAGTTATCAAGAGCAGGAACGAATGCGACGTCTCAACGCCTGCGATATCTGGGCGGCCGTGGGCGTGACGTTCGCTGAGTTTCAGGCGCAGAAGCCTGCCAAGGTGCGTAATGGCGTGTTCAAATGTCGCAGTTGCGGCACCTACTATGACCCGACGTATGGCAATTGCCCAGGATGTGGATCATGAAACGAGTTGAACCATACAAACTTTTGGCGCACGCCAGCATTGTGGCAACGTTACCGGTTGCGATGCAGTTCATGAGCCTGCGCAGCGTGTTCGCCGAATACGAGGCCGGTTACGCGGCGTTCGGTGATCGGCGAGGACCGGGGCGCAACCGTGTGCGTGCAGCCGGTTGGCTACAAGCGCATCGTGACGAGGTAGCAGAACTGGAAGAGCGTCAAGAGGCGCGGCGTAGTCAGTTCTAATTCGTTGGCTGGCCTGTTTGCGACTAAGCGCCGCCTGGCGTGATGGCGGCAGGCTGGCCCCTCATGAAAGGATAGAAAAATGGATACGTACCGGATGTGCCGGGGTAAGATTCAATGCCTTACTGTCAACGTGCAAAAATACCGGTCTGGATGGAAGGCCGACGTAACCGTCTGGCGACGGGATGATAACCGTATATATTTTAACGCCACGCCGTCGAGCGTAAAGCGTGCGCAACGTGCGCAACTGGCCACGATAGAACGTGCCACGTGGTGCGACGTGTGCAGTTTGCCGGCGGAACACTGCCGGGAGAATCACTGATGTTGATCAACGACCATTTCCAGAACTTTAAAAGTTACAATATCCCGCGGGCGCAATTGGTTATAGCAGATATTCCGTACAATATCGGCATCAATGCTTATGGCAGTAACCCCCAGTGGTATGTTGGCGGCGATAATGCCAACGGTGAAAGCGCTTTGGCTGGAAAGTCGTTTTTTGATACTGATGAAAATTTTAAGACCCCCGAGTTCATGCACTTCTGCTCAAAGCTGATGATCAAGGAGCCGAAGGAGCGCGGCAAGGCCCCGTGTATGATTGTTTTTTGCAGTTTCGAGCAGCAATTCCCGTTGATTGAGCTAGCGAGACAGTATGGCATTAACAACTATATCAATCTAGTTTTTCGCAAAAAGTTCAGCGCCCAGGTTCTCAAGGCTAACATGCGGGTCGTTGGAAACGCCGAATACGGACTTTTGCTATACCGCGACAAGCTGCCGAAATTCAACAACGACGGCAAGATGATCTTCAATGTCATGGACTGGGAAGACGACAAAGACGACATGTATCGCAAAATCCACCCGACACAAAAGCCGGTAGCGCTACTCGAAAAGTTGATCCGCATCTTCACCGATCCCGGTGATGTGGTCATTGATCCCGTTGCAGGCAGCGGATCGACACTGATCGCAGCCTACAATCTTGGACGTAAGCCGTTCGGGTTTGAAATCAAGAAGGATTTTTTCGCGCAGGCCAATGCATGGATAGCGCACAATGAATCTGTGCGGAATGAAATCAAATCGCATGGATTCTCGAAAACACTCGCGAAAAAGCAAAATCCGGATCAGGCATTTTTATTTCAGGATGAGGTGTCCGCATGAAACCCGGTGACACCGTAATCGTTGCCAGGCGCCAAGCATTCACCACGCAGCGCAAACCGGTTGTCGGCACGTTCGTGCGTGATGTTGGCGAATGCGGTGTGTACGTCAGCCTGCTAGACGAGGAACATCCGGCGAACTTCAGCCATGCCGAGGTGCGGCTGTACACCGAAGCGCTGTGGTCAGCCTGGCAGCAGTGGCAACGCAATGCACAAGCTCTTGAAGAGCAACAGCGGCAACTGTGCGCAGGGCGAACACCGGTGGAGTTGTTGACGGTTGGGATGTGGTAGTGCAGGGGAATGGGAATCCTATCGTTTGCACCAACAACAGATAGGAGATATGCAATGTTTTTCAACAAAGTACACGACGATCAGGCAGTTAGTACGGAAGATACCAGCGTCAAGACAAGCAAGCGCGTTCGCTTCGCCAAGAATACCAACGACGAGACGACGCACCAATCGACCGCTGATAAGGCGGAAGAGATTTTGAATCCGAAGAAGTAGTAAGGGGTGGCTGCTGCTGACAGCGAATCAGCAGCAGCCGGCAAAATGGGAACTAAAGGAAGTTGAATTATACCATGAGAATTAACCGAGTAACAAAACGTGATGTGGTCTGGTTCGTTGCCGCTGTGGCGCTATTGCTTGCCATCGTGGCCTGGGCAGACGAGGCGCACGCGCAGTTGATGCCGCCGGGGTGCGTAGTTGACGCCAACGGCGTTGTGCTGTGTCACAGTGTATGGCTGCCGGTAGTGCAGAATGGAGAATAATATGCGCAGTCGTGAGGAAATTACAACCCGTCTTAATAACCTGGTGGCCTTTTTGGCCTACGCAGACCCGGCTGATGAGTCCGTCGTGCGTGCGTACGCGCGTGCGCTGGACCTGGTGTGGGTGCTGTATCCAGAACTCAGCCTAGACGAAGGTCTTGCACTGCTGAAGACGATGATAGCTGAAAAGGAAGCGCCAAGCATTTTGGCCTAAACAACCACATGGTCGCCGCCGCCTGCACCGCTGATCAGCATCTATCGCACACGCAGGCTTTTCGACCACAAGCGCCACCGGACCGAAGGCGAGGCAGGAC